>NZ_JBEXRA010000019.1:0-154507 GCF_040612855.1 Streptomyces sp. NPDC006332
CCCCCAGGCCATGCACTCGACAAGGGGAGGTAGTCATGCCAACTCCGAAGGCCGGTAACCCCGTTGCGGGGCTACGAAGACGGTAATGGGGGGGGCAGCCGGGGCCGCCTGATCGATAATGGTCGGCGACCATCGGACCGGCACGGGGGTACAGCCGTTGTGGCACTGCGGTTCACCTGGACAGTGAGCTCCAGCGGTTGGGCCTCATGTGAGCTCGCCGACGGGGTCTCGGCGAAGTCGTTCCGTTTCGGCTACCTCACCGACGCCCTCGCCGACCTCCTGTTCGGCATGACGTCCCTCTACGGTCCGTGGCGCACGGAGAGGTTCTTCTTCGACGCCGAGCCGACGGAGATCCGCTGGGTCCTGCGTCGCACGGACGAGACGACCGTGGTGCTGTCGATCTATGAGTTCCAGGACCTCGCCGTGAGCCCGGGCCTCCCGGATTCGGCGGGCGAGTTGGCATGGCGGTCCACGCATGCCCGGGCCGAGCTGGCCCATGCGGTCCTGCGGGCGGCCGAGGGGGCCCTGGAGCGGCACGGCGAGGACGGCTACCTCGAGTTGTGGCTGGAGCACGCGTTCCCGATGGCGGCGTTACAGGACCTGCGTCGGCTGCACACCATGCACGACGCCTGCGCCGGGCACCCCGTGCCCGCCCGGCCCGTCAGGCCTTCAGCGCCTCGTACGTCACCCCCGTGAGCTGCTCGGAAGCACCCCACAGCAGCTCACCCGCACGGTCGTCGAGGGTCCACGGAGCCCGCCGGGACCGTCCCGGGGCCCCGCGCCACATCGCCAGGGACGGTCCGGTGAACGAGTCGGGGCGTACGTCGGGCGCGGTCGCCGCGTAGAGCGTGGGGAGCGCGCCCTCCTCGGCGGACTGGGCGAAGTACCGGTTGCCGATCCGCATGAACCGCTCGCTGCCCTTACGGCCGGACATCCGGGGCGCCGCGCTCTGGAGGTTGGTGTCGGCGTACCCGGGGTGGGCCGCCGCCGCGACCACGTCCGAACCGTGAGCGGCCAGCCTGCGCGCCAGCTCGTGGGTGAACAGCAGGTTGGCGGTCTTGGAGCGGGCGTAGGCCGTCCAACGGCGGTAGCGGCGCTCGCTGTTGAGGTCGGTGAGGTCGATGTTGGACAGCACGTGCGCCGCGCTGGCGACGGTCACCACCCGCGCGCCCCGGGTGCCGAGCATCCTGGGCAGCAGCCGCCCGGTGAGCGCGAAGTGACCCAGGTGGTTCACACCGAACTGCGTCTCGAACCCGTCGGCCGTCGTCGCGTACGGCAGCGCCATCACGCCCGCGTTGTTGACGAGCAGGTCGAGCCGGTCGTAGGAGAAGCCGTCCGCGAACTCCCGTACGGAGGTCAGGTCCGCCAGGTCCAGCCGGACCAGCTCCGCCCGTGCGCCCGGGACCTCGGCGGCCAGCCGGCCGGCCGCCTCGGCGCCCCGGGCCTCGCTGCGGCACGCCAGCACCACCCGGGCGCCCCGGCGGGCGAGCTCCCGAGCGGTGACGTACCCGATGCCGCTGTTGGCTCCGGTGACGACGGCGACCCGGCCGCTCTGGTCCGGGACGTCCTTCGCGCTCCAGCCGGACATGCCCGACCTCCCTCGGCTGAACGGTCGGTTCAGCTTACGAGCGGGGGGCGCCCGGCGTAATCGTCCGGGAGGGGACGGGTGTCCAGGTAGAACCATTCGGCATCGGGGCCCGGGCCCACGTCGGGGCTCGGGGCGAAGGCGGTGGCGTGGTGATCGTGGGTGGGGGTTGGGGTGGGCGCCGGGGGTCGTACGGGTGCCTGCTCCTCCATCGGGTCGGGCGTGGCCTGACCTGTTGCCGGACCCGGCATCAGCAGTTCCACCCGTAGCCCGCTCCCCCGCTGCTGCGTGGTGAACTCCTCGATCTGGCTGCGGCAGGCGTGGTCCAGGTGGGTGACGCCGGTCAGGTCGAGGCGGATCCTCGGTTTACCGGAGGCCGCCGCGGCCTCCAGGGCCTCGATGACCTTCGGCAGGCGCAGGAAGGTCGCGTTGCCGGCCATGACGACCTTGGCGGTGTCGTCCTCGACATGCTGCCGGATCACCGTCTGCGACATCCTGAGCGCGGCCAGCACGATCCCCGCGGCGAGCCCGATCAGGACGCCCTCCAGCAGCGCGGTGGCCACGATGACCAGCGTGGTGAGGGTCATCACCGCGAACTCGCCGCGGTCCTGGCGCCACATCTTCGGGAACTCCGCCGGCCCGAACAGTTTCCAGCCGCTGTGCACCAGAACGCCGGCCAGCACCGAGATCGGGATCAGCGCGAGCACCTGCGGCAGCAGCATCGCGAAGGCGAGCAGCCACAGCCCGTGCAGCGTCCGGGACAGCCGGGTCTTCGCGCCTGCCTGGACGTTGGCCGAACTGCGGGCGACCACGGCCGTGATGGGCAGCGCGCCCAGGACACCCGCGACGGTGTTCCCGGCGCCCTGGGCGATGAGCTCGGTGTTGTAGCGGGTTTTCGGGCCGCTGTGCATACGGTCCACCGCGGCCGCCGTGAACAGGCTCTCCGCGGAGGCGATCACCGTGAAGGTGAGGATGGACGTGATGATCGCCCCGTCCGTCAGCCGGGCGAACTGCTCGGCGCCCGGCACCTGCACGGACGCGAGCAGATTGCCGACCTGGAGGGTTTTGACGTCCACCCCGGGCAGCGCCGCGACCGCGATACCGATACCGACGGCGACCAGCGCGGCCGGGATCTTCTTCGCCGGCCCGGGCACGTTCTTCCACACGAAGCTCAACACGATGGTGACGACGCCGAGCAGCGTGGCGATCATCGCCTGCCGGTCGGTCAGGATGTCCGCGACCAGCCCGGGGATCCCGGCCATGTTCTCGATCGGGACGCCGGGCGCCTTGCTGTCGGCCATCGGGTAGGCCTGGCTGAACATCAGCGGCAGTCCGATGCCGGCCAGCATGCCCTGGACCACGGCGAGGGAGATCGCCTGGAACATCCGGCCGAGCCGGACCAGCCCGAGGACGATCTGCAGGATCCCGGCGCACAGCACGATCACCCCGAGCATGGCCACGCCGTGCTCCCCGACGGTCTCCGCGACCAGCGCGGCGAGTCCGGCGGCGGGCCCGCTGACCTGGAGCGTGCTGCCTCGCGCCGCCCCGACCACCAACCCGCCGATCACCCCGGAGATGATCCCCAGCTCGGGCGGCACCCCGGAGGCGACGGCCACGCCGATGCACAGCGGCAGCGCGACCAGGAAGACGACGAGGGAGGCGGTGATGTCGGTGCCGAGGTCGGCCTTGGGACCCTTGCCGGGGCGGGACGCCGGGGTGTCCGCCTCCGCTGCTGTCGCTGCTTCTGCCGCCGTCGGCGTTGGCGGCGGCTTCGTCATGTCCGTCGCGTACGACGTGTTCGTTGCGGTCATCTCGTTCACCGCGTTCGCCGCGTTCCTGGTCGCGGTCGGCGGCCCGCCCCACGCCCGGCCCCGCGCGTGCGCCCCGCTCATCCGGTGTGCACCCGGAAGCTGCCGTCGTCGTCGAGTTCGTACACCCGCCCGGTGTCGATCTCGTAGTACCAGCCGTGCAGCCGCAGCCGGTCCTCCTCCAGCCGCTGCCGCACGATCGGGTAACTACGCACCGCAGCCAGCTGGTTGACGACGTTGCGCTGCGCCACGTCCGACAGGGAAGGGGCCGGGGAGGTCGCCGAGGTGCCGGACGTGCCGGTGAGCACCCCGGCCAGGTCGGGGCGGGCCAGGTCGAGCCAGGCGTCCACGCCCGGCAGCGCGGTCAGGTCGTCGCCGGAGTTCAGCGCGCCCATCGCCCCGCAGTGTGAGTGACCACACACGACGATGTCCTGAACCCCGAGCACCTCCAGCGCGTACTCGATGGTGGCGGCCTCACCCGACGCCCCCGGCCGCCCGTACGACGGGACGATATTGCCCGCGTTCCGCAGTTCGAATATCTCACCGGGCCGGGCGCCGGTTATGAGTGCGGGTATCACCCGCGAGTCCGAGCAGGTAATGAAGAGCGCCTCGGGATATTGCCCGTCGGCCAGTTTCCGGTATTCTCCGCGCTCACTTTCGACCCGCTGCGTGAATGTGCGGGCGCGATCCAACAGTGCCTTCAACTCAGCCGCCTCATCAGGGAGTTCGTTCCGTTGACCACACCGTAGGGGAGCGCACACCAGCGGAAGGTTAAGTGAACCCCAGAGCCCGGACAGGAATTGAACATTCTTTGTCGGGGCGCGCACGGGTACTGTCGTCTTGTAGCGTGTCGGTGCCAGGATGCGAAATGCCGAAATGCAGATACGGGCTGCCTGGATTCACACCGATTCACGTATTCATGGAGAGACGGGGCGCATGGGCCTACGAGTGCTGCTCATCGAGGACGACGAGACGATCGCCGAACCGCTGGCCGAGGGGCTCGGACACTTCGGGCTGACGGTCGATCACGTGGCCACCGGCACCGACGGCCTGAGAGGTCCCTACGGCGATGTCGTCCTGCTCGACCTGGGGCTGCCGGACATGGACGGCATCGACGTTTGCCGGGGCATCCGCCAGGTCTCCGACGTTCCCATCCTCATCCTCAGCGCGCGCGGAGAGGAGGCCGACCGGGTGCTGGGCCTGGAGCTGGGCGCCGACGACTACCTGGCGAAACCTTTCAGTGTACGGGAGTTGGTGGCACGAGTAAGGGCGGTGACGCGGCGGACCCAATGGGCGACGCAAGGCGCGGGAGCGGCGCAGGGGACGGCCCCAGGGACGGTCCAAGGGACACGGCAGGGAGCGCCCAAGCCGACGCCGTCCCGGCCGGAACCGATGCCGGCGCCGGTCGCGGCGGCGTCGTCGGACGAGCCCGGCCCCCTGGTCGTCGACCGCCGCACCCGGCAGGTCTGGGTCGGCGAGGTGCCGGTCTCGCTCACCCCGAAGGAGTTCGACCTGCTGGCGCTGCTCACCGAGGACCCGGGCGCGGTCTGCTCCCGGCAGCAGATCCTGGACCGGGTGTGGGACCCGCACTACGAGGGCCCGACGAAGACGCTGGACGTCCATGTCGCCGCCCTGCGAAGGAAGTTGGGCCACCCCGGGTGGATCCAGACCCTGCGCGGGGTCGGCTTCCGGCTGGCGGTGCACACCGGGCCGAACGACGCCGCGCACGTCGGGTCGGGTGGGGGCGTGCACGGCGGGCCGTTCGGCGGCCCGCACACCGGACCGGACGAGGGCCCGCACATCCGTCCCTTCGACGGATCGCACCACCCCCGACCCTACGACGGTCCGCACGACCCTCAGCCCTACGACGGTCCGCACGACCCTCAGCCCCACAACGGTCCGCAGGGCCCTCGGCCCCACGACGGTCCGCAACCCCGGGCCTACGACAGCCGGCACTTCCGTCCCTTCGACAAATCACCCTCCAGGTCCGCCGAAAGCTCGCGCAGCCAGCCGACCGTGGGCCCGCACTCCAGTTGGGACGCGCGGCCGTGACCCGCCGACTGCTGGTCAGCTATCTCAGCCTGGCGGCGCTCGTCCTGCTCTGCCTGGAGATCCCGCTCGGCTTCCTGTACTCGCGCGGTGAGCGGGAGCGGGTGGTCACCGCGGCGAAGGACGAGGCCGAGTCGGTCTCGGCGTACGCGGCACTGTCCCTGGCCGCCGGGCGGGCCGCGCAGGACCTGCCCGGCCGGGTGGTGCACTGCGCCACCCGGATCGGCGGGAAGGTGGTGGTCGTCGACGGTACCGGCACCCCCCTGGCCACCTCGCACCCGCTCTCCGCCCAGACCTCGCAGTCGCTGGCCTCCCGCCCGGGCATCGCGGCGGCGCTGCGCGGCACGTCCACGGTGGACGTCCGCACCTCCACCATCGGTGGAGTCCAGTACCTGTCGGTCGCCGCGCCCGTCGGCCACAGTGTCCGGCCGGAGGGCGCCGTGTGGCTCACGGTGCCGACCCGGACGGTGCACGAACGCGTCCACCACATCTGGCTGTTGCTCGCCCTCGGCGGTCTCGGCGTCCTCACCGCGGTCACCTTCGCGGCGTTCGCCATCGCCCGTTGGACCGGTCGCCCGATCCGCGAACTGGAGCGCGCCACCCACGAGTTGGCGTTCGGTGGCCGCGCGGCCCCGGTGACGGTGACGGTGACCAAGGGCCCGCCCGAGGTCCGCAGCCTGGCCGCCGCCTTCAACCGTACGGCGGCCCGCCTCGCCCATCTCCTGGACTCCCAGCACGCGTTCGCGGGCGAGGCCTCGCACCAGCTCAAGACCCCTCTCGCGGCACTGCGGCTGCGCCTGGAGAACCTGGAGCCGAACATCTCCGACCGTGGCCGCTCCAGCCTCACCGCCGCCGTCACCGAGACGGACCGGCTGGCCCGGATGGTCGAGGGACTGCTGGCGATGGCCAGGCTGGAGGAGGACGCGGCGACGCCGGGGCCGGTAGACATCGGCGCGGTCTGCGCGGAACGCCACCACACCTGGGCGCCGCTCTTCGCCCGGCAGGGCGTCTCCCTGGTGCTGTTCGCGGGCGGTGAGGGCTCGGTCCTCGCGCTGCCGGGGTCCCTCGAGCAGATCCTCGACAACCTGCTCTCCAACGCGTTGCGGGCCTCCCCGCCCGCCACCACGGTGACCATCGAACTGCGTACGCACACCCCGTCCCGGCGCGCGCTGCGCGACGCCCGCACCCGCCCGTCCTGGGTCGACCTGCACGTCGCCGACGAGGGTCCGGGCATGACGGCGGAGCAACGCGCCCGCGCCTTCGACCGGTTCTGGCGCGCGCCGGGCGCCCCCAAGGGAGGTACGGGCCTCGGCCTCGCCCTGGTCCAACGGCTCGCGCACGCCAGCGGCGGCGAGGCGAGCCTGCGTACCGCCGGCACCGGCGGCCTGGACGTGGTCATCCGCCTGCCGTCCGCACAGCCGCCGCCCGGTGGTCCCACTGCGGGCCGAACGAGCCCGCGCCGCCGGGAGCCCGCACCGCGGCTCGGCCGGGAGCCGTCGGTGAGTCCGTCGGTGAATCGGGAAACGTCGGTGAGCCGGGAGCCGTCGGTGACCGGTGGCGGTGGCCATGTGGGCCGTTCACCCAATTCACGACGCGTCCATGACACGTCTACCCCGATCGCCTAAGGTCCGTGACCGCGCGACCCCGCCGCCGATCGGCGGCGGGCCGGTCACGACACACCTGGAGCAAGCGTGGAACGTCGTACCTTCCTGCGTGCGGCCGCGGTCGGCGGCTCCTCGGCCGTGCTGGGCGGAACCCTGTGGCGCGGCGCCGCCTACGCGGCCCCCGCCCAGCCCGGCACGGGCCCCTACGGCGCGCTCGGCGCACCGGACACGAACGGCGTCCGCCTCCCGAGCGGCTTCACCAGCCGGGTGATCGCCCGTTCCGGCCAGACGGTCACCGGAACGTCGTACACCTGGCACAACGCCCCGGACGGCGGCGCCTGTTACGCGGACGACACGGGCTGGATCTACGTCTCCAACTCGGAGATCAACCCGTCGGGCGGCGCGAGCGCGGTGCGGTTCTCGTCGACGGGTGCCATCAACTCCGCCTATCGCGTCCTGTCCGGGACCCGGCAGAACTGCGCGGGTGGCAGGACGCCGTGGAACACCTGGCTGTCCTGCGAGGAGGTGTCGCTGGGCTACGTCTACGAGACGGATCCCTGGGGCGTGCAGCCCGCGGTGCGCCGGGACGCGATGGGCCGCTTCAAGCACGAGGCCGCGGCCGCGGACCCGGTCCGCAAGGTGGTCTACCTGACCGAGGACGAGACGAACGGCCGCTTCTACCGCTTCATCCCGGCGACCTGGGGCGACCTGTCCGCCGGCAAGCTCCAGGTCATGGTCGCGGGCAGCGCCACGTCGGGCTCGTTCACCTGGGCCGACATCCCCGACCCGGACGGCTCCCCCACCACCACCCGCACCCAGGTCTCCGGTTCCAAGTCCTTCAACGGCGGCGAGGGCTGCCACTACGCCGACGACACGGTCTGGTTCACCACGAAGGGCGACAACCGCGTCTGGCAGCTCAACCTGACCGCGAACACCTACGAGCTGGCCTACGACGACTCCCTCGTCACCTCCGGCACCGCCCCCCTCACCGGCGTCGACAACATCACCGGCACCTCCTCCGGCGACCTGTTCGTCGCCGAGGACGGCGGCACCATGGAGATCTGCGTCATCACCCCGGACGACGTGATCGCCCCCTTCCTGCGCATCGACGGCCAGTCAGCCTCGGAGATCACCGGCCCGGCCTTCTCCCCTGACGGCACCCGCCTGTACTTCTCCAGCCAGCGGGGCACCAGCGGGAGTTCGTCGGGCGGGATCACGTATGAGGTGCGGGGGCCATTTCGGGGCTGACCTCTTCCCATCGATGGCCTCACACAGATTGCGGATCGCGCGGGCCGGGTCGGGCAGGTCGACGTTCCACAGCCCGACGGAGCTGCCCGTTCCGACGGCCAGGGTCCGTCCGTCCGGGCTGAACGCCACTTCTGCGACCGGGCGGGTCGGCAGGGTGATTCTGGTCTGACTGGTGGCGAGGTCCCACAGCTGGACTCCTCTGACGGTGCCTGCGGCCAGCGTGCGTCCGTCAGGGCTGAAAGCCAGCGACGCCACCTCACCGCTGACACTGAGACTGTTCTGGAGCTGACCGGTGCGCGCATCCCATGTCCTCAGGGATCCGTTACTGCCGCCTGCTGTGGCCAGGGTGTGGCCGTCCGGGCTGAACGCGAGGGACAGCATGCTCCCGGTGCTCGGCTTGATGGTGCGCTGTGCGCGCCCCGTCGCGGCGTCGAGCAGCCTGACCTGTTCGCCGCCCGACTCGATGTCCACGACGGCAAGGGTGCGGCTGTCCGGAGTGAAGGCCAACGCCCTGACGGATTGGCCGTGGCCGGTACGGGCGGTGTGCAGCGCGCCGGTCGAGAGGTGCCAGATCCGCACCGATCCCTTCTCGCCGACGAAGGCGAGCCGGGTCCCGTCGGGACTGAAGACCGCTGTGTCGCCGACGTCCAGGGCACGGCTCCGTCGAAGGCGGCCCGTGGCGACATCCCGGACCTCGATCACCCCGTTCTCGGCGACCCTTGCAGCCAGGGCGCGCCCGGTCGGGCTGAACCCCACAACCCCGAGGCGGGAAACCGGGAAAGGCAGTTGCTGTCCACCGGGTGCCGGGGCGGCATCGAGCGCGAGTGAAGCTTCGCGGTCGCCGGTACTGACATCCCACAGCTCTACCGAGCCACGGCCTGGCGGCCCTTGGCGAACCGTGCCCATGGTGCGTCCGTCCGGACTGAATGCCATGTCTGCGACGTACGTGCCGTCCTGGCCCGGCAGAGTGGTCTGCGGGCGATCGGCGGAAAGGCGGTGGACGCGGATGGCGGGGTCAGATGTGCTGCTGGTCACCAGGGTGCGGCCGTCCGCGCCGAGGGCCACCTCCGCGGCCCCGGATCCGCGGTGGCCGGCGGTCATGGTGGCCCGCAACTCACCGGAGACGGTGTCCCACAGCCGCACCTTGTCACCCGGACCCGGGATGGCGAGGGTCCGCCCGTCCGGGGCGAAGGCCAGTTCGTCCTCATGAACGGAACCGTCCCTGATGGTGCGCCGGACCTTGCCGGTGGCCACCTCCCGCAGTTGCACCGAACCGTCGGCGCGGACAAGCGCGTAGGTCCGGCCGTCAGGCGTGAAAGCCGCCACCGCGGCGCCCTCAACCTGGCTGTCGTGGGCGGTCCGGGTGCGCCCAGTGGCCACGTCCCACACCCGCACCAGTCCGCTGAGGCTCACCGCGGCGACGGTACGTCCGTCAGGGCCGAAAGCGACCGCCTGTGGGTCCGGGAGACCAGTGAAACTGTGCCGCTTGCGGCCGGTGGCCACGTCCCACACCCGTACGGCCGCCGAGGAGGCGGCGGCCACGGTACGACCGTCAGGGCTGAAAGCGGCCCCGCCCACCGCACCGTCGGGGACGGTGAAGGTTCTGAGTTTCCTGCCTGCGACCGGATCCCACAGCTCCATCCCGCCGGTGTTGTCGGCGGTAGCGACGGCGAGGGTGCGTCCGTCGGGGCTGAACGCCAGGACTTCGTCGATGTGGTCGCCGGTGAACGTCCGTCGAAGCCGGCCTTCGGGCAGGTTCCAGATCCGCACTTTGCCGTCCGGGCTCTGGGCGGCGAGGGTGTGTCCGTCCGGGCTGAGGACGATGGACTGCACGGGTTCGGTGCCGCTGGTCAGGCGCTTGCGCAGCGGCAGCGCAGCGGCGGCGTACAGGGCGGCGGTGGCTTCGCGGGTCGGGCTGGTGCGGTAGGCCCGGACGGCGAGCAGTGAGGCGCGATCGGGGTCGGTGTCCAGCAGTGCGCCGGCCTGGGCGGCCAGTTGCCGGGACTGGGCCAGGTGCTGGGCGGTGACAGCGCTCTGCCACTGCCCCACGGCGAGGCCGACGGCGACGAGGGCGAGGCACAGGGCCACGGTGACCGCGGTGAGCACCAGCCGGTACCGGCGACGGTCCTTCTGCTCGTGGGCGCGGCTTGCGTCGAGGTAGGCGTGCTCCAAGTCGGTCAGGTCCGCGCGCGGTGCGTTGCCGAAGTGTTCCTGGGCGGCGGCGAGACGGCTTCCTCGGTACAAGGCGCCCTGTTCGCGGCCCAGTTCCTGCCACGCGTGGGCCGCTTCGGTCAGGTTCCGGTGCACACGCAGACGTTCGCGGTCTTCCTCGATCCACCCGCGCAGCCGGGGCCAGGCCGTGATCAGTGCCTCGTGGGCCATCTCGACCGTGTCGCCGTCGAGGGTGAGCAGCCGCGCCCCGGCGAGTGCCTCCACCACCGGGGCAGTGTCGTCCCGGCCTGTGCCGGGCAGCTCCGCGCGCTCGACGGGCCGGCGGGTGTCTGGAGTGCCTCCCCCACTCTCGGCTTCGCTCGAACGGGGGGACCCCCCTCCGGGGGCGACGAGGCGCAGCAACACCCGGCGGGCGGCAGCCGCCTGATCTTCGGTGAACCGGCCGTAGACCTTCTCGGCGGTCTTGGCGATCGCGCCGTCCAGGCATCCGGCCGCCTCGTAACCCGCCATGGTCAGTGTCTTGCCGCGGCGGCGGCCGTAGGTCTCCAGCAAGGCGTGGGACAGCAGCGGCAGTCCGCCCGGAGCGTCCGCGACCTCCTTGACAAGCCGGGTGGTAAGGGCGCGTTCCACGGCCAGTCCGGCGGCCGTGGCCGGTTTGACGACGGCGTCGCGCAGTTCCGCAGGGCTCATCGCACCGGCCAGGAGGTTGGCGTCGCGCAGTGCGTCAGCGAGGTCGCGGTGCTCGGCGCAGCGGCCGTAGAAGTCGCCGCGCACCGCCAGCAGCACCCGTAAGCGGCTTTCGGGCCGCCGGGCGGACAGCAGCAGGTCGATGAAGCGGGCACGCTCGGCGGCATCGTGGCAGAGAGTGAAGACCTCTTCGAACTGGTCGACGACCAGGAACGTGTCCGTCCCGGCGCTGCCATCGCCGGGAACTGCGGGGGTGAGGATGGGCGCGTGGGTGCGGGCGGGGCGTTCGCCAGGGGTCAGGATCCGGATGGCGGCAGGGCGCAGGTCCGGCTCCTGAGCCTGCCGGAGGGCGGGTATCAGGCCGGCCCGCAGCAGGGAGGACTTGCCGCTGCCGGAGGGGCCGAAGACCGCGGCGAACCGCCGACGGCGTAGCAGGTCGACCAGGTCGGCGGTGAGCTGTTCCCGGCCGAAGAACAGACCGCTGTCCCCGGTCTCGAACCGTGCCAGGCCCCGGTACGGCGTGCGTGATCCGTCCTCGTCCCGGGAGCCGTCACGGGCGAATTCCTCCACCGCCTCCTTCCACCGGGCCTCCCACTGCGCCGCCTCACCGCCGCAGGCCCGTACATAGGCCAGGACCACGGGCAGCGTCGGCAACAATTCGCCGGCCGCCGCCTGGGACAGCGTGGTCACCGAGTAGCCCGCCCGCTGAGCCAACGACCGGTAGGTGATCCCGTCCGCCTCCGCCCTCAGCTTGCGCAACTCGAACGCGAACCGCTGCACCGGACCCGCCGTCGGATCCACCGGCACCTCACGACGCCCCGCCACACCTGCACCCCCTCCAGCTGCCCCGCATCAGAGCAGGCAGCCGATCCATGCGCCTCTTAGCGCCCCGTTCCATTGTTCGGCCGGGAGATCGGTAGTGCCGAACAATGCGCCGGCCGCTGAACTCGGTGATGCGAGCGACGGGGGGCCGCTCTGCGGGAAACGCCTTGCTGATCCTCGGCACGTCGGCCGGATCGAAGGCTTGGTGATCTCCCCCGCCCGTTGCGGTCCGCACCGGCACCCCGCTTCACGACAAGCCCAACGAACAGCTCACTGAAGAGGACTCCGTCTACGTATGTCATCGCCGCCCCAGGTCCCCGCTTCACCAGGACATTCAAGTGCCGCCACTTCGCGATCACGGATGACCGTTTCGAGGGCCGGTCCGTCGCGGCTGGGCTGGCTGGACGCGTTGCGCGGCATCGCGGCACTCGTCGTGGTGTTCGACCACTCGTCGTACACCTTCATGGCGGACTTCCGGAGGGAGCTGATGCCGCAGTTCAACACCAGCCGCTACGGCATCATGGTGTTCTTCCTGGTGAGCGGCTACATCATCCCCGCTTCGCTGGAACGACGGGGCTGCGTCCGGACGTTCTGGATCGGACGGATCTTCCGTGTGTACCCACTGTGGGCGGCTGTGGTCACTGTGTTCCTTGCCGCCAACCTCTTGGGCATCGCGGAGATGCGTGACTTCGGTCAGCAGAGCGCTGCCGGCGTTGCCGTAGCCCACGTCACCATGCTCCAGGAGTTACTGGGGACACCGAATCTCCTGCTCGTCCTGTGGACGCTCTCCTACGAGATGTCCTTCTACTTCCTGGTCGTCGCTCTGTTCACGGTCCGCCTTCACCGGCAGACGGCAGCGGTCGCAGTCATCATGGCCGTGCTGGCCGCCGTGAGCGTGATGGCAGGGGTTGCGCTGCCGACCTCCGCCCTGTCCGGCCTGGCCGGCACGGGCCCGCTGATCGCGGTCTCCTCGATTGCCATGGGCGTCGCCATCTGCTGTGCGAGCGCCAGGTCACCCGTACTCCGGGGATTCGGGGGTGTGTTGGGCGGGGTGCTGGCGCTCGTCCTGGTCCTGTTCAACGGCACGGTCCCTCTGTGGGAGGGCCTGGTGATCCTCGCCGTGATGTTCCTCGGCACCGCCGTCTACCGTGCCGAGAACGGTCAGAGCACCTGGCGCTGCGCAGCCAGCACTGCCGTCATGGTGATCGCGTGTGCTGTGGCGAGTGCGTACCGGTACGGCGACGACGACCACTTCACGCGGCGCGGCTGGATCCTCGCCTTCCTTCTGGCTGTGGTCACCTTCGGCGCCGCACTTTTGTCTCGCCGCCGGCGCATACCGCGGATACTCACCGCATTGGGAACGATCAGCTACTCGATCTACCTGGTGCATCCGGTGCTGCTGGCAGTGATCGACTGCACGATCGGCCGGCGGCGGCAGGACAGCCTCGCGCTCGAAGTGGCGTTCTTCGGCGTACTGCTGCCCCTGTGCCTGCTGACCCACCGTTACGTCGAAGCGCCGAGCCAGGCCTGGGGCCGCAGGTTGGCACGGCGCTTGCGGCCACCGTAAGGAGATCCCGTGCCGCACCGCCTTCGCGGTGTACTTCGCCGTGCCGGTTCAGCGGCGGTCTGTGGCTCGTGGATGTCCCGTGCCTGCGAAGGTGATCCAACAGGTGTCACGGGCTGTGTCCAGCAGGTACCAGATGCGGCCGCCGCCGGTCACCTCGATCTGCCACTGCTCGCAGGTCTGTCCGCGGTGGGTGCCGTGCGCCAGGCTGCCCTTGAGCCGGTGGTGCCGAGGTGTCTCGGTGACCGGTCGGGGGTCGGTGCGCATGGTGGTCCAGGCGCGGTAGGTGTTCTCCCTGGCCTGTTGGGCGAGGCTGTCCCAGCCTTTGGCGGAGGCCGCGTCGGCGAAGCGGACTTCCCAGTGGCCCGCCGGCGCCGGTGGTGCGGCGCGGTCACCTCGGCCTGCGGTCATGCGACGTCCCGTGGGTCCGGAGCCGGCCCGTAGTCCTCGCCATGGTCCTTGGTCAGAGCCGTCAGCAGGGCGGGGTCGGAGTGGACCTCGGCGGTGTGCTGCCAGGCGATGAGCAGTTGGGCGACGGACGCACTGTTGGCCAGCGAGTCGGCGGCGCGCATGGTGTCGACCAGCTCGACCGCGAAGGCGTGCAGATCGGGCTCGGGCAGGAAACGGACCCAGGGGAACGCGTCCGGCAGTATGTCGAGGAGCAGTTCTGTGCTTCCGGGCTCCCGGCGTGCCATCGCGGACAGCATCCGGGTGGCGGCCGACACCACCGTCTGATCCTGCTCGGCCCGCGCCGCGGTGGTGAGGACCAGATCCTCGCCGTCTCTCCGGTGCAGGAGCAGTCTCGGCGATTCCTGGAGCCGGGCGAGCGTCTGCTTGTTCTTGTTCACCAGCTCGGAGAAGTTCACGGCAGCGTTTTCAGTACCCACAACTTTGAAACTACTTCGAAACTCACGAGGGCGCCATCACCCACAAGAGGGGTGCGGAGGGACCTGGCGGCGATTCCACAGGCGCAACGCCGAAAGGGCGGCACCCCCGCACAGGGTGCCGCCCTCTCCTCGCGGTCCGGAAACGCCGACCATCGGTGAGGGTCGGTCGGGGACGGTCGGCGGTTCCGGGGTTCAGGTGGGGCCGTGCGCAGGCCCCGGTCAGCAAGGGCCGTAGGACCTAGCGGTGATCGCTGCCCGTGGAGTTCGACGCCGCCCGGCCCGCCTCGAGTCGCGCCACCGGGATCCGGAACGGTGAGCAGGAGACGTAGTCCAGGCCCACCTCGTGGAAGAAGTGGACGGACTCGGGGTCGCCGCCGTGTTCGCCGCAGACGCCGAGCTTCAGGTCGGGGCGGGTCGCGCGGCCCGCTTCGGACGCCAGCTTCACCAGGGAGCCGACCCCGTCCTTGTCGATGGTCTCGAACGGGGAGACACCGAAGATGCCCTTCTCCAGGTAGGCCGTGAAGAACGAGGCCTCCACGTCGTCCCGGCTGAAGCCCCACACCGTCTGCGTCAGGTCGTTCGTGCCGAAGGAGAAGAACTCCGCCGCCTCCGCGATCTGACCGGCGGTCAGCGCGGCCCGCGGGAGTTCGATCATGGTGCCGATGGCCAGCTTCAGGTTGGTGCCCGTCGCCGCCTCGACCTCCGCGACGACCTGGTCCGCCTCCTCGCGGACGATCTCCAACTCCTGGACCGTGCCCACCAGCGGGATCATGATCTCGGCGCGCGGGTCGCCCTTGGCCGCCTTGCGTTCCGCCGCCGCCTCCGCGATCGCGCGGACCTGCATCGTGAACAGGCCCGGGATGACCAGGCCGAGGCGTACGCCCCGCAGGCCCAGCATCGGGTTCTGCTCGTGCAGGCGGTGCACGGCCTGGAGCAGGCGCAGCTCGTTCTCGTGCGGCTCCTGGCGGGACTCCGCCAGGGCGACACGGACCGAGAGTTCGGTGATGTCGGGGAGGAACTCGTGCAGCGGGGGGTCCAGCAGACGGATCGTCACCGGCAGGCCGTCCATCGCGGAGAACAGCTCCACGAAGTCCTGCTTCTGGAGGGGGAGCAGCGCCTTGAGGGACTCCTCGCGCTCCACCTCCGTGTCGGCCAGGATGAGGCGCTCGACCAGTTCACGGCGGTCGCCGAGGAACATGTGCTCCGTACGGCACAGCCCGATGCCCTGGGCGCCGAAGCGCCGCGCCCGCAGCGCGTCCTCGGCGTTGTCCGCGTTGGCGCGCACCCGCAGGCGCCGCTTGCGGTCGGCGAACGCCATGATCCGGTGCACGGCCTCGACCAGTTCGTCGGCGTCGTTGGCGCCGGCGTGCATCCGGCCCTCGAAGTACTCGACGACGGGAGACGGCACTACCGGGACCTCTCCCAGGTAGACCTTGCCGCTGGAACCGTCGATGGAGATGAGGTCACCCTCCTCCACCACGTGGCCGCCCGGCACCGTCATCCGGCGGCGCTTGGTGTCGACCTCGAGCTCCTCCGCACCGCACACACACGTCTTGCCCATGCCTCGGGCGACCACGGCCGCGTGGGACGTCTTGCCGCCGCGGGAGGTCAGGATGCCCTCGGCCGCGATCATTCCGTCGAGGTCGTCGGGGTTCGTCTCGCGGCGGACCAGGATGACCTTCTCGCCGGAACGGGACCACTTCACGGCGGTGTACGAGTCGAAGACCGCCTTGCCGACCGCCGCGCCCGGCGACGCCGCGATGCCCCGTCCGACCTGCTGGACCTTCGCGTCCTCGTCGAAGCGGGGGAACATCAGCTGCGCGAGCTGGGCGCCGGTCACCCGCTGGAGCGCCTCGGCCTCGTCGATCAGGCCCTGGTCGACGAGCTGCGTGGCGATACGGAAGGCGGCGCCCGCGGTGCGCTTGCCGACGCGTGTCTGGAGCATCCACAGCTGACCGCGCTCGATGGTGAACTCGATGTCGCAGAGGTCCTTGTAGTGGTTCTCCAGGGTCTCCATGATCTGCATCAGCTGGTCGTACGACTTCTTGTCGATCGACTCCAGCTCCGCGAGCGGCACCGTGTTGCGGATGCCGGCCACCACGTCCTCGCCCTGGGCGTTCTGCAGGTAGTCGCCGTAGACGCCCTGGTGTCCGGAGGCGGGGTCGCGGGTGAAGGCGACGCCCGTGCCCGAGTCGGGGCCCAGGTTGCCGAAGACCATCGAGCAGACGTTGACGGCCGTGCCGAGGTCGCCCGGGATGCGCTCCTGGCGGCGGTAGAGCTTCGCGCGGTCGGTGTTCCAGGAGTCGAAGACCGCGTGGATGGCGAGGTCCATCTGCTCCCGGGGGTCCTGCGGGAACTCCCGGCCGGCCTCGGCCTTGACGATCTTCTTGAACTTGCTGACCAGCTTCTTGAGGTCGGCGGCCTCCAGCTCGGTGTCGACCGTGACCTTCTTGGCCGCCTTCGCCGACTCCAGCGCGTCCTCGAAGAGGTCGCCCTCGACGCCGAGGACGGTCTTGCCGAACATCTGGATGAGGCGACGGTAGGAGTCCCAGGCGAAGCGGTCGTCGCCGGCCTGCTTGGCCAGGCCCTGCACCGACTTGTCGGAGAGCCCGATGTTGAGGACCGTGTCCATCATTCCGGGCATCGAGAACTTCGCGCCGGAGCGTACCGAGACCAGCAGGGGGTCGTCGGCCTGGCCCAGTTTCTTGCCCATGCGCTGTTCCAGCGCGTCGAGGTGCGCACTCACTTCGTCACGCAGTGCCGCCGGCTCCTCGCCGCTGTCCAGGTAGACCTTGCAGGCCTCGGTGGTGATCGTGAAGCCCGGAGGCACCGGGAGGCCCAGGTTGGTCATCTCGGCGAGGTTGGCGCCCTTGCCACCGAGGAGGTCCTTGAGGTCCTTGTTGCCCTCGGTGAAGTCGTAAACGAACTTCACGCCCTCAACGCTCGCGGTCGGTTCGGTTCCATGAAGATCTTTGTTTTCCGACACGGGTCTCGACTCCTCGAGGACGCGGTGGCTGCCCTGACGGCCAGGAACATACCCAGATCGAAGGCGCCTGGGTACGTCCACTTGCGCGTCATACGCCTGTAACCACTCGTCCGCCACCGGATCGAAAGTCAAAGCTTGGCAAGCGGAGACAGGACCATGTTTTCAATTCTTGAACGCAAGACGGCTCACGGACCCTCGTTATCGCTCTTATGAGCGGCACCGAGCCCGTCTGATTTCGATCGATGAACGATCAAGCCATGGCACTCAGTGCCACACCTTGGAGAAGTGCAGTCGATCACGAGCCGCTCATCTGAGCGTAAGCCTTATCAAGGGTGGCGATAATCACGCTGTCACAGACCCCGGGATTTCACCATGCGGACGCGCGTCCGGACGAAGACACCACCGGAAACGAGGTGGTCACACGCCCGGCGCCGACCGTCGTTCGGGGCGGCGGCGCCTGACGCGCGCCGGTTGGGGAGTGGTTTGCGCGGTGTTTGCCGAGCGGTGGGCAAAAGGGCTGAACACCGGACGGAGGCGAACCGTACGGAAATGCGGTGGATCCGGTCCCCCTCGGACCGGATCCACCCTCCGCCGGGCTTCGTACGGAAGGACCTTCGGGTGCCTGTCTTCACGCGCTTTCGCCGACCGCCGGCCACGGTCGACGACACATCCTCCGTCCCACCCGCGAGCGAGGAGGCTGCTGAGACGGTGGTGAGCACGGCCGCGATCGGAGCGCCCCCGGAGGAAGCCACATCCGAGGAGGCCGTACCCGACGAGGCCACATCCGACGAGGCCGCACCTGACAAGCCCGACCGCGATGACGCAGGCCTCGATGACACCGGCCCCGCTGACGAAAAGGCCAACGCGGCGCCCCACGGAGCCGCGCCCGACGCCGAGGACGGCAGCCCCAGCACGGACGCCGGCACAGACCCCGGCGCGGACGACACCGCCCCCCTCAGACCCCGCCTCGCGCACTGGCGTGACTGGCGCGCCCGCCACCCCACCGCCGCCCTCGTCCTGCACTGGTCGACCACCGTGCTCGCCGCCGTCCTGGTCTTCGCGGGGCTGGTCATGCCGAACCGGGTCGCCGCGCTGCAGCCCAACCGGTTCACGCGGCTGCCCGCGGAGGCGATCGTGGCCGCGGTGGTGATGCTCGTCCTGCCGCGGCGGCCGCGGGTGATCCTTGCGGCGGTCTCCGGGACGGTGCTGGGTGCGCTGACGATCGTGAACGTCCTCGACATGGGGTTCACCGAGTACCTGGGCCGGGCCTTCAACCTCGTTCTGGACTGGGGTCTGCTGGACGACGCCCAGTCCTACGTCGCTGACTCGATGGGCCGGGCGACGGCCGTCGGTGCCGCCGTCGGCGCCGTCGTCCTCGTCGTGCTGCTGCTCGTCCTGATGGCCCTGGCGACGGTCCGGCTGAGCAACCTGCTCGCGTCCAACAGGCAGACCGCCACCCGGGCCACCCTGATCGCCGGCACCGTGTGGATCACCTGCTCCACGCTCGGCCTCCAGGTCGACGGCATGCCGATCGCCTCCGACCGGGCGGCCGGCGCCCTGAAGGTGCAGGCGCATCGGGTCGTCGACACCGTGCGCGACGAGGCGGCGTTCCGCAAGGAGGCCAAGGCCGACCAGTTCGGCAACACGCCCGCCGGCCAGCTGGTGCCCGACCTGCGCGGCAAGGACATGATCTTCACCTTCATCGAGAGCTACGGCCGCAGCGCGATCGAGGACCCGGGCATCGCGCCCGGCGTCGACAGGACGCTCGACGCCAGTACCGCGTCACTCGCGAAGGCCGGCTTCCACGCCAGGAGCGGCTGGCTGACCTCGGCGACGTACGGCGGCAGCAGCTGGCTCGGCCACTCCACCACCCTGTCCGGCCTGTGGGTCGACAACCAGCAGCGCTATCGCACGGTCATGTCCAGCGACCACCTCAGCCTCACCAAGGCCTTCAAGAAGACCGGTGACTGGGACACCGTCGGGGTGATGCCCGGAGTCCAGAAGGGCTGGCCGGAACAGAGTTTCTACGGCCTCGACAAGGTCTACAACGCCTTCCAGATGGGCTACAAGGGCCCCAAGTTCAGCTGGTCGACGATGCCCGACCAGTACGCGCTGGAGGCGTTCCAGCGCCTGGAGCACGGCAAGAAGCGCGACAAGCCGCTGATGTCGGAGATCATCCTGACCTCCAGCCACCAGCCCTGGTCCCCTATCCCGAAGATGGTCGGCTGGGACGAACTCGGCGACGGCTCGCTGTTCGGGCCGATCCAGAAGGCCGGCACCAACCCGTCGGACATCATCACCGACACCACCCGCTCCAAGCAGGAGTACGGCAAGTCGATCCAGTACTCCGTCACCAGCCTCACCCAGTGGCTGGAGCGCTACGGCACCGACGACACCGTCCTCGTCTTCCTCGGCGACCACCAGCCGATCGCCCGGGTCAGCGGCAACCACGCCAGCCGTGACGTGCCCGTCTCGATCGTCGCCAAGGACCCGAAGGTCCTCGACAAGATCGCCGGATGGAAGTGGACGGAGGGACTGAAGCCCGCCAAGAACGCGCCGGTGTGGAAGATGAGTTCGTTCCGCGACCGCTTCCTGACGGCGTACGGCTCGACACCCCATCCGTCCAAGGACTGACCCCTACCGGGCGGTTCAGCCCCCTGAGGTGTCCAGTTCGGCGTCCTCGCCGATGCCCGCGCAGTCGTACGGGTCCTTCAGCCAGCCGTCCGGCAGCACCACCCGGTTGTTGCCGGACGTACGGCCGCGGGGTCCGTCGGCACCGAGGGGCCAGGCCTGGTTGAGGTCCAACTCGTCCAGCCCGGCCCGCAGTTCGGCCAGCGACGAGGTGATCGCGAGCCGCTTGCGCATCTCGGAACCGACCGCGAAGCCCTTCAGGTACCAGGCGACGTGCTTGCGGAAGTCGATGACCCCGCGGGCCTCGTCGCCGATCCACTCCCCGAGCAGCGTGGCGTGCCGGACCATGATGTCGGCGACCTCCCGGAGGGAGGGCCGCGCACCGCGCCCGCCGGTGTCTGAGGCACCGGCCTCCGTACGTCCCTCGAAGGCCGCGACCAGGTCCGCGAACAGCCACGGCCGGCCGAGGCACCCGCGCCCCACGACCACGCCGTCGCAGCCGGTCTCCCGCACCATCCGCAGCGCGTCCTCGGCCGACCAGATGTCGCCGTTGCCGAGTACGGGGATCTCCGGAACGTGTTCCTTGAGGCGGGCGATGGCGTCCCAGTCGGCGGTGCCGCCGTAGTGCTGGGCGGCGGTACGGCCGTGCAGCGCGATGGCGGTGACCCCCTCCTCGACGGCGATACGGCCGGCGTCGAGGTAGGTGATGTGGTCGTCGTCGATGCCCTTGCGCATCTTCATGGTGACGGGCAGGTCACCGGCCCCGCTGACCGCCTCCCGCAGGATGGAGCGCAGCAGGTGGCGCTTGTAGGGGAGGGCCGAGCCGCCGCCCTTCCTGGTCACCTTGGGGACCGGGCAGCCGAAGTTCAGGTCGATGTGGTCGGCGAGGTCCTCCTCCGCGATCATGCGGACGGCCTTGCCGACGGTCGCCGGGTCGACGCCGTACAGCTGGATCGAACGGGGCTTCTCGCTCTCGTCGAAGTGGATCAGCTGCATGGTCTTCTCGTTGCGTTCGACCAGCGCCCGGGTCGTGATCATCTCGCTCACGAACAGGCCCTTGCCGCCACTGAACTCCCGGCACAGGGTGCGGAAGGGCGCGTTGGTGATCCCCGCCATGGGGGCGAGGACGACGGGCGGCTGGACGGCGTGCGGGCCGATCCGCAGGGCAGTGCTGTGCGTGGGCGCGATCGTGGACATTCCCCCATTGTCACGCACGCCCGGGGGCCGGTGTCACGTACGCCCGGGGGTGACCGGACGACGATCATGTAGCGGTCATTAGTTAGACGCACTATCGAAGCAGGCGTACGCTGGGGCGCATGCCCGAGCTCAGCCACCGCCGACGCATGCTGGTGCTCGCGATCTGCTGTATGAGCCTGCTGATCGTGAGCCTCGACAACACCGTCCTGAATGTCGCCCTGCCCTCCGTGCAGAGGGATCTGCACGCGAGTACGGCGGGTCTGCAGTGGACCATCGACGCCTACACCCTGGTGCTCGCCTCGCTGCTGATGCTGGCCGGTTCCACCGCCGACCGGCTGGGCCGCAAGCGGGTCTTCATGGCGGGGCTGGTCGTCTTCACCGTCGGCTCGGCGCTGTGCTCCGTCGCGCCGAACCTCGACGCGCTGATCGCCTTCCGCATGGTTCAGGCGGTCGGTGGGTCGATGCTGAACCCGGTCGCCATGTCGATCATCACCAACACCTTCACCGACCCGCGCGAGCGGGCGCGGGCGATCGGCGTGTGGGGCGCGGTGGTCGGTATCTCCATGGCCGCCGGGCCGCTGGTCGGCGGACTGCTGGTGGAGTCGGTCGGCTGGCGCTCGATCTTCTGGATCAACCTGCCGGTGGGCCTGGCCGCCTTCCTCCTCACCCTCCGCTACGTCCCCGAGTCCCGTGCCCCGAAGGCCCGCCGCCCCGACCCGGTCGGCCAGGTCCTGGTGATCGCGCTGTTCGGCGCGCTGACGTACGCGATCATCGAGGCGCCGAACGCGGGCCTGGTCACGGTGCTGCCGTTCGGCGTGGTCGCGCTGGCCGCGCTCGCGGGTCTGCTCTGGTACGAACCCCGGCGTGACGAGCCCCTGATCGATCTGCGGTTCTTCCGGTCGGCTCCGTTCAGCGGCGCGACGGTGATAGCGGTCTGCGGGTTCGCCGCGCTCGGCGGGTTCCTGTTCCTGTCGACGCTGTACCTGCAGAACGTGCGGGGCCTGGACGCCCTGCACGCGGGACTGTGGATGCTGCCCATGGCCGTACCGACTCTGCTGTGCGCACCACTGTCGGGGCGCCTGCTCGGGAGCCTCGGGCCGCGCGTGCCGCTGCTGATCGCGGGGGTCGCGATGACCACGAGCAGTGTGCTGTTCGCCGCGTTCGAGGCCGAGACGTCGAACGTCACGCTGTTCGTCGGGTACATGCTGTTCGGTATCGGCTTCGGGTTCCTGAACGCGCCGATCACCAATACGGCCGTCTCGGGGATGCCGCGCGCCCAGGCCGGGGTGGCCGCGGCTGTCGCGTCCACCAGCCGGCAGCTGGGGCAGACGCTGGGGGTCGCGGTGATCGGGGCGCTGCTGGCGGCGAGGGTCGGTTCCTCGTCGTACCGGGAGGTGTTCGTGTCCGCCGCGGGGCCGGGGTGGTGGGTGCTCACCGGATGCGGGTTCGCCGTGCTGGTGGTGGGGGCGCTGACCAGTGGGCGGTGGGCCCGCGGGACCGCCGAACGGACGGCCGAGCGACTGTCGTCCACGGAGGTGCGTCAGGCCGCGGGGGTCGGCGCGTAGGTGCGGTGAGCGTGGGGGCGCGGGTCCCGTGCGGGCGTGGGCGGGGCTCGAAAGTCAGCCGCGAGGCGCGACGGCCTCGCCCTCCGGCTCCCGCTGCCCTTCCCGTTCCCGTTCCAGCGCGATCGTGTGCAGCCGCTCCAGTCGTCGCCGTGACTCCTCGTCCGAAGGCACGTACGTCACCATGCGCGGGCCTGACTCCGGCCCCAGCCACAGGTCGGTGTGATCGACGGCGACGCGGCCGACGTAGCGGTTGAGGAACTCCTTGCGCCTCACCCGGTGGGTGCCGACCTCGTGCCGCTCCCAGGCCTCGCGGAAGTCCGGGGACTCCGTGCTCAGCCGCTTCAGCAGCATCTTCCAGGCGGGCTCGGCGAGGTGCCCGGCCATCGCCGCACGGAACCGGGCCGCCATCAGCCGCTGGGTCTGCTCCAGGTGCACGATGGAGGAGCGCCAGTCCGCGTTGGTGTAGCAGAGGATCATGCAGTTGCGGTCCTCCGCCGGCACCGCGTCGAGATCGCACAGCAGCAGCCCGTAGGTGCGGTTGTAGGCGAGGATGTCGTACCGGCTGTTCTGCACACAGGCTGCCACCGGCTCCAACTGCTCCAGGATCGCCCGCTGCGCGGGGGTCACCGGGGAGCAGACGGTGGCCGGCGTCGGGTCCACGGCTCCGGCGAGCTGGAAGAGGTGGGCGCGTTCGCTGGGGTCGAGCAGCAGGGTGCGGGCGAGCGCGTCCAGGACCTGGACGGAGACCTGGATGTCCCGGGCCTGTTCGAGCCAGGTGTACCAGGTGAC
Organism: Streptomyces sp. NPDC006332; assembly: GCF_040612855.1. Taxonomy (NCBI): domain Bacteria; kingdom Bacillati; phylum Actinomycetota; class Actinomycetes; order Kitasatosporales; family Streptomycetaceae; genus Streptomyces; species Streptomyces sp. NPDC006332. The sequence continues at coordinate 23,595 of NZ_JBEXRA010000019.1, forward strand.
GCCGACCGCGGAGAGGTGGGCGACCTCCTCGCGGCGCAGACCCGGGGTACGGCGTCGGCTGCCACGGGGCAGGCCGACCCGCTCGGGCGCGATGTGCTCGCGGCGGTGGCGCAGGAACGCGGCGAGTTCGTGCCGCCGGATCTCCGACACGGCGGTACCGCGCGGGAGTTGGAGCGCCGTCTCCTGGGCCGTGGTCGTCATGTCCACCAGACTGCACCTCCCCGGACCCTGTTTCCAGGTGGTTCTGCTACCAGGATAAGGAGACTCTGGTACCTGTTTCGGAGCGGTCGCAGGCTGAGGAGCGTGACCGAAACCATCCCTTCGCACCAGGTCCGCTCCTCCTCCGTGGCACCACCCGCGCTCGGCGGACTCGGACTCTTCACCGTGCTGCTGGCAGCGGCACTGCCCCTCATCGACTTCTTCATCGTCAACGTCGCCCTGCCCACGATCGCCGCGGACCTCTCGGCGGGCGAGTCGGTCCTCGAACTCGTGGTCTCCGGGTACGGCGTCGCGTACGCCGTCCTGCTCGTCCTCGGGGGCCGTCTCGGCGACCTGTTCGGGCGGCGGCGGTTCTTCCTCGGCGGCATGGCCGCCTTCGGCCTGACCTCCCTTGCCTGCGGGCTCGCGCCCACCGCCTGGACCCTGGTGGTGGCCCGGATCGCCCAGGGCGCGGCGTCGGCCGCGATGCTGCCGCAGGTGCTCGCCACCATCCAGGCGGCCACCGTGGGCGCCCGCCGCGCCAAGGCGATGGGCCTGTACGGGGCCACGGCGGGCCTGTCCATGGTGCTCGGCCAGATCCTGGGCGGCGTCCTGGTGGCGGCGACGCCGTTGTCGTTCCTGTTCGGCGCGGGCGGCGGCTGGCGGGCGGTGTTCCTGGTGAACGTGCCGGTCGTCCTCGTCGGCCTGGTCCTGGCGGCCCGCACGGTCCCGGAGACCCGGGCGCGGCGTCCGGAGCCGGTGGACGTCCCGGGCACGGTCCTGCTGGCCGCCGCTCTCCTCACGTTGCTGGCTCCGCTGACCGAGGGCCGGGCGGCGGGCTGGCCGCTGTGGACGTGGCTGTCGCTGACGGCGTTCCCGTTCGTGGCGGCGGCCTTCTACGCGGTGGAGCGCAGGGCTGACCGGCTGGGCCGTACGCCGCTGGTGCCGCCGAGTCTGTTCGCGCTGGTGTCGCTGCGGCGCGGTCTTGTGATGATCCTGCCGTTCTCCGTCGGGTTCAGCGGCTTCATGTTCGTCATCGCGGTGGCCCTGCAACAGGGCGCGGGCCTCAGCCCCGTGCGGGCGGGACTGGCCCTGGCCCCCTTGGCGGTGACGTTCCTGTTCACCTCGATCGCCGGACCACGTCTCATCGCCCGGTACGGCACCCGGGTGGTGACCGCGGGCGCTCTGCTCCAGGCAGTGGGCGTGGGCCTGATCGCGCTGGCCGCCTGGCGTTCCTGGCCGGACCTCGGCCTGGTGGCCCTGCTGCCGGGCGGCGCGATCGCGGGCGTGGGTCAGGCCCTGCAACTCCCGGTGCTCTTCCGGATCGTGCTGTCCGAGGTGCCGCCCGCTCGGGCCGGCGTCGGGAGCGGCGTGATGACCACCGCCCAGCAGTCCGCGCTGGCGCTCGGCGTCGCCACCCTCGGCACACTGTTCCTCTCCCTCGTCCCGGGCCTGGGCATGCGCGACGCCCTGGTCGTCACGCTTCTCGTGCAGCTGGCGGCGATCGCGCTGACCGGTCTGCTGAGCCTGCGCCTGCCGAGGACGATCGCCTGAGGACCGGAGGCCGCGGTTCAGAACACGGGTTGGCGAAGCCCATGTGAAGGATCTCCCGTTGATGTTGGTCTTGCTGCACACTCCTTGCTGCGTCAACCGAGTCACGGGGCCCGGCCTCTGGAGGCGGCATGCTGGAGAGCAACACGAGCAAGGTGAGCCGCTGGGACCTGCACGGGCGCGAACACGTCGTGCGGGTGCGGCGTGCGGGAGTTCAGCGCACGATCAGCTGTGACACCTGCGGCTGGCGGCAGTCGGCGCAGTTCCTGCCCTGGTTGAAGGCACAGGAGCATCTCGCGGAGGTCCACCAGGCGACCGTGGATCCGGCGGCGACCTGACATCCCGGGCCGCCTCCGTCCATCTCCGGGGTCCGCGCCGATGACTTTTCGCCGCGAGGGAGGTCGTATGTACGACGATCGCCCGAACCGGAAGGCCCAGCCATGAGCGAGCTGTACGACACCCTGCGACGGCACGTGGACGACGGAGCGGTACCGGGCGCCGTCGCGATGGTGGCGCGCGGTGACGACGTCGAGGTGGTGGCCGTCGGTGGCGTGGACGTCGAGGGCACCGCCCCGATGGCCCAGGACTCGATCTTCCGGATCGCCTCGATCACCAAGCCGATCACGGCGGCGGCGGTGCTGATGCTGGTGGAGGACGGGCTGTTCGGGATCGACGACCCGGTCGAGGAGTGGCTGCCGGAGCTGTCCAAGCCGGTCGTGGTGCGGACCCCGGACGCCCCCGTGGACGACGTGGTTCCCGCGGCCCGCCCGATCACGGTCGAGGACCTGCTCAGCTCTCGCACCGGCTGGGGCTTCCCGTCCGACTTCTCGCTGCCCGCGGTCCATGCGCTGTTCGACGTGCAGCGGGACGGTCGCGACCTGAGCGCCTACCCGGATCCGGACACCTGGCTGGCCGAACTGGCCCGGCTGCCGCTGCTGTACCAGCCGGGCGAGGCGTGGCTGTACGGCACCTCCTCCGACCTGCAGGGCATCCTGGTCGCCCGTGCGTCGGGGCGCTCGCTCCCGGAGTTCCTGGCGGAACGGATCTTCGAGCCGCTCGGCATGGAGGACACGGCGTTCGAGGTGCCGGCTGCGAAACGGGGCCGCTTCACGAGCTACTACGGCGTCGACGCGACCGGCGTTCCGGAGCTCCTGGACGCCCCGGACGGTGGGTGGAGCACGATGCCGACGTTCCCGTCCGGCCAAGGGGGCCTGGTCGGCACGGCCGACGACTGGCTGGCCTTCGCCCGGATGCTGCTCGCCGGCGGCACGGCGAACGGGCGCCGGCTCCTGTCCGCCACCTCGGTGAGCCGCATGACCACCAACCACCTCACCGCGCGGCAACGGGAGATCGGCGCCCTCTTCATGGAGGACCAGGGCTGGGGCTACGGCGGCTCGGTCGACGTCGCTCCGGTCGCCCCCTGGAACGTTGCCGGCCGCTACGGCTGGGTCGGCGGCACCGGGACCACGGCCCACATCGTCCCGACCACCCGCACGGTCACCATCCTGCTCACCCAGTTGGGCATGCGGAGCCCGACCCCGACGGACCTGATGCGGGACTTCTGGCGGGCCGCGGCAGGTTAGGGCCTGTCCGGCGGATCATGCCGCGGACGCCGGACAGGACCCGGTCAGCCGCCGTACGCCAGCCTCGCCCCCAGCACCACGAAGGACCCCGCGAAGCTCCGACGCAGCCAGGTCATCACGCGCGGGCGGGAGATCACATGACGGCGCACGGACGCCGCGAGCAACCCCAACGCGACGAACACGACGAACGTCACCAGCATGAACACCCCGCCCAGCATCAGCATCCGGCCCATGGCGTACGGCTCGTCGGCGCTGACGAACTGCGGCAGGAAGGCGAGGAAGAAGATCGTCACCTTGGGGTTGAGGACGTTGATCAGTACCGCCCGGACGATCACGTCGCGGGTGCCGGACGGCTCGGCGCTCTGGTCGAGGTCGATCGCGCGCTTGTCGCGCAGCATGGCCCACGCCATGTACAGCAGGTACACCACACCGGCGTACTTCAGGACCTGGAACGCGGTCGTGCTCGCGTGCAGTACGGCCGCGAGGCCGGTGACCGTGGCCAGTACGTGCGGCACGATCGCCAGGGTGCAGCCGAAGGCCGCGACGGCACTCGCGCGGCGGCCGCGGGAGAGGCCGGCGGCCAGGGTGTAGAGGAGCCCGGTACCGGGCGTCACGACGACGACAAGGGTGGTCAGCAGGAACGCGATGCTCATGCGTTCACCCTGGACGTGCGTCGGCCCTTGATACAGGTCCACCACGGCACCCGTATCAAGGGCCAATCAAGCAGTCGAGGTTCCTAGCAGCCGATCAGGCGGGCCGCCAGGTAGCCCTCGATCTGGTCCAGCGACACCCGCTCCTGCTTCATCGAGTCACGCTCGCGGACGGTGACCGCGTTGTCGTCCAGGGTGTCGAAGTCGACGGTCACGCAGAACGGCGTGCCGATCTCGTCCTGGCGGCGGTAGCGGCGGCCGATGGCGCCGGCGTCGTCGAAGTCGATGTTCCAGTTCTGCCGCAGCGCCTGGGCGAGGCCCTTGGCCTTCGGGGACAGCTCCGGGTTGCGGGACAGCGGCAGCACCGCGACCTTCACCGGGGACAGCCTCGGGTCGAGGCGCAGCACCGTGCGCTTCTCCAGCTTGCCCTTGGCGTTGGGCGCCTCGTCCTCGATGTACGCGTCGAGCAGGAACGCCAGCATCGCGCGGCCGACACCGGCCGCGGGCTCGATGACGTACGGCGTCCAGCGCTCGCCGGCCTCCTGGTCGAAGTAGGACAGGTCCTGGCCGGAGGCCTTGGAGTGGGCGCCGAGGTCGTAGTCGGTGCGGTTGGCCACGCCCTCCAGCTCACCCCACTCGTTGCCGCCGAACTGGAAGCGGTACTCGATGTCGGCGGTGCGCTTGGAGTAGTGGGAGAGCTTCTCCTTGGGGTGCTCGAACCACCGCATGTTCTCCTCGCGCAGGCCCAGGCCGGTGTACCAGTTCCAGCGCTGCTCCATCCAGTACTCCTGCCACGTCTCGTCCTCGCCCGGCTTGACGAAGAACTCCATCTCCATCTGCTCGAACTCGCGGGTGCGGAAGATGAAGTTGCCGGGCGTGATCTCGTTGCGGAAGGACTTGCCCATCTGCGCGATGCCGAACGGCGGCTTGCGGCGCGACGTGGTCTGCACCTGGGCGAAGTTGGTGAAGATGCCCTGCGCGGTCTCGGGACGCAGGTAGGCGACGGAGCCGCTGTCCTGCGTGGGGCCGAGGTGGGTGGAGAGCAGACCCGAGAACTGCTTGGGCTCGGTGAACTGGCCCTTGTTGCCGCAGTTGGGGCAGTTCACGTCCGCGAGGCCGTTCTCCGGCGGGCGGTTGTGCTTGGCCTCGTAGGCCTCCTCCAGGTGGTCCGCGCGGAACCGCTTGTGACAGGAGGTGCACTCGGTGAGCGGGTCCGTGAAGGTGGCGACGTGACCGGACGCCTGCCAGACCTCGGGGGCCAGGATCACGGACGAGTCGATACCGACGACGTCCTCGCGCGAGGTCACCATGTAGCGCCACCACTGGCGCTTGAGGTTCTCCTTGAGCTCGACACCCAGCGGCCCGTAGTCCCAGGCGGCGCGCTGTCCGCCGTAGATCTCACTGCAGGGGAATACGAAGCCACGGCGCTTGCTCAGGCTGACGATGGTGTCGATCTTGTCGGCGGCCACGGTGCTCTCTTCATTACGACGACGGGCGACAAAGCGAGATGCTTCAGAACGTGCTTCGGAGCATTGCTTCTCGGCGAATGCTTCAGGTTACCGGCGACAGCTCCCCTCCAATCAAATCGGTCCGTGCTCCGGCCACCGACAGCTTCCTTCCGGCCGGCTTGTTGACAATCATTTCCAGGTTAGTTGAAAATGACTGTCATGAACGTACGACGTCGTCTCATATCCACGGCCGCCGTGACCGCTGTCACCGCGCTGGGTCTCGGCACCCTCTCCGCCTGCTCCACCGACAGCGCCGCCGCGGGCAACACGGACAAGTTCGACGTCGTCGCGTCGTTCTACCCGTTGGCGTTCCTCGCCCAGGAGATCGGCGGGGACCATGTGCACATCACCGACCTCACCGAGCCCGGCCAGGAGCCGCACGACCTGGAGATCAGCGCCAAGCAGACCGCGCAGCTCCAGGAGTCCGACGCGGTGCTCTACCTCAAGAACCTCCAGCCCGCCGTCGACGACGCGGTGGCGCAGTCCGAGATCAAGACCAAGATCGACGCGGCCTCCCTCACCACCCTGGAGAAACACGGCAACGAGGTCGGCGGCCACGCGGCCGAGCACGACGACCACGCCGACGAGGAACTGGCCGGCCTCGACCCCCACATCTGGCTCGACCCGGTGCGCTACGCCCAGGTCGCCACGGGCGTCGGCAAGGCCTTCGAGAAGGCCGACCCGGACCACGCGGCCGACTACAAGAAGAACACCGCCGCCCTGGTCAAGAAGCTGAACGCCCTGAACACCCAGTTCAAGGACGGCCTGACGAACACGAGGACCAAGGTCTTCATCACCACGCACGCCGCCTTCGGCTACCTCGCCGAGCGCTACGGCCTGACCGAGGAGGCCATCAGCGGCCTCGACCCCGAGTCGGAGCCCAGCGCCAACCGCGTGAAGAACCTTGAGAAGATGGCGAAGGCCGACGGCGTCTCCACCGTCTTCTACGAGACGCTCGTCAGCGACAAGACCGCGAAGACCATCGCCGCCGACTCGCACCTCAGGACCGATGTCCTCGACCCGATCGAGGGCATCACGTCCAAGTCGAAGGGCGACGACTACTTCCAGGTCATGGAGTCCAACCTCAAGGCGCTACGGACCGCACTGGGCGCCCGATGACCCCTACGGAGGACCTCGTGAGCGAGCCCGTCGTGTCCCTGCGCGGCGTCCGTGCCGAGCTGGGCTCGCGCCCCGTCCTGCGCGGCATCGACCTCACCGTGGAGCGCGGTGAGGTGGTCGCGCTGCTCGGCGCCAACGGTTCCGGCAAGTCGACCGCGATCCGTACCGTCATCGGCCAGGTTCCGCTCACCGGCGGCGAGATCAGGCTGTTCGGCACCCCGCGCCGCGGCTTCCGGGACTGGGCGCGCGTCGGCTACGTACCGCAGCGCACCACCGCCGCGGGCGGTGTGCCCGCCACGGTCACCGAGATCGTCTCCTCCGGCCGGCTGTCCCGGACCCGCTTCGGCGTGCTGCGCAAGGCCGACCACGAGGCCGTACGCCGGGCCCTGGACCTGGTCGGCATGGCCGACCACGCCAAGGACTCCGTCAACGCCCTGTCCGGTGGTCAGCACCAGCGGGTGCTGATCGCCCGCGCCCTCGCCGCCGAACCCGAACTGCTGATCATGGACGAGCCGATGGCGGGCGTGGACCTGGCCAGCCAGGAGGTCCTCGCCCGGACACTGCGCGACCAGGTGGAGTCCGGTACGACCGTGCTGCTGGTCCTCCACGAGCTGGGCCCCCTGGAGCCCCTGATCGACCGGGCCGTCGTCCTGCGCGACGGCTGCGTGACGCACGACGGCCCGCCCCCGCAGGCCCTCGGCCAGCACGCCCTGCCCGGCCACGACCACGTACACCCGCACGCGGCTCACGACGCCGAACCGATCCGGACGGGACTGCTGAGCTGATGGACCTCCTGAACTACGCCTTCATGCAGCGGGCCCTGCTCGCCGCCGTCCTGGTCGGCGTCACCGCCCCCGCGGTCGGCATCTACCTCGTCCAGCGCCGCCAGGCCCTCATGGGCGACGGCATCGGCCACGTCGCCATGACCGGCGTCGGCCTCGGCTTCCTGCTGTCCACCTCCCCGGTGTGGATGGCGATGGCGGTCTCCGTCCTCGGCACCGTGGTGATGGAGCTGATCCGCTGGTACGGCAAGACCCGCGGTGACATCGCCCTCGCCATGCTCTTCTACGGCGGTATGGCCGCCGGCGTCATGTTCACCAACCTCGCGCCGGGCGGCTCCAACGCCAACCTGATGTCGTACCTGTTCGGCTCCCTGTCGACGGTGAGCCCGGCGGACGTGACCGCGATCTGCTGGCTCGCGGCGTTCGTGCTCCTGATCACGGTGGGCCTGCGCCGCCAGCTGTTCGCGGTCAGCCAGGACGAGGAGTTCGCGCGGGTCACCGGTCTTCCGGTGCGCGCGCTGAACCTGCTGACGGCGATCACCGCGGCGGTCACGGTGACGGTCGCCATGCGGGTCGTGGGCCTGCTGCTGGTGTCGGCGCTGATGGTGGTGCCGGTGGCGGCGGCCCAGCAGCTCACCCGCAGCTTCGCGGCGACCTTCGCGGTCGCCGTCGCCATCGGCGTGAGCGTCACCATCGGCGGCACCGTCACCTCGTACTACCAGGACGTACCGCCCGGCGCGACGATCGTGCTGCTGACCATCGGGGCGTTCATCGCGCTGACCGTGCTGGCGACCCCGCTGGCCCGGCGCCGCGCGCGGGCCCTCGCCGCCCGGCAGCCTGCCGGGGACCCGGCGGAGTGCGTGATTCCGGCCAGCCGGGAGCCCGGCGGGAGGGTCGGCGTCTGACCGCTGACAGGCCGGGCTGGCACAATGGCCCGGCAGGTGCAGACGTGAGGAGGCAACCGGTGACGACCGCTGGACCGCCAGTGAAGGGCCGCGCGACCCGGCAGCGGGCCGCCGTGGCGGCGGCGCTCGACGAGGTCGAGGAGTTCCGCAGTGCGCAGGACCTCCACGACATGCTCAAGCACAAGGGCGACTCCGTCGGGCTGACCACGGTCTACCGCACGCTCCAGTCCCTCGCCGACGCCGGCGAGGTCGACGTCCTGCGCACCTCCGACGGCGAGTCCGTCTACCGCCGCTGCTCGACCGGCGAACACCACCACCACCTGGTCTGCCGGGTCTGCGGCAAGGCCGTCGAGGTCGAGGGCCCGGCGGTGGAGAAGTGGGCGGACGCCATCGCGGCGGAACACGGCTTCGTGAACGTGGCCCACACGGTGGAGATCTTCGGCACGTGCGCGGAGTGCGCGGCGCGGAAGTAGCCGGCTGCAGGACAGGTCTCAGGCGCGGGTCAGGTTACGGTCGAGCAGGGTCCGAAGCCTGTCCACGTCGGCGGACTCCCGCAGACCGCGCTTGGGGAGCACGGTGAAGCAGGTCGCGTTCTTGTCGGCGCTGAAGACGACGAAGGCGTCGCGGATCTCCCGGTAGCGGGGCTGCGCCGCCCAGTTGATCGTCGACGAGGCGTTGTCGGTGGTCACCGTCACCCCGGCGTCCGACACGGCCGCCCGGTAGAGGCCGTTGCGAGCGGCGACGCGCATCACCTGGCGGGCCTGCAACCGCGGCGCCAGAAGCAGGAGGAGCGCGCTGAGCAACGGCCAGATCAGGAGAAAGAGGTCGACGTCTCCGTCGGCCAGCCCGAGCGCGGCGTTCAGCCCCGCAAGGACCACCAGAAGACCGATCAGCCACCAGATCCTCCGGCCCGCGCGGCTGAACCGGCGCCGCTCCCACAGCGCCGCCGCGTAGTCCTCCGTGGTCGGCCGGTACTCCAGCTCGACCACTTCCTGCGCGGCGTCCCGCCCCATGTCCATGACCATGAGGCGGGATCGTACTGCCTGTGATCAGCGACCTTCGACGTGCCCCTCGACCTGCGCCTCTGCCTGCCCCTCGACGCGCCCCTTCATGTCCGCCTCCATGGCCAGCAGCTCCTCGTTCGGGATGGCCCCGCCGAAGCGCCGGTCACGGGAGGCGAACTCCACGCACGCCCGCCACAGGTCCCGCCGGTCGAAGTCCGGCCACAGCACGTTCTGGAAGACCATCTCGGCGTAAGCGCTCTGCCAGAGAAGGTAGTTGGAGGTGCGCTGCTCACCGCTGGGCCGCAGGAACAGGTCCACGTCCGGCATGTCCGGGTAGTACAGGTACTTCTGGATGGTCTTCTCGGAGACCTTCGCCGGGTCGAGCCGCCCGGCCTTCACGTCCTCCGCGATGGCCTGCATGGCGTCCGCGAGCTCGGCCCGGCCGCCGTAGTTCATGCAGAAGTACAAGGTCAGCTTGTCGTTGTCCTTGGTCTGCTCCTGGGCGACCTGGAGCTCCTTGGCGACGGACTTCCACAGCCGGGGCATCCGCCCCACCCAGCGCACCCGGATCCCGAGTTCGTCGAGCTGGTCCCGGGTCTTGCGGATGAAGTCCCGGTTGAAGTTCATCAGGAAGCGCACCTCGTCGGGCGAGCGCTTCCAGTTCTCCGTGGAGAAGGCGTACAGCGAGATACTCCCGACGCCCATCTCGATCGCGCCCTGCAGCACGTCCAGCACCCGCTCGGCGCCGACCTTGTGGCCCTCGGTGCGCGGCAGTCCGCGTTCCTTCGCCCAGCGTCCGTTGCCGTCCATGACGATCGCCACATGCTTCGCGACCAGCTCACCCGGGAGCTTCGGCGGGCGGGCTCCGGACGGGTGCGGCTGAGGCGTCTTGTACTCGCGGCGCTGGCGCCCCAGGATCCCGCGTACGGCCATGTGCTTCTCGTCTCCCTCTTGTCCCTCTTGCTTTCGGCGCTCACTTTTCCACGTACCGCAGCGAGCGCAGTCCGCGCTCCAGATGCCAGTGCAGGTAGGCGGACACCAGCCCGCTCCCCTCCCGCACGTGCCGCGGCTCGCACGCGTCCGCGGTCTCCCAGTCTCCCGTAAGCAGCGCCCCGAGGAGTTCCAGGGTCTGCGGCGACGGTACGACGCTCCCGGGCACCCGGCAGTCCACGCAGACCGACCCTCCGGACGCGACCGAGAAGAACCGGTTCGGCCCGGGCATGCCGCACTTCGCGCAGTCGCTGAAGGTGGGCGCGTACCCGTTGACGGCGAGCGAGCGCAGCAGGAACGCGTCCAGGACCAGGTGCGGGGCGTGCTCGCCGCGGGCGAGTGTCCGCAGCGCCCCGACCAGCAGCAGGTACTGCTGCACCGCCGGCTCGCCCTCGTGGTCGGTGAACCGCTCGGCGGTCTCCAGCATGGCCGTCCCGGCGGTGTACCGCGTGTAGTCGGCGACGATCCCGCCGCCGTACGGCGCGATGGTCTCGCTCTGGGTGCACAGGGGCAGCCCGCGCCCGATCAGCTCGCTGCCCCGCGCGAAGAACTGCACGTCGACATGGGAGAAGGGCTCCAGCCGCGCCCCGAACTTCGACTTGGTCCTGCGGACCCCCCGGGCCACCGCCCGTACCCGTCCGTGACCGCGCGTGAGCAGGGTGATGATCCGGTCCGCCTCACCCAGCTTCTGGGTGCGCAGCACGATGCCGTCGTCGCGGAACAGACTCATGGACCCATTCTCGCCTACGCCGGCTGTTTCCCGTCGCCCTCATCGCCGGCCCCAGGTGGGCCTGGGGCAAACCCCCGCAACGACGGGGCAGTTGGCCGGATGGGACGGGCGGCGAACCTCCGCGAGGCTGGTCGGCATGACGCAGATCAAGAGAAATGCGGCCCTGGTCGCCGCCTCCGCCGTCCTCCTCGGTCTCACCGCCCCGCTGACCACGTCCGCCGCCGCCTCCACCGCCCCCTCCCTCCGGTGGACGACGTGCGCGGGCGCCGATCTCGACCCCCGTCAGGAGTGCGCCACCCTCAAGGTGCCGATGGACTACTCCGACCCGGACGGGACGCAGATCGACATGGCCGTCTCCCGGATCCCCAGCGAGAAGCCGGGGGCCCGGCGGGGCGCTCTGCTGCTGATACCGGGCGGGCCCGGCGGGACCAGCGTCAACGCCCCCTCGGGGAAGGGGCAGAAGTTACCGCAGGACGTGCGGGACACCTACGACCTGATCGGGTTCGCGCCGCGCGGGCTCGCCCCCTCCACGTCCGTCAGCTGCGGCCTCGACCGCGGCGACCTCTCCATGACGTCCCAGCGCCCCTGGCCCGCGCGCGACGGCTCCGTCACCGAGAGCATGAACACGGCGCGGCGCATGGCCGACGCCTGCGCCCGCAACGGCGGCGAGCTGATCCGGCACCTCAGCACGGCCAACGAGGCCCGCGACCTCGACCGCCTCCGGGCGGCGCTCGGCGAGCGCAGGATCTCCGCGTGGGGGGTGTCGTACGGGACGTACGTCGCATCCGTCTACGGTCGGCTCTTCCCGGACCGCACCGACCGCGTGGTGCTGGACAGCAACGACAACCCCGACCCCACGAAGGTGGGGCGTGGCTGGCTGGCCGCGTTGGAGGTCGGCGTCGAGGACAACTTCCCGGAGTTCGCCGCGTGGGCGTCGACGCCCGGCAACAAGGACCGTGTGGCCCGTACGGCGGCCGAGGTGCGGCCTCTGTTCCTGAGCCTCGCCGCCCGGCTGGACCGCACGCCGATCCCGTGGCCCGGCGCCAACCCCGCGGAGCTGAACGGCAACGTGCTGCGCCAGACGATGCTGACCAGCCTCGCCGACCCCGACGCCTACCCGGTCCTCGCGCGGATGATCCTTGCCGCCCGCGCGGGACAGACGCCGGCCTTGCCCTCCGGGCCGCCGGAGGCCGTGCTGCAGAACGTCACCGCGGTCGGCACCGCGGTCCTCTGCAACGACGTCGCGTGGCCCACCTCCGAGGCCGACTACCAGAAGGGCGTCGACGAGAGCCGGGCGGCGTACCCACTGACCGCCGGCATGCCCCGCAACGCGATGCCCTGCGCCGCCTGGCCGTTCGCGCCGAAGGAGGCGCCGGTACGGATCACCGACCGCGGCCCCTCCAACATCCTGCTCGTGCAGAACGAACGCGACGTGAACACCCCGCTCGCCGGTGCCCTCAAGCTCCGTCGCGCCCTCGGCGACCGTGCCGTCATGGTCACCGTGAACTCCACCGGCCACGACGCCTACCTCGCCAACGGCAACGCGTGCGGCGACGCGACGGTCTCGCGGTTCCTGGCGACGGGTGAGCGGCCTCGGCGGGATGTCTACTGCGACTGATGTCTACCGCGACTGGGTCTACTGGGGGCGAGGTGCGCACACAGATGGTCGAGGCAGCTGGACCGCCCGCTACCCCTTCGCGACGATGCGGCTCGCGGCCTGCGCCTTCTTGTGGTGGGCCGTCAGCAGCTTCCGCAGAGCCGCGGTGTTCTTTTCGATGTCGGTCTTCTGGATTTCGGACTCGGCCTTGAACCAGATGTCGAGCAGGTCGGTCTTCTCCTTGCACCGCACATCCGCGGAGGCGGTCTCCTTCTCTTTCTCGGAGATCGTGTCGCCCTGGAACGCGGAGTTGTTCAACGGTTCCATCGGCGACGCATATCGGAATCCGGAACTCCGCATACATGCGGACCATTTCCGGAATCCCTCCTTCACCGCCGGGTCCGAGAGGGAATCCTGGTAGCTCCCGTTGGCGATGCGGCTGGCGACCGCCGCGCCGGCCGGATCGTCGTATTCCTCGGAGAGCTTGGAGACCGACTGGCCGAAGCAGCCGTCGTCCGGTACGTCTTTCCCCTTGTACGTGAGTTTTTCGCCGCTGCCCTGCGGTGCGCCTCGATTGCCGTAGAACACCGTGAGGTCGTCCTTCGAAAGGCGGGGCCCTTCGGGCAGTTGGGCGGCGTCGCGGTTCGGATGGTAGCCAAAGCGTGCCGCCTCGCTCGCGCTCGACAGTCCGTAGCGGCGGTCGGCGGGCCGGGTGGTGTCCGAGGGCTGCTTGGGCGGCTCGTACGCGATGCCGTACGTCTTCAGGCAGCGCCGCGTCAGGACGTGCTGGGCCGACTCGATCGCGGTGTTCTCGGCGACCGTGTAGCTGTACCGGGCCATCGGCAGGCGGTTGGAGTAGGTGACCAGCCGTTCCGTCGAACTGCCGGACGTGGTGGGGGTCTTGGCCGCGCCGGCCGGGCGGCCGCCCTCGTCCGAACCGCTCCCGGAGGAGCAGCCGAGCAGGGCGGCGGCCAGGGCCAGGCAGACGGGTGCCAGGCGTCGCACGCGGATCAGAACTTGTAGCAGTCGCCGTCGTAACGGCCGTACCCGAAGGACGCGTTGTTGTTGTAGGTCTTCTGGAGGCGACCACCGGGGCCGTTGTCGGTGCTCTTGAAGGCCGGGATGGAGTCGCAGGCGCCCGCGAGGTTGCTGTTGTAGTAGATGACCAGGTTGTACGGCGCCAGGTTGCCCGCGGAGGCGGCGTTGTTCTTGACGGCCTGGCCCTTTCCGGCCCCCGCACCCAGGAAGGTGTAGCCGTTCAGGCTGTAGTGGTCGAAGCCCCGGAACACGGTTCTCGAGCCCGACGTACCGCTGTTGTAGTAGAAGACCATGCAGTAGGTCTCGGAGTCGGGACACGTGAGCGATGCAGAGGCCTGGGACTGCGGGGCCGTACCGAGTACAAGGCCCGCGGTGGCGGCAGCGGTGACTCCGAGCGCGGCAAGCTTGCGGCGCATACGCATGCGTAATCTCCTGTGCTGGTCGGACACGGATGATGCGGCGCGCGAGTACCTCGCCGCGAAAGCGCCTGATCGTAACAAGCCTTGATTCGTACGGGAATTGGCTTTTTTTGAACGCTGCTTTCTGGAGGAATTCATTCCGGAGAAAGATACCGGGACATCCTGGGCAGCCGGCGCGCTTCTATGGCCGAGGCACGGTCGTTCCAGCCGGACGGCCTGTGCCTGGCGGGCGGCTCGACGGGGAGTGACTGGACGGGGAGCGGCGCGGCTGCGGCCCGGGCCTGGAACACGGCGATGACGGCGGCCAGCTCTTCGGCGGTGGGTCGACCGCGCAGAACCGTGACGAGGGGCTGGGACATGGGTGAGCTCCTAGAGGGGGACGTTGCCGTGCTTCCTGCCGGGCTGCGTCTCGCGCTTGGTACGCAGGGCTCGCAGCCCTCGGACGATGTGCTGCCTGGTCTCGGACGGGGTGATCACGGCGTCCACACAGCCGTGCTCACACGCGGAGTCGGGGTCGAGGAAGATGCCTTCGGGCGCGTGCCGTGGTCCGGGCACGGCGATGCGGGCGGTCGGCCAAGCGAGGTTGAGGTCGGCGCCGAGATGCTTGGAGCCCATGACGTCGTGGGCGCCGCCGCGGGCCTTGTTGGTGATGACGGTGACCAGTGGCACGGTGGCTTCGGCGTAGGCGTAGGCCAGCTTGGCGCCGCGCCGAACGACGCCGTTCAACTCCTGGTCGGCGCCGGGGCGGAAGCCGGGGACGTCGACGAAGGTCACGACCGGAACGTTGAAGGCGTCGCAGGTGCGGATGAAGCGGGCCGCCTTCTCGCAGGCGTCGATGTCCAGGCAACCGCCGTGACGCAGCGGCTGGTTGGCGACGACGCCGACGGGGTGGCCCTCGACACGTCCGAGTCCGGTGATGACGTTGGGGGCGAAGAGCGGCTGCGTCTCCAGGAACTCGTCTTCGTCCAGGGCGCTTTCGACGACCTGGAGCATGTCGTACGGCTGGTTGGCCGTGTCGGGAACGATCGAGTTCAGCTCCGGCCGCAGTTCCTCCTCGAAAGCGTCCGCATGGCTCGCGGGATCGGCCGGTGGATCCTCCAGGTTGTTGGAGGGGAGGTAGGACAGCAGTGCCCTGACGTACTCGATGGCGTCCTGCTGGTCGTGCGCCATGTGGTGCGCGATGCCGGACACGGCGTTCAAGGTCCTGGCGCCGCCGAGTTCCTCCGGCCCGACGCGCTCTCCGGTGACGGCCCCGACGGCCTCGGGCCCGTTCACGAACAGGTACGAGGCATGATCGCTCGTCACCACGAAGTCGCTGACGGCCGGGGGGTGCACCGCGCCGTCCGCACGCCCCACGACCAGGGCGATCTGGGGGATGACTCCGGAGGCGAGTACGGCGCGGCGGAAGATCTCCCCCTGGACGCCCACGACACCTCCGTCGACGCCGGAGCCCTGGATGGAGATGAGCGGGCAGCCGGTCTTCAGGGCGAAGTCCATCGCTTTGGCGATCTTCGCGGCGGAGACCTCACCATGGACGGCACGGAAGGCGGTCGCGTCCTGCGAGTAGACGGCGACCGGCCGGCCGTCGACCGTGCCGTACCCGGTGACGACGCTGTCGGGGCGGCGGGCCACGGCGTCCAACTCGACGAAGGATCCTTCGTCGAGCAGCGACTCGACCCGCTCACGGGCCCTGCTGACTTCGGTGTCCACAACGGTCATCCGGGTGTTCCCGTCCTTGAGAGTCCTTGGGAGTCCTCGAGAGAGTGCCGTGCAGAGCCTAGAGATTGTTGAACAATCCTTCAACGGCTGAGCGTCGAATCGTGCGTCCGCGGCGTCCGCAACCCTCCCCTCGGGTGGCGAAGTCGACTTCTCCCCACCAAGGGGTTGACGGAGTCCGCGGCCGGGAGTATCAATTTGTGAGGATTGTTGAACGATCCTCTGATGGTGGGCAAAGGCCGCGACACGGCTGGGGATGTCTCCCCGCTCCCGGTTCGGTCGGCGCCCTTCGGCTCGCTCCTCCGCCCCGAGCTCCTGAGGGGCGGAGTACCGCGCGGCCACTCACCGTTCCGAGCGGCCCGGGTCGCGCCTACTCCCCGCGAGGCAAAAGATGTCTCCCTTCCCTTCACCTCCGGCGACAGCGGTCGCCGTGGGTGCCAACACCGCGGATCGTGCGACGTGGACCCTTCCGGCGGTCGCCGAATCCGCCCGAGCGGCCCGTCGGCAGGTCGCGACCCAGCTGGATGACTGGGGCTTGCCCCAGGTGGCCGACGACGCGACGCTGATCGTGTCCGAGCTCGTCACGAACGCGGTCTGCCATGGGGCGGGCCCCGTCTGGCACGCGTTGCGGCGCGTACCGGGCGACGGCGCCGCCGATGTGGTGCGCCTCGAGGTCGGCGACCACGGGCGGGGCTGGGGCGGTGCTCCCGCAGCGCGCGCACGCGAAGACAGCCTGGCCTGTGGCGGCCGTGGCCTGCCGCTGGTCGAGGCGCTGTCCTCGCGGTGGGGTGCCTGGCACCTGCCGCACGGCTTCGTGGTGTGGGTCGAGATGTCCGGCGGGCCTCTGACCGGCACATCCGGCGCATCCGGCATATCCGGAGGGAAACTCCAGGCAGAAAACGGCCACCTTCCCCTTGAAGGATCGTTGAACAATCCCTAGGTTGTTCCCACGTCGAGACCGGCCGACGGGCATGGCCGGTTTCCCGAAGAGGCTGGAGACACGGGATGGACCGCCCCCTCACCAGCCGCCTCCGCTCCCCTTCCCTCCTCCCGTGAGGTCTCCATGACAACCACGCCCACCAGTCCCCCAGCCGTCGCCGAGGACGCGACCGGCCGCTTCGCCTGGTACCGGTCGTTCTCCCCGCAGGGGCGCCGCGCCTTCAAGGGAGCGTTCGGCGGGTACGCCCTCGACGCCTACGACTTCCAGGTGCTCCCGCTCAGCATGGTGGCCATGGCGGCCTACTTCAGCCTCACCACGGCGCAGACCGGCCTGCTGACCACGGTCACGCTGCTGGTGTCCGCACTCGGCGGCATCGTGGCGGGCCTGCTGATCGACCGCGTCGGCCGAGTGAAGACGCTCATGATCACGGTGGCGACCTACGCGTTCTTCACCGTGCTGTGCGGCTTCGCCGTCAACTACCCGATGCTGCTGGTGTCCCGGGCTTTCCAGGGCCTGGGTTTCGGCGGTGAATGGGCGGCCGGTGCCGTCCTGGTGGCCGAGTACGCCAAGTCCCGCTACCGCGGCAAGGTGCTGGCGTTCATCCAGAGTTCCTGGGCGGTCGGCTGGGGCCTCGCCGTGATCGTGTCGACGGTCGTGATGGACAACCTCGACCCCTCCATCAGCTGGCGGGTGATGTTCTGGACGGGCGCCCTGCCCGCGCTGCTGCTGGTGTACGTGCGCCGCAACATCAAGGACGCCCCCGAGGTGACCGAGCGACTGGCGAGCAAGGAGCCGCGCGTCCCGCTGTCATCGATCTTCCAGGGCAGCCTCGCCCGCAAGACGCTGTTCGCGACGATCCTCGCCACCGGTGTGCAGGGCGGCTACTACACCATCGCCACCTGGCTGCCCACCTACCTCAAGACCGAACGCGGTCTCACCGTGGTCGGCACCGGCGGCTACCTCTTCATGCTGATCAGCGGCGCCTTCCTGGGTTACCTCGCCGCCGGCTACATCACCGACGCGCTCGGCCGCAAGAAGACCTTCGCCCTCTTCGCGGTGCTCAGCGCCGCCCTGCTGCTGACGTACATCAACATCCCGCAGGGCGCCAACACGACGCTGCTGTTCCTCGGCTTCCCGCTGGGCTTCTGTGCCTCCGCCATCTTCTCCGGGTTCGGCGCCTTCCTGGCCGAGCTGTACCCGGGCGCGGTCCGGGGCACCGGCCAGAGCTTCACGTACAACGTCGGCCGCGCCATCGGCGCCTTCTTCCCCACCGCGGTCGGCTTCACCGCGGGCAGCGCGGGCGTCGGCCACGCCCTGATCTACGGGGTGATCGGCTACGCCGTCGCCCTGGTCGCCCTCCTGGGACTGCCGGAGACCCGCGGCACCGAACTCACCTGAGGCGCCCCGCCACAGGTGCGCATCGTCTTGCGCGGCGCCCCGGGGGTCACAGTTGGTGAATCGTGACCCCCGGGGCGCCGCCGCGCACAGGAGAGGCTTCATCCCTTGCTCCCGAGAGCCGGCCGGACCCGCCGCACGAGACCTCGTCCTCGGCGCCGGCCCGATCCGCAAGCAGTGCGCCGCCTCGCCCGGCCCAAGAACTGGCGAGTACGCAACAAACTCACCGCCGTCGTCCTGGTCCCCGGTCTCCTCGCCTGCGTCCTCGCGACCGTGAGCCTTTCCCGGACCATAGGCGACGCCGGCGACTACAGACGGTTCGCCGCCCTGGCCCGTCTCCAGCGCCCTGCCCTCGGCCTGGTCCACGCTCTTCAGGACGAGCGTGATGCCACGGCCGCGTTCGTCGCCGGACGGCGCAAGGGTTCCCACGGCGACCTCGGCGAGCGGCGCACCGCGGCAGACACCGCTTCCGTCGCCTACCGCGAGGCGGCGGGCGCCGTCGACACCTCCGGTGATCCGCTCCTGCGGACGGCGTTGCGCAGGGCGTCGGAGGAGTTGCGCACCCTTGGCGAGCTGCGTACGGCGGTGGACGAGGCCGGGCTGACACAGGGCGCGACCGTTTCCGGCTACACGGTCATGCTCAGCAGACTGATGGACCTCGGCCCGGTCCTCGTCGAGCACAACGGTGGTGGCGCGTCCGCACAACGGGCGCGGGCTCTGAACGCCCTGTCCATCGCCGTGGAGAACACCAGCCGGGTCCGGGCGGAGCTCAACGCCGTCCTGACCGACGGGACGTTCCTCGTCGGCCAGTTCCCGGACTACGCCGGCGCGGTCGCTCGTCAGCAGGAGTCCGTGGACGACTTCCTGGCCACGACCAGCCAGCCGCAGCGCACCTTGTACGCCGACTCGGTCAAGGGGACCTCGGTCAGCACCGCCCAGGCCATCCAGGAGCGGGCTGCCGAGCAGGCTCAGGCCAGTCGGATCAGCATCGAGCCGTCCCGGTGGGAGAAGGTCTCCGGCCGCAAGATCGAACTGATGCGCACGGTCGAGTCCCGGATCCTGGACGAACTGATCACCGTCAGCGACGCGTCGCACGCCTCACGGCTGTCGTTCGCGTGGTGGGGTGCGGCAGGCATGCTGGCCATGTTCCTGGCCACCGGATGGGTGGTCACCGCGGTGGTGCGGTCGATGACGCGTCCCTTGCAGACACTGCGCGCCTCCGCACTCGACGTCGCGCACCACCGTCTGCCCGAGGCGCTCGAACGACTGCGGCAGGCGGACGCCGACGACCTCGGCGACTTCCGGGCCACGCCCACCCTGGTGGTGTCCGAGGACGAGATCGGCGAGGTCGCCGAGGCATTCGACGCCGTGCAGAGCGCAGCCGTACGGCTGGCCACCGACCAGGCCGCGCTCCGCTCGCACATCAACGGGATGTTCGTGCACCTGTCCCGTCGCAACCAGCACCTGGTGGGCAAGCTGCTCACCGAGATCGGGGACCTCGAACAGGACGAGGGGGACCCCGACCGTCTGGCGCGGCTGTTCCGGCTGGACCACCTGGCCACGCAGATGCTGCGTACCGACGAGAGCCTGCTGGTGCTCGCGGGTTCTGACGCCGGACGCGGATGGGACCGCCCGATGCCTCTGTCGGAGGTCCTGCTCGCCGCGAGCGCCGAGGTGGAGCAGTACACCCGCGTCGTCTGCCGGCCCGCTGTCGAGGCGGACGTCGCGGGTGACGCCGTGACCGACCTGGTGCACCTCCTCGCGGAGCTGATGGAGAACGCCACACATTTCTCCGGCCCCCACTCCACCGTCGCCGTGACGTGCGGCGTGACGCACGACCGTGCGGCCGACCTGGTGATCAGCATCGTGGACGAGGGGGTGGGGATGACCGCCGCGGACATGGCGGCCACGAACCACCGGCTGGCGTCGGTACGCGCCTTCGATCCCGGGGCAGGCCAGAGCATGGGCCTGTTCGTGGTCAGCCGCCTCGCGTCCAAGCACGGTGTCTCGGTCACCCTCGTTCCCTCGCCCCGGCAGGGGACGACCGCTCTGGTGCGGTTGCCCGGACATCTGCTGGCCAGGCTGGAGGATCCCTCCGCCGTCGCGTTCGGGCCGACAGCGGCCGAGGACCCTGTTCAAGCCCTCTTGTCGCAGTCCTCCCCCGGGGAGCCCGCGTTCGGCTCGGCGCAGGACTGGCTGGTCCACCGCCGTTTCTCCGACGGACTGCACACCGACACCCACCACAGACCGCCATCCGTACCGTTCACCGCAGAAGGACAACCGTGATGCCGAGACCCGCTGTCAGCACGGTCGCCGTTCTCTGTTCGGCCCTGCTGCTCACCTCCGCCTGCACGGGGGAGCCCGTGGCGAGGACCCCGGCCATCGTGACCATCGGGTTCCTGGCCCCGCTGTCCGGCCCCTCGGCGACCGTGGGCGCCGACACCCGACGAGGTGCCGAACTGGCGGTGAAGATCGTCAACGAGGATCTGACATCCGTCCCGCTGCCGCTCGGCCCGGGAGAAGGGCTTCCCCGGGCGAACCACCCGAGGATCAGGCTGCTGCCCGCCGACACCGCCGCTTCCGGCACGACCGCCGCCGGACAGGTGCGGCGCCTGGTGAGCGACCAGGGCGCGGTGGCCGTGGCCGGGGGGTACGAATCGGCGGTCACCCAAGCGGCCAGTGCGCGGGCCGACGAGCTGAAGGTCCCCTTCGTCAACGGCGGATCCTCGGCGGCGTCGCTGACCGAGCGGGGCCTGGACTGGTTCTTCCGCACGGGCCCCTCCGAACTGAGCTATGGCCGGGTGGTGTTCTCGCTGCTCAAGGAGCGCCAGAGCGAAGGCACCGCCGTACGACGCATCGCTGTCGTACACATGGACGACCAGTACGGCAACGACGGACTGTCCATGATCAAGCGCTTCGCCTCCCAGATCGACGGCGATGTCGTGGCCGATGTCGGGGTCGGTGCCAAGGCCAGCGACCTTTCGAGGGCCGTGGGAGAGGTGAGGGCTTCGGATCCCGATGTCGTCCTGACACTGCTGTACACGCCACAAGCGCTCGCACTGAGCGAGGACTTCCGCGCCGCCTCGTACGAGCCGCCTGCGCTCATGGCCTTCGGAGCGGGCTACGCCGACCCGGACTTCGTCAAGCGCGAGGGGGACGATGCGGAAGGAGTGTGCAGTCGGTTCGCCTGGTCCGCGGATCTGGCCGCGCGCAATCCCGCGGCCCGGGCCGTCGCCGAGCTCTACCGGACGACGTACCACCGCCCGATGAACGACGACGCCGCGCGCGCGTTCACGGCGGTGATGACTCTGGCCCAGGCGGTCGACGAGGCGGCTTCCCCCTCCCCCGCGGACATCCGTTCCGCCTTGGTGAACCTCGACGTCCCGGGGCGGGACACGATCATGCCGTGGGACGGCGTGAGGTTCGACGACAACCGTCAGAACATCGGAGCCCGAGGCGTCGTGGAGCAGGTCCAGAAGGGAAGCTACCGCCTGGTCTACCCGTTCGACGTGGCCCGCGCGCGGCTGCGGTGGCCCATGTCGTAGGTGCCTCGTCCGGCGCTACCCGGCCTGGCCCTCTTCGGCCGTGCCCAACCCGGAGTGTTTCCGGACGAGTTCCCGCTCGGCGTCGTCGAGGTAGTCGGCGAGCAGGAGCTCCGCCTTCACGGTGGCCCCGGCTCTCAGGGCGGCGAGGATGTCCCGGTTGCGCACCAGGTAGGGCTCGTGGAAGTCACGCAGACCGCTCATCGCGTGGAAGGCCAGGCGCAGTTCGGCCAGCACGCCACGCATCAGTTCGTTCAGGCGGTCGCTTTGTCCGAGGGCCACCACCGCGCCGTGGAAATGGGTGTTGGCGGTACCGACCTGGAGCCAGTCGCCTTCCTCGGCGGCCTGTCCGGCCTCGGCGACCGCGGCCTCGGCGCCGGCCAGGCCGTAGGGCGGGTTGCCCAGGTGGCGGACCACCGAGCACTCGATGAGCCGGCGCACCTGATAGATGTCGCTGATGTCCTGGACGGTGAGCATCCGGACGAAGACGCCGCGGTTGAGTTCGTGGACCAGCAGCTTCTCGTGTGTGAGCAGCCGGAACGCCTCTCGGAGGGTGTTGCGCGAGATCCCGAGCGCTTTGCCGATGGTGTCCTCGGAGAGCTTGCTGCCCGGCGCGAGGTGACCCTCCGAGATGCGGGTGCGCAGGATGTCGGCGACCCGCTCGGCGGTGCTGGAGCGCCCCAGCAGGACGCGATCCCCCACCAGCACGGCCGGATCCAGTTCGGCAGCCATCTTCTTGGTCCTCCCCGTCGTGATGCTCCGGGGCCAGTCAACCCAAAAGTCGGGGATGAGACAACACGGCTCTTGTCGGATTGTTCAACAATACTCTAGCCTGACGTTGTGGACGGGTAACTCGTCCTTGGCTTCCCCTGTCGAAAGGAAACGCCGGTGGAAACCGTTGTTCAGCCCTCAGCCCTCAGCCCCGCTCAGGCCCGGGAACTGTTCCGAGGCGGCACGAGTCGGCCGACCACCGGGTGGTGCGGGGGTTTCACCCAGGCGAATCTGATCACGGTGCCCGCCGACTGGGCCTACGACGTGCTGCTGTTCTGCCAGCGCAACCCCAAGCCGTGTCCGGTGCTCGACGTCACGGACCCCGGCTCGTGGTCCACGGCGCTCGCCCCGGACGCCGACCTGCGGACCGACGTGCCGCGCTACCGCGTCTGGGAGCACGGCCGGCTGATCGACGAGCCGACCGACGTCGTCGGTCACTGGCGCGAGGACCTGGTCACGTTCCTGATCGGATGCAGCTTCACCTTCGAGACCGCCCTGGCCGAGGCGGGCGTACCACTGCGCCACGTCGAGCAGGGACGCAACGTCGCGATGTACCGAAGCTCCCGCGCATGCCGGCCGGCGGGTCGGCTGCACGGCCCCATGGTGGTGTCGATGCGCCAGATCCCGGCCGACCTGGTCGACACGGCGATCCGCGTCAGTGAACGGATGCCCGCGGTGCACGGCGGGCCCGTACACACCGGAGACCCCGCGGCCCTCGGCATCGACGACCTCGCCCGCCCCGACTACGGCGACCCGGTGGAGGCGGAGCCCGGCGACGTCCCGGTCTTCTGGGCGTGCGGCGTCACCCCGCAGGCCGCCCTGATGGCGTCACGGCCGCCCTTCGCCATCACCCACGCGCCCGGATACATGCTGATCACGGACGCGCGGGACAGCGACTACCGCGTCGGGTGAGGCGAGCCGGGTGATGGGTATGGAACATGTGCGGTCGCGAGGAGAACAGGCACCAGGGATGACAGACGTCGTGATGGATCTCAACGCGGATCTCGCGGAGGGCTACGGACGGTGGGTCCTCACCGACGACGAGGCCATGCTGGAGCTGGTGACCAGCGCCAATGTGGCCTGCGGCTTCCACGCGGGCGATCCCGGCATCATGCGCCGGGTCTGTGACACGGCCGTCGAGCGGGGAGTGCGGATCGGAGCCCAGGTCTCCTACCGGGACCTCGCCGGATTCGGGCGCCGGGCGATGAACGTCCCCGCCGACGAACTGGCCGACGAGGTCACGTACCAGATCGGCGCCCTCCAGGTCTTCGCCCGCGCCGCCGGGGCGGACGTCGTCTACGTCAAGCCGCACGGGGCGCTGTACAACCGGGTGGTCGCCGACCCCGAGCAGGCCGCCGCCGTCGCGAAGGGCACCAGGCGCGCCGACTCCGGGCTGGCCGTGCTGTGCCTGCCCGGCTCGGCCCTGCACCGAGCGGCCGCCGAAGAAGGGCTGCCCGTGGTCGCCGAGGCCTTCGCGGACCGCGCCTACACCTCGGCGGCCACCCTGGTACCGCGCGGCACACCGGGCGCCGTGATCAGTGACCCCGATCAGGTGGTTTGGCAGGCGGTCTCACTGGCCCGCGACGGCCACACCACCGCGCTCACCGGTGAGCGGGTACAGATCCGAGCGAGGTCGCTGTGCCTGCACGGCGACACCCCCGGCGCGGTCGACCTCGCGCTCCGGGTCCGCACGGCACTGCGGGACGCGGGAGTCCGGCTGGAGGCGTTCGTATGAGACTGCTGCCGGTCGGGCAGGACTCGCTGCTCGTCGATCTGGACGGACCGGACGAGGCGCAGGCCTGGCACGCCGAACTGCTGCGCCGCATCGGCGCGGGCGCCCTGGCGCCGGTGCGGGAGATCGTGCCCGGGGAGAAGACCGTCCTGCTGTACGGGGTGCGCGATCTCCCCGCTTTCCAGGCGGAGTTGCGCCACTGGTCCGCACCCCCGCCGGCGGCGGGCAGCGGCGAACTGGTGGAGATACCCGTCCGGTACGACGGGGCCGACCTGGGCGTGGTGGCCGAACTGTGGGGCATGAGCGAGGACGAGGTGGTACGGGTGCACAGCGGCACCGAACACCGGGTGGCGTTCTCCGGTTTCGCCCCGGGATTCGCGTACATGACGGGCCTGGGCGAGCCGTACGTCGTACCGCGCCGGGCGGACTCACGCACCTCGGTGCCGGCCGGGTCGGTGGCCCTGGCCAGTCACTACACCGGCATCTACCCCCGGAGTTCGCCGGGCGGATGGCAGTTGATCGGCAGGACCTCGGTGACGCTGTGGGACCTGGAGCGGCAGCCGGCGGCCCTGCTCGTACCGGGGACCCGAGTGCGTTTCGTGCCTCTCGCAGAGGAGGGGACCGCATGAGTGACGGCAAGCTGGAAGTACTGCGGGCCGGTGCGCTGACCACCGTCCAGGACGAAGGTCGGTTCGGCCACGCGGCACTCGGCGTACCCCGCTCCGGCGCCCTGGACCAGCCGTCCCACCGCCTGGCGAACCGGCTGGTGGGCAACCCCGCCGACGCCGCCACCCTGGAGACCACCCTGACAGGCGTGGCCGTACGCGCCACCCGGCCGGTGACCGTGGCCGTCACCGGGGCACCCGCCCCGGTACGCGGCGACGGCCGGCCGGCCGCCTGGGGCACCCCCGTCCACCTGCCGGCCGGTGCGGTGCTCGACGTGGGCACCGCCACCTTCGGCCTGCGCTGCTACGTGGCCCTGAGCGGAGGCGTCGCCGTGTCCCCGGTCCTCGGCAGCCGCTCCACCGACCTGCTGTCCGGACTGGGCCCCGCCCCCCTCAAGGACGGTGACATCCTCCCCCTGGGCGAACCGGACGGCGCGGGCCCACCCCCGCACCACCTGGCCCTGTGGGACGGGCCCCCGCGCGAACTGGTGCTCCCGGTGCTGCTCGGCCCGCGCGACGACTGGTTCACCGCCGCCGCCGTGCGCACCCTCGCGGCGGGCCGCTTCTCCGTGTCCCCCAACAGCAACCGCATCGCCCTGCGGATGAACGGACCCGCCCTGGAACGCGCGGTGGACGACGAACTCCCCAGCGAGGGCATGGTGCTCGGCGCGGTCCAGGTGCCGCCCGACGGCAAGCCCGTGCTCTTCCTCGCCGACTCCCCCACCACCGGCGGATACCCCGTCATCGGCGTCGTGCCGGAGAGCCATCTGTCCGCCGCCGCCCAGGCCCCACCGGGCCTCCCCGTCCGCTTCGTACCGCTACGGAACGGCGCCCCGCGTCAGGGGCACCGGCAGGGCTAGCCCTTCCGGAACCGTCGGACATAACGCGCCTGCCACGGCGTCTCGACCGCGTGCCGGTCGTAGTGCTCGCGGACGTAGGCGACAGCCCGCTCCGGCGGTGCGCCGTCCAGGACCGCGAGACACGCCAGCGCCGTACCCGTACGCCCACGGCCGCCGCCGCAGGCGAGTTCGACGCGCTCGTCGGCGGCCCGCGCCCACGCCTCGGTGAGCATCGCCTGGGCGGCGTCCCGGTCCGCCGGCAGCCGGAAGTCGGGCCAGCGGATCCAGCGGGACTCCCAGGCGACCTCGGGCGGCCGCTTGCCGAGGAGGTAGACGCCGTACGACGGTGTCGGCGCGCCCGGGGCGAGCGGACGCCGCAGGCCCCGGCCCCGCACCAGCCGCCCGGACGGCAACCGCAGTACACCGGGGGCCCGTTCGCCCCACGGCTCCCGGTCCTGTCGGCTGTCCCCGCCCGCTTCGCTCGTCACGGCAACCATTCGAACCCGGTACCGGATCCCGGGCAACCGAATTCGCCGAAACGGTGGTCTGGAGGGCGAGGGGAGGGTGCTTGATGCAGGCCGAACAAGAGGAACGGTTCCAGGAATTCGTCAGAGCGCGGTGGTCCCGTCTGGTACGGACCGCCTATCTGCTGACCGGCGACGCGCACCACGCCGAGGATCTGACGCAGACGGCGCTGGCGAAGGTGTACCGCTCCTGGCGGCGCGTGTCGCGCAGCGACAACCCGGACGCGTACGTCCGGCGGGTGCTCGTCAACTGCAACAGCGACCGGTTCCGCAAGCGGCGGGTCACGGAGGCACTGACGGCGGCGCCGCCGGAGGTGGCGGCGCGCGACGCGATCTCGTACGCCGACGAGCGCAGCGCCCTGTTCGGCGCGCTGGCCGGGCTGCCGCCCCAGCAGCGGGCGGTGATCGTCCTGCGCTACTGGGAGGACATGTCGGGGGCGGAGGTCGCCGAGGTCCTCGGCTGCTCCACCGGCACGGTGAAGAGCCAGGCGTCCAAGGGGCTGGCGAAGTTGCGTGCGTATCCGGGGCTCGCGCAGGTCATGGACGGATCCGGCCGCGCCCGCACCGGCAAGGAAGAGATGCCGTCCCGGCAGGGAGGTACCAGGTGAACGACGACCAGTGGCGCGGACAGGACGGCGAGGTCCCCGCCGACGCGGACCTCGGCGGGGACTTCGAGGAACAGGTGCGTGAGCTGCTCGCCGAGGACGCCTACACGATCCGGCCCTCGCCGGCCCCGTACCCCGCGATCCGACGCCGGGGCATGGTCGAACGGCGGCGCCGGGTGGCGGCGGCCGGGGCGGTGCTGGTGACGCTGGCCGCGGTGCCGGTGGGCGCGTACGCGCTGGGCGCGCCGGGCGGGGACGCCCGGACGACGGCTTCGAAGCCGTCGGCGAGTGCCGCACGTACGGCGACACCGCCGCCGTCGTCCTCGCCGACTGCGACCGGTCCCGCTAGGCCCGCCACGCCGGGGCAGCTGCTCGACGGGATCACGTGGGCGCAGGCCTCGGACGGGCTGGAGAAGTGTCTGGCCGACGACCGCGAGTACGCCTCCAGCCGCAAGTACGCCTCCGGCCGGATGGGCGGCATGGACCTGGGCGAGGCCGACCGTTACCGGATCATCCTGGCGATGAACAGCACCGGCGACTCCAACGCGCCCGGCGACGGCATGTTCGTCGTCGCCGTGCGGGAGAAGCCGACTCCGACCCGGCTGATCTGCGACGTCAAGCCCGGCGAGGACGCGGGGATCAACACCAGCGTCGGCGATGACCGGCGGCCGGACTCCCCTCCCGTGCTGGCCGACATCAACGGCGGCAAGCTGTACCAGCAGTCGTTCCTCGACAAGGGCCGATGGAAGCTGCCGTTCCGCTGGGGTGTGATCGGCACGGTCGAGCCGTCCGTGGCCAAGGTGACCGTCTCCTACGGCGACGCCGCCGGCGACGCCGTCCTCGACCACGGCTGGTTCGTCGCCTCCGGCACCCTGAACCAGCAGGTCACCCGCGCACCCCGGCTCAAGGGCTACGACGCCGCCGGCACGCTGGTCTACGACTCCGACCAGGACACGTCGTACGAGAAGACCCTCCCGTGAGGCGAAGCTCCGGGGGCGCCGCACAGGGGTCGGCGCCCCCGGAGCCGGTCGGGCCGGGCGCCGTCACCCCGTCACACGCTCCCCGGGGTCACCACCCCCGACTCGTAGGCCACGACGACCAGTTGGGCCCGGTCCCGCGCTCCCAGCTTCCCCATGATCCGGCTGACGTGGGTCTTCGCGGTCAGCGGACTGAGCCCCAGCAGCTCGGCGATCTCCGTGTTGTTGAGTCCGCGCCCGACCAGCGCGAGCACCTCCCGCTCCCGCTGCGACAGACATCCGGGCCCGCCTCCGGCCACCCGCGCGGACGGGCTGCGTAAGAACCGCTCGATCAACCGGGCGGTGGGCCCGGGCGACAGCAGCGCGTCCCCGGCGGCCACCGTGCGGATCGCGTCGAGAAGTTCGGCCGGGCGGGTGTCCTTGACCAGGAACCCGGAAGCGCCGGCGCGCAGCGCCTCGACGATGTTCTCGTCGGTGTCGTAGGTGGTGAGGACCAGCACCCTCACCCCGGCCAGGTCCTCGTTCGCGGCGATCAGCCGGGTCGCCTCGATGCCGTCGAGGTCGGGCATCCGCAGGTCCATCACCACGAGGTCGGCCCGTGTGCCGCCGGCCAGCCGCACGGCCTCCCGCCCGGTGGCCGCCTGTCCGACCACCTCCATGTCCGGCGCCGACTCGACGAGCATCGCGAACGCCTCCCGTACGAGGGTCTGGTCGTCGGCGAGCAGTACCCGGACGGTCATCCGGTCCCCCATTCGGGCGTGGTCGAGGTCAGCGGAAGTACGGCGGTCACCTCGAAGCCGCCCCCGCCCCGTGGTCCGGCGTCGAGTGTGCCACCCACGCTGCGGGCCCGCTCGCGCATTCCGACCAGCCCGTAGCCGGGGGCGGTGCCCGGCGTGGGTCCGGTGCCGTCGTCGGTGACCGTCAGACACAGGGCGCCCCGGGCCTCGTACAGCTCGACCCGTACGGCGGGTTCGGGGCCGGCGTGCCGGACCGCGTTGGTCAGCGCCTCCTGCACGATCCGGTAGGCGGCGGCGCCCACGGCGGGCGGAGCCTGCCGGACGCGGACCTCGGGCTCGACCCGGGCGCCCGCGAGCCGCGCGGCCTCCACCAGGTCGGTCAGCCCGTCGAGGCCGGGCAACGGGCCGCGGGACTCGCCGTGTTCGGACGCCCGCAGCACCTCCAGTGTCGTACGGAGTTCGCCGCGTGCGCCGCGGCAGGTCTCGGCGATGTCGTCGAGCGCCTTGGCGACGGTCTTCCGGTCGAGACGGTCGGGGTCGGCGGCCAGGACGTGTGCGGCGACGGAGGTCTGCACACCGATGAGGGTGATGCTGTGCGCGAGCAGGTCGTGCAGGTCCCGGGCGATCCGCAGCCGCTCCTCCGCGACCCTGCGGCGGGCCTCCTCCTCGCGGGTGCGTTCGGCCTTCTCGGCGCGGTCGACGATGGAGGAGACGTAGTGGCGGTAGTAGCGGACGTCGATGCCGCACAGCAGGACGGCGATGATCCAGCCGGAGATGCGCAGGAGTTCGAGGGCCTGTTTGGTGTCGACGGTGAGCATCGCGCTCACGGAGACGGCGAGGACGGTGGCCCCCGCCAGCACCGTGCGCAGGGGGCGGCCGGTGACGGCGACCGTGTAGAGCGCGACGAAGGCCGCCGGTGTGGGGCCGTTGTGGTTGTTGTCGAAGGCGTGGTAAGGCACGACAAGCGCCACCACCGCGGCGAGGACGAGCATCGGATGACGACGCCGCCACACGAGCGGAACGTGCGCGGCGAGCAGCAGTGTCCAGCCGAGGGCGCCCGGGCTGTGGCCCTCGTCGAGTGCGTCGGGGCGGCCGTCCCCGTTGCCGAGGAGCACCAGGCACACGGCCAGGACGGCGAGGGCCACGGTCAGCAGCGCGTCGTTGCGGGTGCCGTGCGGGGCGGTGCGGGGGTCGCGGTTGATCGCCTCCATGATCCGCTCGCCGATGCGGGGGCGGGCTTTCGCTCTCGTCGTCTGCTGCACCGGCTCATCCTGCGGCACACGGGCGCCCCTCCGGGAGGGGAGGGGCGCCCCGCGGGGGTGTGAGCTCACACCGGCTCCGGCTGGCGTTCCGGCCGTACCGGCGTCCCGGGTTCCCGCGACAGGCTTCCGGGCCACCACACCCGCCGCCGCAGCGCCACGCTCGCGCTGGTGACCAGGTAGGTACGGACGAGGAACGTGTCGAGCAGCACGCCCACCGCGATGACGAAGCCCAGCTCCACGAGTTGGACGAGCGGCATGCTGGTGAGCACGGCGAAGGTGGCGGCGAGGACGAGTCCGGCGGAGGCGATGACCCCGCCCGTCGTGCGCAGCGCGGTGAGCGCGGCGGCGACCGGTTCGGCGCCGTTCAGGGACTCCTCCCGCATCCGGTGCATCAGGAAGATGCCGTAGTCGACGCCCAGCGCCACCAGGAACACGAAGGACAGCAGTCCCAGTCCCGGGTCCGTGCCCTCGAAGCCGAACAGCGGCCCGAACACGAGCCCTCCGATGCCGAGGGCCGCGCCCCACACCGCGACCACGGCGGCGACCAGCAGCAGCGGCGCGACGAGCGAGCGCAGCAGCACGACGAGGATCAGCAGGACGGAGACGAGGACGAGCGGGACGACGATCAGACGGTCCCGGGCGTTGGTGTCCCTCAGGTCGAGCTGTTCGGCGCTGGGCCCGCCGACGTAGGAGCCGTCGAGCCGGTCGCGCAGGGCCTCGATGGTGGCGGTCTCGCCCGCCGACTGGGGCGGGGCGCCGGCGGTGACGGAGAGCTCCGTCCAGCCTCCCCCGCCCCGGCCGCGCTCCGCGCTGTCGACACCCGGGGTGCGGCGGACCTCGGCGAGGGTGGCGTCGGCGCGGTCGGTGGGCGTGATGACGGTGAGCGGCTGGGTGCCGTGCCCGGGGTAGGCGGCGGCCAGGGTCTTCATGGCGGCGACCGCGTCGGGCTCGCTGGTGAAGGAGTCCCCCTGCTTGAGACCGCCGGGCAGGTTCAGCGCGCCCAGCGCCAGCGCGCCGAGCAGCACGGCCCCACCCGCGAGCACGGTCAGCGGCCGGCGTCCGGCGGAGCTGCCCATCGCGGCGAACAGCGACCGGCGGGCCTTGGGCGTACTGCCGTAGCGCGGTACGAGCGGCCAGAACACCCGCCGCCCGAGCAGCACCAGGAGCGCGGGCAGCAGGGTCAGCATGGCGACGAGCGCGCACAGCACACCCACCGTGCCGAGCGGCCCCATGCCGCGGCTGCTGTTGAGGTCGGCGGCGAGCAGGCACAGCAGCCCGGCGGCGACGGTCCCGGAGGAGGCGAGCACGGCCGGCCCGCAGCCGCGCAGGGCGGCGGTCATGGCGTCGTAGGGCCGCTCGGTGCGCCGTAGTTCCTCGCGGTAGCGGGAGACGAGCAGCAGCGCGTAGTCGGTGCCCGCGCCGAACACGAGGATCGTCATGATCCCGGAGCTCTGGCCGGACACGGAGGTTCCGAAGCCCTGGTTGAGCCCGTAGGCGACGCCCATCGACAGGTAGTCGGCGAGGCCCGCGACGGCGAGCGGCACGAGCCACAGGAACGGGCTGCGGTAGATCAGGATCAGCAGCAGCGCGACCACTGCGGCGGTGGTGTAGAGCAGCGGCCCGCCGAGCGAGTTGTAGACCTCGCTCGCGTCGGTGGCGAGCGCCCCCTCCCCGCCGACGTCGACGCTCAGTCCGTCCGCGCCCCTGGCGATGTCCCGTACGTCGCCCACCAGCGCGTCGCGGGCCTTTTCGTCCGTCCCCGGCTCGGTGCTGGCGACCGGGTACATGACCGTGGTCCCGTCCTCGGACGGTACGCCCCGCGGCTCACCGGTGAGCCGGTGCGCCCCCGCGATCCGCTCCAGCTGCTCGGCCGCGGTGGCCCTGTCCTTCGCCGTCAGCCCGCCGTCGCGGTGGTACACGATCACCATCTCGGTGGCCGCCCCGCCGGGCAGCCGTTCCTGGATCTTGGCCACCTGCGTGGAGTCGGCACTGGCCGGCAGATAGTCCACCGCCCGGTCTCGTTGGACGTCCGCCAGTTTCGCCGCGAACGGCGACGCGATCGCCAGCACGACGACCCACAGTCCGAGCACGAGCCACGGCACGCTCCGTCGGTGCCTCGATGTCCAAGCTCTTGCGGCCCCCATGTGACAGGCCTCCCCTCCGGTCGGTGTCCGGTCAGGTTCCAGACTTCCGGCGCGGCGGGGGCAACTCGTCGGGCGGGAGGACGAGGTGGGGAGTACTGCCCGGGGTGACGGCGGGCCGGGACTACTCCCCGGGGAGTAACGGCGGGCACACGGCGACGGACCGCGGCGGACCGCGGTGGTCTACGACGGTGTGCGGGCCGCCGCCAGCAGTCGGGTCACGTCGTCCGCGCAGATGGTCAGCGCGGCACCCACGGTGGTGAGGGCGTCGCGTTCGGCGGGGGTGTAGGGGCCGTCGGCGAGCGCGATACGAGCGCCCTGGACCAGGATCGATTCGCGGCCGGCCGGGGCGAGGTGCGGGGCCAGCGGGTCGAGGGCCTCGTGGAGCTCTATGGCGAGGCCCGTTCCGCAGGGGCGGTCGTAGAACCGGCCGGTGTCGGCGGCGAGGGCCTCGACCAGGGCCTCCAGCTGGTCCTCGGTGCAGTCGTCGAAGCCGGCCGCCCGGACCGTCGCGGCGGCCATCTCCAGGGCCGTGCGGGAGCAGGTGCCGCCCGCGGCGAGCACCGCGAGGGCGACGGTGTGGACGGCGTCGCGGAGCATCGCGGAGAAGCGGGTGGTGGTCGGATGGTCGAGGACCTCGGTGCCGAAGTGATCGCGGCAGGCGGCGCACTCGACGACCGGGCCGGTCTCGCCACGCGGGACGAGCGGCATGCCGAGGAGGGTGAAACGGCGGCGCCCGGTCAGCCGCTGGTAGTTGCGGTCGCCGCCGCAGCCGGGGCAGAAGAATTCGCCGTCGCCGACGGTCGTCCACGCGGTACGGGTGCCCAGGAGGCGCGCATGCCTGGCAGCAGAGCCGGTTCGTCCCCGTCCTGGCAGCACGTCGCACCTCCGTAACCCCGCGGCAACATCGCCGCGCTTGCGTGATGTTAGCCACATCCGTGAGGTGGAGTCAGTACCCCGGAGGAGACCTTTCCGTGACCTCCACAGGGATTGGCCGGTATACGACGGGGCCCCGCCCGCCGTACAACAGGCGAACGGGGCCCTAAACCGCTGGTGAGGCTGATCAGCGTGCCGCGCGGTTGACGGCGGAGACGACCGCCTTCAGCGACGCACGTGTCGTGTTCGCATCGATGCCGATTCCCCAGATGACCTTGCCGTCGATCGCGCATTCGATGTACGAGGCGGCCTGCGCGGAGGCACCCTCGCTCATCGTGTGCTCCTGGTAGTCCAGCAGGCGGGCGTCGATCCCGATGCCCTGCAGCGCGTGGAAGAACGCGGAGATCGGACCGTTGCCGGTGCCGACCAGCGTGGTCTCGACGCCGTCCACCTCGGCCTCGACGGTGAGGGTGTCCACGCCGTCCTTGTCCGTCGTCGACTGCCCGTTGGTGACCTGGATGCGGCCCCACGGGTTCTCGGGGTTGGGCAGGTACTCGTCCTGGAAGGTCGCCCAGATGGCGTCGCCGGTGACCTCGCCACCCTCGGCGTCCGTCTTCGCCTGGATGAGCTTGGAGAACTCGATCTGCATCCGGCGCGGCAGGTCCAGCTTGTGGTCGTTCTTCAGGACGTAGGCGATACCGCCCTTGCCGGACTGCGAGTTGACCCGGATGACGGCCTCGTAGGAACGGCCGACGTCCTTCGGGTCGATCGGCAGGTACGGCACGGCCCACTCGATGTCGTCGACGGTGACGCCCTTCGCGGCCGCGTCGGCCTCCATGGCGTCGAAGCCCTTCTTGATGGCGTCCTGGTGGGAGCCGGAGAAGGACGTGTAGACCAGGTCGCCCACGTACGGGTGGCGCGGGTGGACCTCCATCTGGTTGCAGTACTCCCACGTACGACGGATCTCGTCGATGTCGGAGAAGTCGATCTGCGGGTCGACGCCCTGCGAGAACAGGTTCATGCCCAGGGTGACCAGGTCGACGTTGCCGGTGCGCTCGCCCTGCCCGAACAGGCAGCCCTCGACCCGGTCGGCGCCGGCCATCAGCGCCAGCTCGGCGGCGGCGACGGCGGTGCCGCGGTCGTTGTGCGGGTGGACCGAGACGCAGACGTGCTCGCGGCGGGAGAGGTTGCGGCTCATCCACTCGAAGCGGTCCGCGTGCGTGGACGGCGTCGAACGCTCCACGGTGGCGGGCAGGTTGAGGATGATCTCGCGGCCCGGGCCGGGCTGCCAGACGTCCATGACCGCTTCGCAGACCTCCAGCGCGAAGTCCAGCTCGGTGTCGGTGAAGATCTCCGGGCTGTACTGGTAGCCGAACTCGGTCTCCGCGCCCAGCAGTTTCTCCGCGTACTCCATGACCAGCCGCGTGCCGTCGACGGCGATCTGCTTGATCTCGTCCTTGGAGCCGCGGAAGACGACCCGGCGGAAGACGGGCGCGGTGGCGTTGTACAGGTGGACCGTGGCGCGCTTGGCGCCCTTCAGGGACTCCACGGTCCGCTCGATCAGGTCCTCGCGGGCCTGGGTCAGTACGGAGATGGTGACGTCGTCGGGGATGGCTCCGGGCTCCTCGACGATGGAGCGTACGAAGTCGAAGTCGGTCTGACCGGAGGCCGGGAAGCCGACCTCGATCTCCTTGTAGCCCATCTTGACCAGCTGGTCGAACATCCGGCGCTTGCGCTCGGGCGACATCGGGTCGATCAGGGCCTGATTGCCGTCACGCAGGTCGGTGGAGAGCCAGCGAGGGGCGACGGTGATCCGGTTGTCGGGCCAGGTGCGGTCGGGGATGTCGACCTGGTCGTACTGGCCGTACTTGTGGATCGGCATGGAGGTGGGCTGCTGGCGGTTCGCCATGATGCGGGGGCTCCTCGAAGGCGGGTCCTGAAGGACGGCCGACGGCGGAACGCCAAAACTCCGCGGGGAGGGGGTCGGCCTCGATTACAGGCCCTCGCCGCGGCAGCTAAGGAGAAGCAGCCCGAAACGCATGATGCGAAGCATGCTAGCCGAGACGCCCCGAAGCGCGAGGGCCCGTATCAGTATGCGGGATCGCCCGCACAAGAAGGGGCCTATGGGGCAAAAAGTGCGCCATACCACTTCGCTACTCCCCGTGACGACCCCTGTCAGTACATTTCACCAATCATGGTTGCGGGTAGTGACAGTCACGTGACTCAGTGCAAGGGTGCCCGACATGACCACCAACGGGGGCTTCGAGCCCGTCTTCTGCACCATCGTCCCACCCCACCTCCTCGACAAGCTCGCCCGCAGCGAGGACCCGGCCCTGTCCGGACCCGCACAGCGGACCCTGGTCCGGGACGCCCAGGAACGCGGCCGCCGCCGGGTGAGCGCCGAGTTCGGCCTGGCCGCCACGCCGACCGCGAAGGCACCGGCGGACCAGCCGCTGCGCACCCTCTACGACGCCGGGCACAAGACCGACCTGCCCGGCACCGAAGTGCGCGCGGAGGGCTCGGAGCCGGGCCAGGACGCCACGGTCAACCGGGCCTACTCCGGCCTCGGCGCCACCTTCGACCTCTACCTCAAGGCCTACGGCCGCCACTCGATCGACGGCGACGGCCTGCCCCTGGACGCGACCGTCCACTACGACGAGAACTACAACAACGCCTTCTGGAACGGCGAGCAGATGGTGTTCGGCGACGGTGACGGCGAGATCTTCCTCGACTTCACCATCCCGATCGACGTCATCGGCCACGAGCTGACCCACGGCGTCACCCAGTACACGGCGAACCTCACGTACTTCGGGCAGCCGGGTGCCCTCAACGAGTCGATGTCCGACGTCTTCGGCTCGCTCATCAAGCAGTACGCCCTCGGCCAGACCGCCGCCGAGGCCGACTGGCTGATCGGCGCGGGACTGCTCGCCCCGAGCGTCACCGGAAAGGCCCTGCGCTCCATGAAGGAACCGGGCAGCGCCTACGACGACGACGTCCTCGGCAAGGACCCGCAGCCCGCGACCATGGACGACTACGTCCGCACCGGCCGCGACAACGGTGGCGTCCACATCAACTCCGGCATCCCCAACCACGCGTTCTACCTGGCCGCCACCGCGCTCGGCGGCTACGCCTGGGAGAAGGCGGGACAGGTCTGGTACGACGCCCTGACCGGCGGCGAGCTCACGGAGCGGGCGTTCTTCGGCGACTTCGCCAAGCTGACCGTCAAGGCCGCCCGGGAGCGCTTCGGCGACGGCGGCGATGAATTCCAGGCGGTGGAGAAGGCCTGGGAGCAGGTCGGGGTGCGCATTCTCTGACTCCGTACTAGACAGGAACCATGCGTATTCAGGTACGGCGCACGGGCGGGTTCGCGGGCATCGAGCGGCACGCCGAGGTGGACACCTCGGGGCGGCCCGATGCCCACGAATGGCACACCCTCGCCGAGAAGGCACTCGCCGAGGGGCGGGGCACCCCGCCGATCGGGGTGCCGGACGGCTTCCGCTACCAGATCACGGTGGATGACAGGACGGTGTACGCGGCCGATCCCCGGCTCACCGACGAGCAGCGCAGGCTGATCTCCCGAGTACTCAAGGAAGGCGCGTAACTCGTCTGTCGCGCCTGCCCGTTGACCGTTTGTCGCGCCTGCCCGTTGACTTCCCTACCCGCCAGTACCGATGATCCGGCGCATGGCGACGAACCCGATACCCCAGTTCCCGGACGGCTTCCTGTGGGGCGTCTCGACCTCGGCCCACCAGATCGAGGGAGCGGCGGACCTGCGCGAGCCGTCCGTCTGGGACGCCTTCTCGGCCGAGCCGGGCCGGGTGAAGGACGGCTCCACCGCGGCGGTGGCCTGCGACCACTACCACCGCCACGGCGAGGACGTGGCCCTGCTGGCCGCCCTGGGCGTGGACGCGTACCGCTTCTCCGTCTCCTGGCCGCGGGTGCGCGCCGAGGGTGGCCTGGACTTCTACGACCGCCTGGTCGACGAGCTGTGCGCGGCCGGCGTCCGCCCGGTCCCGACCCTCTTCCACTGGGACCTGCCGCTCGCGCTCCAGGAGGCGGGCGGCTGGCTGGAACGGGACACGGCGTCGCGTTTCGCCGAGTACGTGTCGCTCGTCGCCGACCGGCTCGGTGACCGCGTGCGGAAGTGGATCACGATCAACGAGCCTGCCGAGCACACGCTGTTCGGCCACGCGCTGGGCGCGCACGCGCCGGGCAAGCGCCTGATGTTCGACGCGCTGCCGGCCGCCCACCACCAGTTGCTGGCCCACGGCCTGGCCGTACGGGCGTTGCGCGCGGCCGGCGCCACGGACATCGGGATCGCCAACTCGCACGGTCCGACGTGGCCGGCGTCGCAGGAGCAGCCCGACCTGGAGGCCGCCGGCTTCTACGACCTCCTGCTCAACCGCCTGTTCGCGGACCCGGTCCTGCTCGGCGAATACCCGGAGGGCATCGGCGAGTTGATGCCGGGTGACGTGGCCGCCGACCTCAAGATCATCGGGGAGCCGCTCGACTGGTACGGCGTCAACTACTACGCGCCGACCCGGGTGGGTGCCCCGCAGGGCGCGGACATCGAGTTCGGCGGGCTGACGATCCCCGCCGAACTCCCCTTCTCGGTGCGGGAGATCGAGGGCGTCCCGGTGACGGACTTCGGCTGGCCGGTGGTCCCTTCGGGCCTGACCGAGCTGATCACCGGCATGCGCGAGCGCTACGGCGACCGGCTCCCGCCCGTCGTGATCACCGAGAACGGGTGCTCCTACGAGGGCGTCGACGACCAGAACCGGATCACCTACCTGGACGGCCACATCCGCGCCCTGCACGAGGCGATGGAGGCGGGCCTGGACGTCCGCGGGTACTTCGTGTGGTCGCTGATGGACAACTTCGAGTGGGCGGAGGGATACGCGCGGCGGTTCGGGCTGGTGCACGTGGACTTCGAGACCCTCGCCAGGACCCCGAAGGCGTCGTACGGCTGGTACCAGGAGTTGCTCCGGGCGCAGAAGTGACGACCCCCCGTTCAGACGCCCTGGCCGAGCCCGTCGAGCGGGTCGGCAAGGGCTGGACGGTGTCCCTCTCCCTCGCCAACGTGGCGATCTGGGTCGGCTGGTACGGCCCGCTCCAGATCCTGCTGGCCCGGCAGGCCGGAGACTTCGCGCCCGGCGCCGGTATGTCGAAGGAGACGTTGCTGGCCTGGGTGACGGGCGTGGGCGCGCTGGTGTCGCTGGCGGCGAACCCGTTCTTCGGCGCACTGTCGGACCGCACGACGGCCCGCTGGGGCCGCCGTAGCCCATGGATCGTGGCCGGCACGGCGGGCGGCGCGCTGTCGTTGCTGCTGCTCGCCGGCGCGGACGGGCTCTGGCTCATGATGCTCGGCTGGTGTCTGGTCCAGCTCACGCTGAACGCGGCCTTCGCGGCCGTCACGGCGGCCGTGCCGGACCGGGTGCCGCGGCTCCAGCGGGGCGCGGTGGGCGGCTGGATCGGCGCGGCGCAGATCCTCGGCGCGGTCGTCGGCACGGGCCTGGCGACGGCGACAGGCGGCATCGTGGCGGGCTATGCGGCGTGCGCGGTGTTCACGCTGGCGGGTGTGCTGCCGTACGTGCTCCGCCACCGAGATCTCAGCCTGGCGGCCACGGGCCGGCCGCCCTGGTCCTTGCGGTCGTTCGCGCGCGGCTTCTGGCTGAGCCCGCGCCGCTACCCGGACTTCGGCTGGGCCTGGCTGACCCGCTTCCTGATCAATCTCAGCAACGCGCTGGTGATCCTCTACCTCCTCTACTACCTGCGGGACCGTCTCCTCCCCCACTCTCGAACCAGCTCGAGCGGGGGGACCCCCATCGACGATCCCGAGCAGGGCGTCCTGATCCTGACCGCGGTGGACAGCGTGGCGCTGCTGGCCACGGTGGTCGTGGGCGGCATCTGGTCGGACCGGGTTGGGCGCCGCAAGCCCTTCGTGGCCTGGTCCGGGGTACTGATGGCGGCCGCCACGGCCCTGCTCGCCGCATGGCAGACCTGGCCGAGCGCGATCATCGTGGCGGCGCTGCTGGGGGTGGGCCTCGGCGTGTTCATGTCGGTCGACTTCGCGCTGATGACGGACGTCCTGCCGAAGGCGTCGGACCGGGGCAAGGACCTGGGCGTCATCAACGTGGCAAACGCCCTGCCCCAGGTGGCCGCCCCCGCCCTGGCCGCACCGATCGTCACCCACCTCGGGGGGTACCGGGTGCTGTACGGGGTGGCGGCGGCGGCCGGGTTGGCGGGAGCGGTGCTGGTGGGCCGTATAAGGAACGTGGACTGAACGGCGTCAGGGGCGCGGAACTGTATCGATTGCGGCTACCGCCGCGTGGCACGACCAGCCACAACGGACCCGCGGAAGACCACCGGCCCCCTCACAGTGCTCCAGCCTCCCGAGCCGCGTACACCGACGGATACACCGGCCGATACCCCAGCTCCCGGCGAATCCGCTCCGTGGACGTGATCACGAGCCACGGGTCCGGGTCGGTCCGGCCGTACAACTCGTCCGGGACCGCAGCCCCGTTGAGCTGATGCAACTCCACCGCCGTCACCGGAGCGTCGTCGGCGATGTTGTAAACCCGCCCCGCGATCCCCGGCGCATGCAGGATCCGCAGCAACGCCTGGGCGACATCCGCATGGTGCCCCATCTGAAGCCGTTGGTTCGCCGCCCAGTTCTTGGCCCACATCAGGGACTGCGCGAGATGCGGATCCCCCTCGCCGTAGACGAAGGGGAGCCGGCCGACGCGCACGTCCATGCCCTCCAGCGCGAGCAGCCGCCGCTCGGCCTCCGCCTTGGACTCGGGGTAGGCGCCCCACATGCTCCCACCGGGTCGGCTCTCGTCGTCCTCGGTCAGCGGACGGCCGCGTCCGGTGCCGTACACCAGAGCCGTGCTGACCTGCACGAACCTCCGCACATCGGCTGCCAGCGCGGCCCGCCCCAGTTCCACGGCCGCGTCCCGGTTGACCGCCCACGCCTCCTCGTCGGGGACTCCGCGGAAGGAAGCAGCGACGTTCACGACCGCGTCGGCCCCGGCGACGGCCTTGCCGAGTGCCTCGGTGTCGCGCAGATCTCCTACGACGACCTCGGCGCCGAGCGCGGCGAAGGGTTCACCGCGCTCGGCGTCCCGTACGAGAACCCGCACCCGCTCCCCCGGCCGGGCCTGCGCCAGCAGCCTCGGCACGAAGCGCCGGCCGACCTGCCCTGTCGTACCTGTCACCAAAGTCAGCATGTTCTGCTCCTCTCGTCACCGACCACCCTCGGGCGGAGCCGGTACGAGCGGGAGAGACCCGTTGATCGGGGGATCGGCAGTCCCTGGATAAGCCGGGCGGGGTGCCGCAGGCTGGAAGGGTGAACCGAGCCGAAGTCGCCGACTTCCTGCGCCGTGGCCGCGCCCGGCTGAACCCGTCCGACGTGGGCCTGACGCCGGGCGCCAGGCGTCGCACACCGGGGCTGCGCCGCGAGGAGGTGGCACAGCTGGCCGGGATGTCGGTGGACTACTACACCCGCCTGGAGCAGTCCCGGGGCCCGCGTCCGTCCCGTCAGATGCTGACGGCGCTGGCCCGCGCGCTGCGTCTGACGGACGACGAACGGGACCACCTGTTCCACCTGACCGGCGAGGAGCCGCCGCGGCGCGGGAATGAGCCCGCGCATGTGAATCCGGGGCTGTTGCTGGTCCTCGACCGGCTGCACGACACTCCGTCGCTGGTGGTGAGCGACTGCGGCGAGGTGCTGGCGCAGAACGCGATGTCGAGGGCGCTGAGCGGCGACGTCTTCGCCCGCCCGCCCCGGGACCGCAACATGCTCCGCCGTTTCTTCCTGGACCCGGCGTCGCGCGACCTCTTCCCTCCGGAGGACGTACCGGCGCATGCCCGCACCCACGTTGCGAACCTGCGAGCGGTGGCGGCGGCCCGCCCCGACGACCCGGAACCAGCGGCGCTGGTGGCCGAACTACGCTCGTCCAGCGAGGAGTTCGCCGGCCTTTGGGCTGAACACGAGGTGTCCGTCCGCCGCCAGTCCACGAAGCGCTACCGCCACCCTCTGGTAGGCCTCCTGGAACTGGACTGCGAGATCCTTTTCAATCAGGACAACCACCACCACTTGATCATCCACACGGCCCGCCCGGGAACGGAGTCGTACGAACGCCTGCAGCTCCTGCGGGTGGTGGGCCTGCAGGACCTGTCCCCGCAGGAGACGGCCCCTTAGGGCCCTAGAAGCCGAGCTTGCGGAGCTGGCGTGGGTCGCGTTGCCAGTCCTTCGCGACTTTCACGTGGAGGTCGAGGAAGACCGGCGTCCCCAGCAGCGCCTCGATCTGCTTGCGGGACTTGATGCCGACGTCCTTCAGCCGCTTGCCCTTGGGGCCGATGATGATGCCCTTCTGGCTGGGCCGCTCGATGTAGACGAAGGCGTGGATGTCGAGGAGGGGCTTGTCGGCGGGCCGGTCCTCCCGGGGGAGCATCTCCTCCACGACGACGGCGATGGAGTGCGGAAGCTCGTCGCGCACACCCTCCAGCGCGGCCTCACGGATCAGCTCCGCGATCATGACCTGCTCGGGCTCGTCGGTGAGGTCGCCCTCGGGGTAGAGCGCGGGGCCCTCGGGCAGCATCGGGATCAGCAGGTCCGCCAGCAGGTCGACCTGCTTGTTCGCGGTCGCCGACACCGGGACGATCTCGGCCCACTCGATGCCCAGCTCCTTGCCGAGCTGGTCGACCGCGATCAGCTGCTCGGCCAGCGTCTTGGAGTCGACGAGGTCCGTCTTCGTGATGATCGCGACCTTCGGGGACTTCTTGATCCCCGCCAGTTCCTTCGCGATGAAGCGGTCACCGGGACCGAGCTTCTCGTTCGCCGGCAGACAGAAACCGATCACGTCGACCTCGGCCCAGGTGGTCCGTACGACGTCGTTCAGCCGCTCACCGAGCAGCGTGCGCGGCTTGTGCAGCCCCGGGGTGTCCACCAGGATCAGCTGGGCGTCGGGCCGGTGCACGATCCCCCGTACCGTGTGCCGCGTCGTCTGCGGCTGGTTCGCGGTGATCGCCACCTTCTGCCCGACCAGAGCGTTCGTGAGGGTGGACTTGCCCGCGTTGGGGCGGCCCACGAAGCAGGCGAAGCCGGCGCGGTGGGGTGCGGCCGACGACGCCGACGGCTCGGATGACTGACTGCGAACGCTCATGGCGCCCATTCTCCCTGATCCAATGAGCCCCGCCGCACAAGCGTCCGCCCCCAGCCCTCCCCGTGAGCTTCCCGAAACCTGCACGCAACGAAACGCATCGGAAACACACCCGTGCACAACTCGAAACGCGGGCCGGTGACTCTCTGACGAGCCCCCACACCGTTGGAGACGACCGTGATCCTCGCCGTGCCCCTGGCCGCAGAGCGCATCGACACCGGCGACACCGCCTGGCTGCTCGCCGCCACCGCCCTCGTCCTGCTGATGACCCCGGGCCTGGCCCTGTTCTACGGCGGCATGGTCCGCACGAAGAGCGTCCTCAACATGCTGATGATGAGCTTCGTGTCGATCGCCCTGGTCACGGTGGTGTGGCTGGCCGCCGGATACTCCCTCACGTTCGGGGACGACATCGGCGGCGGGCTCATCGGCTCTCTGGAGCACGC
The DNA here is from genome assembly GCF_040612855.1 of Streptomyces sp. NPDC006332. Taxonomy (NCBI): domain Bacteria; kingdom Bacillati; phylum Actinomycetota; class Actinomycetes; order Kitasatosporales; family Streptomycetaceae; genus Streptomyces; species Streptomyces sp. NPDC006332. The sequence continues at coordinate 65,998 of NZ_JBEXRA010000019.1, forward strand.
CGGGATGTCCGGCCTCGGCCCCGACAGCGTCCACGGCACCGTCCCCACCCTCCTGTTCGCGACCTTCCAGCTCACCTTCGCGATCATCACGGCCGCCCTGGTGAGCGGTGCGATCGCGGACCGCGCGAAGTTCGGCGCGTGGCTGCTGTTCGTGCCGGTCTGGGCGTTGCTCGTATACGTTCCGGTCGCCCACTGGGTCTGGGGTCCGGGTGGCTGGATCCTGGAGGGTCTCGGCGCCCTGGACTTCGCGGGCGGTCTGCCGGTCGAGATCGTCTCCGGTGCCTCCGGCCTCGCGTTGTGCCTGGTCCTCGGCCCGCGGCTGGGTTTCAAGAAGGACGCGATGCGCCCGCACAACCTGCCCATGGTGATGCTGGGCGCGGGGCTTCTCTGGTTCGGCTGGTTCGGCTTCAACGCCGGTTCGGCCCTCGGCGCGAACGGCCTGGCCGCGGCCGCGTTCCTGAACACCCTCGCGGCCGGTTGTACGGGCCTGCTCGGCTGGCTCTTCGTGGAGCAGAAGCGCGACGGCCACCCGACCACCCTGGGCTCCGCGTCCGGCGCGGTAGCGGGCCTGGTCGCGATCACCCCGTCCTGCGGTTCGGTCTCCCTGCTCGGCGCCCTGGTCGTCGGTCTCGCCGCCGGCACAGTCTGCTCGTACGCGGTGGGCTGGAAGTTCAGGCTGAACTACGACGACTCCCTGGACGTCGTCGGCGTCCACCTGGTCGGCGGGGTCATCGGCACCCTCCTCATCGGGGTCTTCGCCGTCGAGTCGATGACCGGCGGGCCCGAGGGGCTCCTCTACGGCGGGGGCCTGGCGCAGCTCGGCAAGCAGCTGGTGGCCGTGCTCGCGGTGGGGACGTACGCCTTCTTCGTGACGTACGGCATCGGCAAGCTGATCGACAAGACGGTGGGCCTGCGCGCGAGCGAGGAGCAGGAGTACACCGGTCTGGACCTTACGGTGCACGCCGAGACCGCATACGATCACGGCGTCCTGGGCCACGGCGCCCCGGTCACCGCGTCCGTCCTTCCCTCCGCGCAGAAGGTCAAGCCCCAGGCATGAAGCTCATCACCGCGATCGTCAAGCCGTACCGTCTCGACGAGGTCAAGACCGCTCTGCAGGAGCTCGGTGTGCACGGCATGACCGTGACCGAGGCCAGTGGCTACGGCCGGCAGCGCGGCCACACCGAGGTCTACCGGGGCGCCGAGTACCAGGTCGACCTGGTCCCCAAGGTCCGGATCGAGGTCGTCGTCGGGGACGCCGACTTCGAGGCCGTCATCGACGCGATCGTCAAGGCCGCGCAGACGGGGAAGATCGGGGACGGGAAGGTGTGGGCGGTGCCGGTGGAGACGGTCGTACGGGTGCGGACGGGCGAGCGCGGCCCCGACGCGCTCTGATCAGCAGGACGGCTCCCACCACCGAGGCCACGGCCAGTACCGCCGCCACCAGCCACGGCAGGGCGAAGAAGGACGCGTTCGCCGACTCGCGGGTGTGCTGCGCGCTCGCCGTGAGCGTCACGTCGCCCCAGTCGAGCTGGGGCGCGCCGCGCCAGGGTTCGCTGAGCCGTACGCGCTGACCGGGCAGCAGCTCGGCGGGGATCCGGTCCAGGTCGCGGGTGAGCAGCGTGCGCCCGAACAGGCCCCGCGCGCGCAGCTCCACCTTGGGGTCGAGGGTGACGTTGCCGGTGTTGTGGAGGGTGTAGGAGACCGTGGCGGTGCTGTCGCCGAGGCCGGGGACGAGCGGCTGGTCGTGGGTGACCCGGACGTCCTCGACGGCGATCGCGGGGAGCGTGGGCCCGCCGACCCGCAGGTAGATCCGGGCGCCGACGGCCCGTTGCACGCCGAGCGCGAGGGAGCCGTCGCCGTTGTCGACCCGCTCGTCGAGTGCGACCAACGCGCCCGGGTGGTCGCCGGGTTCGGCGCCCTCGGGCACGGTCAGGGTGAACGGCACGGTGACCTTGCCGTGCGCGGGGACGGTGACCCGGGTGCGGGCGGGCTTCGCCCACGCGCCCACCCCGCGGTGCTTCTCCGCTTGCGTCCGTACGGCGAAACCGCCGTCGCGGGCGGTGTTGTAGGCATCGGCGGCGTAGAGGCGGAAGGTCAGCGGGCGGGCGGTCTTGTTGGCGACGACGACCTTGTCCCGCAGGCTCGTACCGGGGTCGGCGGAGAGGTAGAAGTACGGGCGCTCGGCGATCTGCGAGGAGGCCGGGAAGACCGACCAGCTGCCGTTGTCGGCGCTGTGGGCGGATCCCGCGGTCACGGCCAGGAGCAGCAGGCCCAGGAGGAGGACGGAGAACTTGCGCATGGGTGCGGCCCCCCGCGGTCGTGGATGGAGGCAACGGGCGGGTGCGGGCGCCCGTGCCGTCGGACTCAGGGCCTGTCGTGTGGATCAGGCCGCAGGAAACTGACAGGCCCTAGGTGAGCGTGAGCGTGAGGACAGCGGAGTAGGAGCCCGCCGGGGTGAACGCCGGGACGTCCAGGGAGAGTCCGGCGTCCACGGTGAACTCACCGCCGGTGAGCGTGCCGTCCGGGGCCGACGCCAGGGTCGCTCCCGAGCTGCCCACCGGGCCGGCCGAGCCCGCCTTGCAGGTGCTGGGGCTGCCGGCCTTGGTCTCGCAGGCCGGGGTCCAGCTCAGCTTCCCGGCGTCGATCTTGGCGCCGGGACCGGTGAACTTGGCGCTGGTGAAGTCGGTGACCTTGCCGGTCAGGGACCAGCCCGCGGGGCCGCCGCGGAAGTCCCGGACGGTCACCTTGTTGAGGGAACCGGTCGACGCCCCGCCCTTGCCGAAGTCGACCGCCGACAGCCCGACGGCGTTGCCGGCCTGGGACATGGACAGCGTCCCCGCCTTCACAGTCGTCGTCAGTTTCTGGCTGCCGTCGGGCGTGGGCGGTGTGGTGCCGCCCACGGCGTAGGCCGCGGGCCCGGCGCCCTTGTCCTCGTCCCAGGAGGCGCCCTCGTACGCGACGATCCCGGTCGTCGTCTTGTCCTTGACGACGAGCGGTCCGCTGAAGGTGCCCTTGGTGTCCGCGGTCACGGTCGCGGTGTCCTGGGTCTGCTTGTCCCCGGCGCGTCCGGCCAGGGTGACGGTCGCGCCGGGCGTGAAGCCGGTGCCGTTGACGGTGACGCTGTCACCCGCGTTCCCGGAGGCCGAACCCAGCGTGATGGCACGCTGGTTGACGGGGGTCGAGTCCGTCGCGGTGACGGTCTCGGAGACCGGCGCGGGCGGAGTGATCACCGTGCAGGGGGTGTCCAGCTCCATGATGTAGCTGGTGTGGATGTTGTAGTCGCCCGGCGAGAGCGTGATCTTGCCGGGCTGGGTGACCTTGAAGGTGCCGGTCATGGAGAACGACGGGAAGGGATCCTTCCCGGGCACCGGGGCGTTCTTCTTCGGCCCCGCGACCGTCACGTCCCCGGTCTGCGCGCCACCGAGGGTGACCTTGCCGGTCGGGGTCATGATGTCGGCCGGCAGGTCGAGTTCGGTGGGGTTGCCGGCGGCCGGGGTGACCACGGTGTAGGTCACCTTGACCGTGTCGCCGACCTTGGGGCTGGTGGTGTCCACCGAGACGTTGCCGGTGGTGGTGCCGTCGATCGGCGGGATGCCCGCGATCGCGGGCGGGATGCAGTGCGTGGCGAAGTCCACGTTCGTGCCCGCCGCACCGGCCGGGCAGGCCAGCGCCCCGCTCGCGGTGACCGCGATGGCGGTCACCGCCAGCAGCGACGCCCAGCGACGCCGGTGCGGTCTTCGGAGTGTCGGACCCATGCTTGCCCCCTCCTGAGGGATGCGGGCGCAGCGGCTCGTCTGCGCCGACAGGGGGCCATTGACCTGGAGGCCGCGTGAGAAGTCAATGCAGATGCCGCAGAGAACTGACGAACCATCAGTTTCTGCGGCATCCGGAACAGATCACTCAGGAGAGCGCTCGGCCGTCCGGCCGTCGGGGAGCCCGGCCGGACCTCGGCCGGGCCCTCAGTCGAACACGAACGGGCCCGGTGACTGATTCTCGGTCGCCGTACAGGTGACGGTGATCCCGAAGATGGTCATCTGCAGCGAGCCGCCGTAGAACTCCAGGGTGTCGCCGGGCGCCACGGTCCCGCTGAGCGGGCCGACGGTGACCGGGCTCTGGGCGGGCATGGCCGGGTTCTTCTTCCCGGTGAAGACGGTGGTGCCGCCGCCCGCCTTCACCATGGTGAGCTTGGCGGTGATGGAGTCCTTGCCCAGGGCGAGCGGCGTCTTGATGGCGGTGGACGTGAGGGTGATGGTGGCCGCGGTGCCGTTCTGCGTCGCGGTCAGGGTGGCCGCCCCGCCGCCGAACAGTCCGCAACTGGCGTTGATCGTCGCCGTCGTCGGGGTGACGGCGGCCGCGGTGGGCGCGAACGCGAGGCCGGTGACCGCGAGGGCCCCTGCCAGTAATGCCGCACCCGTGGTTGTGCGCTTGGCTCTCATGGGGATGAGCTCCCTTCGTGTTCTCTGGGAGTGCGCGTTGACGGCCGTCGGCTTCGGCAGTGGGTGCGGTCAGCTGCACGCGGCTTGAATCTGATGGACCGTCAGGGGATATGCCTTCATTGATGCGCGGGCGGCAGTCCCCCGCAAGGTTGATTTCCGGCCTACTCGCTCATCCCGCCGGGCATGCGACGCGAGGCAGCCGTGCAGGCCGCAGGGGGCGGGCAGAGCGCCGCCCCCGGCGAGGGCGAACGGAGGGGTACGGCGGTGGGGGCAGAGCCCCCGGATCTCAGCCCGCCGAGACGGTCAGGCGCACGGCGCCGTCAGGCCCCGCCACCAGCACCGGCGTCCCAGCACCACCGAGGTCCCGCACCGCCGCGAGGTCCTCCGCGGAGGCCCGCTCCGCCTCCGTCACGACCGCCGCCGCCTCCAGCGAACTCGCCCCGGACGCCACCGCCATGGCCACCGCCGTCCGCAGCGCGCTCAGCTTCAGCGAGTCCAGGGCCACGGTCCCGGCCACATACGTACGTCCCGTCTCGTCCCGCACGGCCGCCCCCTCGGGCACACCGTTACGGGCCCGCGCCGAACGGGCCAGGGTGACGATCTTGCGGTCTTCGGGGTCAAGTGCGCTGTCAGTCATGAGCTGAGCATACGAAGAGCGCCCGGGCCGCCGTCGGACCAGGTCTCACGCACGGTCCAGCCGAAGCCGCTGCGCGCGCGGCAACCCCGCCACCACCAGGTCGTAGGAGTCCTCGACGAGCTCCCGGACCAGCCCGTCCGGCAGGTCGCCGTCCACCGTCACCGTGTTCCAGTGCCGCTTGTTCATGTGGTAGCCGGGGACGATCAGTCCGGGGTGTTCGCCGCGCAGCCGGATCGCGTCCTCCGGATCGCACTTGAGGTTGACCGTCAGTGGCCGGGCGTCCAGCGAGGTCAGGGCGAAGAGCTTGCCCAGCACCTTGAAGACCGAGATCTCCGGCCGGAACGGGAAGTCCTCCACGGCCTCGTTGAAGGACAGGCAGAACGCGCGCAGTTCCTGGGGCTTCACTCCGGTTCCGTCTCCTCGTCCTCCGGCTTCTCCGCCGGGCTCACCGGCTCCACCAGCACCGTCACGATCTTGTTCCGGCGTCCGGCCGCTGCCTCCGCCGTCAGTCGCAGCTCACGCCCGTCGGGCAGCTCCACCACCGACGAGGCCCCGGCGATGGGCACGCGGCCCAGGGCCTTCGCGAGCAGGCCACCGACGGTCTCCACGTCCTCGTCGTCGTACTCCTCCAGCCCGTACAGCTCGCCGAGGTCGGTGATGTCGAGACGGGCGGTGACCCGGTGGCGGTCGTCGCCGAGGTCCTCGACGGGCGGGAGTTCGCGGTCGTACTCGTCGGTGATCTCCCCGACGATCTCCTCGAGGATGTCCTCGATGGTGACGATGCCGGCGGTGCCGCCGTACTCGTCGATGACCACGGCCACGTGGTTGCGGTCCTGCTGCATCTCGCGCAGCAGGTCACCGGCGTTCTTGGTGTCGGGGACGAAGGCCGCCGGACGCATCGCCGTGGACACCAGCTCGCTCTCCGCGTCCCGATTGATGTGCGTCTTGCGGGCCAGGTCCTTCACGTACACGATCCCGACGATGTCGTCCTCGTTCTCGCCGGTGACCGGGACACGCGAGAAGCCCGACCTGAGCGCCAGGGTCAGCGCCTGACGGATCGTCTTGTAGCGCTCGATGACGACGAGGTCGGTCCTCGGGACCATGACCTCCCGTACGAGCGTGTCGCCCAGCTCGAAGACCGAGTGCACCATGCGGCGCTCCTCGTCCTCGATCAGCGACTCCTTCTCCGCGAGATCGACCAGCGCGCGCAGCTCCGCCTCGGAGGCGAAGGGGCCGCGCCTGAAGCCCTTGCCGGGGGTGAGCGCGTTGCCGATGAGGATGAGGAGGGACGGGACCGGTCCCATGATCCTGGCCAGCGGCAGCAGGATGTACGCGGCCGCCGTCGCCGTGTTCAGCGGGTGCTGGCGGCCGATGGTGCGCGGGGAGACCCCGACGGCGACGTACGAGACGAGGACCATCACCCCGATCGCGACCAGGAGCGCCTCGGTGGTGCCGTCGAACTGCCGCAGACAGGCGTAGGTGACGAGCGCTGCGGCCGCCATCTCGCAGGCGACGCGCACCAGCAGCGCCACGTTGAGGTAGCGGGTCGGGTCGGCGGCGATCTGGGCGAGCTTCGCGCTGCCGCGACGGCCGGTCCGTACGGCCTCCTCGGCGCGGAAGCTGGAGACGCGGGCCAGGCCCGCCTCCGCACAGGCGGCGAGCCAGGCGACGACGACCAGGGCGATGGCGCCGGAGACGAGGGCGGGGCTCATGAGACGGTCGGGGCGGGGGACGGGCCGGTCAGGCCCTTCTCCGCGCGCCAGCCGTCCACGATGGCCGCCTGGAGGCCGAACATCTCGGCCTTCTCGTCGGGCTCCTCGTGGTCGTAGCCCAGCAGGTGCAGCACTCCGTGGACGGTGAGCAGTTGGAGCTCCTCGTCCATGGAGTGCTGCGTCTCGGCTTCCTCGCCCTGCCTCTTGGCGACCTCGGGGCACAGCACGATGTCGCCGAGGAGGCCCTGCGGGGGCTCGTCGTCGTCCTTCGACGGCGGACGCAGTTCGTCCATCGGGAAGGACATGACGTCGGTGGGCCCCGGCAGGTCCATCCACTGGATGTGCAGCTGCTCCATGGCGTCCGCGTCCACGACGATCACCGACAGTTCGGAGAGCGGGTGGATGCGCATCCGTGCGAGCGCGTAGCGGGCGATGTCGAGGATCGCCTGCTCGTCGACCTCGGTTCCGGACTCGTTGTTGACGTCGATCGACATGGTCGCGCTGGTCTACTTCCGTTTGTTACGGGCGCCCTTGTGGGTGCCGTTCTCCGTACCGTTCTGGCTGTCGTACTTCTCGTACGCGTCGACGATACGGCCGACCAGCTTGTGCCGTACGACGTCGTGGGAGGTGAGCCGCGAGAAGTGCACGTCGTCGAGGCCTTCGAGGATGTCCTGAACCTGACGCAGACCGGACTTGGTGCCGCTGGGCAGGTCCACCTGGGTCACGTCACCCGTGATCACGATCTTCGAGTCGAAGCCGAGACGGGTGAGGAACATCTTCATCTGTTCGGGGCTGGTGTTCTGGGCCTCGTCCAGGATGATGAAGGCGTCGTTGAGGGTGCGACCGCGCATGTACGCCAGCGGCGCGACCTCGATCGTCCCCGCCGCCATCAGCCGCGGGATCGAGTCGGGGTCCAGCATGTCGTGCAGCGCGTCGTACAGCGGGCGCAGATACGGGTCGATCTTCTCGTAGAGCGTGCCCGGGAGGAATCCGAGCCGCTCCCCCGCCTCGACCGCGGGGCGGGTCAGGATGATGCGGTTGACCTGCTTGGACTGCAGGGCCTGCACCGCCTTGGCCATGGCGAGGTAGGTCTTGCCGGTGCCGGCGGGGCCGATGCCGAAGACGATCGTGTGCTTGTCGATCGCGTCGACGTACCGCTTCTGGTTGAGGGTCTTGGGTCGGATCGTGCGGCCGCGCGAGGAGAGGATGTTCTGCGTGAGCACCTCGGCCGGTGTCTCCTGGCCCTCGCTCTCGCCGTTCTCACTGGCTCTGAGCATGGCGATCGAGCGTTCCACTGCGTCCTCCGTCATCGGCTGTCCGGTGCGGAGCACCAGCATCATCTCGTCGAACAGGCGCTGGATGAGCGCGACTTCGGCGGCCTCGCCGACCGCGCTGATCTCGTTGCCCCGGACGTGGATGTCGGCGGCCGGGAAGGCCTTCTCGATCACGCGCAGCAAGGAGTCGCCGGAGCCCAGCACGGTCACCATGGGGTGCTGGGCGGGGACGGTGAACTGCGCTTTGGCCTGCCCCTGCGCGGGTGTGTGAGCTGTGGGTGTCTGAGTCATGGGCCGGCGCTGTAGGCCTGCGGTTCCTCCTCGTCACGGCCGCGTAGCTGAGAGCGGCCTCGCGATACCAAGGGTACGACGGTGCACTGACAACGCCGTAGGGCTTTTCACCGCCCCGCCGGGTGCCCGGGGCGAGGGCCGTGAGGGCGCTCACGTCGAGCGGCCGAACCCGATCGTCGGCACCGCCCGCCGCAACGGCCACGGCCGCCCGGCCTCCTCGGGCACCAGTCCCGCGAGGAACCCGTAGCGCCGCAGCGCCGTCGGCTCCTGCCCTTCGACCGACTGCACCTTGCGCCACCAGGCGCCGATCTCGGACCAGCTCGGCGCCGACAACGAGCCCCCGAACTCCTGCACGGACAACGCGGCCGTGAGGCCGCCGAACGCCAGCCGGTCGGCGAGCGGCCACCCCGCGAGCGTGCCGGTGACGAAGCCCGCCACGAAGACGTCCCCCGCACCGGTCGGGTCGAGGGCCTCCACCTCGATGGCCGGGACCTCCGCTGTCTCCCCCGTCCGCCGGTCCACCGCGTACGCGCCGTCCGCACCGAGGGTGACGACGGCGAGCGGTACGTGAGCGGTGAGCGCGTGCGCCGCGGCCCGGGGGCAGTCGGTGCCGGTGTACCGCATCGCCTCCTGCGCGTTCGGCAGGAACGCCTCGCAGTGTTCGAGGTCGGCGAGCCCGGCCAGATCCCATGCCCCGGTGTCGTCCCAGCCGACGTCGGCGAAGATCCGGGCGCCCTTTCCCGCGGCCTGGGCGATCCAGGGCGCGCGGGTGCCGGGCGTGAGGGAGGCGATGGCGGCACGCGCGGGGGGCGGGCAGTCCGGCGCGGGCTCCTCCGGCGGCGGCTCGTGGCCGTGGGAGACCATGGTGCGTTCGCCCTCGTACGCCATGGAGACGGTGACCGGTGAGTGCCAGCCGGGGGCCCTGCGGGAGGGGGTGAGGTCGATGCCCTCGCCCTGCTCCAGGGTGTCCCAGCAGTACTCGCCGTAGTGGTCGTCGCCGAACGCGGCCGCCAGCGAGGTGCGCAGGCCGAGCCTGGCCAGCGCGGTGGCCATGTTCGCCACGCCTCCGGGGCTCGACCCCATGCCGCGGGCCCAGGACTCGGTCCCGCGCACCGGGGCGGAGTCGAGCCCGGTGAAGATGATGTCGAGGAACACCGGGCCGGTGAGGTAGACGTCCCAGGGCGGGTCGTCCGGCCTGCGCAGGGCGGCCAGCGGGTCGACCCTGGGCTGGTCGCGGTGGTCCTCTCCGATGGACGCGGTGGACGCGATCACGATGCGCTCCCTGACGAGGTTCGGATCAGGCCAGTCTGCACCACGCCACCGACAACCACGCAGGTGTCACACCGGAGCCGGGCGGCAGACCGCGTCCAGCCCGCCGTCCGACGCCCCTCCACCGGCCCCGACGGGCCCGTGGTCGGGCCCGTCCAGTCCGGCGGCCCTCACCCGGCCCGGCCCCTCGACCAGCACCGTGGCGCTCGTCCGCCCCGCGCCCGCTACCAGCGCGGCACCGGCGGCGCGGCCCACTCCGGGTCGGCGATCCGCATGGCCGCCGCGTCGTCGCGGTCACGCAGTGAACCGTCGTCGTCGAACCACCGTCGATGCAGGAGCGCGAGCTTGTCGCGGTCGAGTTCGACACCGAGGCCGGGCGCGTCCGACACGGTGACCCTGCCGTCCTCGAAGGTCAGCCGTTCGGTGAGGACGTCCTCGGACTGCCAGGGGTAGTGCGAGTCGCAGGCGTGGTGGAGGTTCGGGACGGTGGACGCCACATGGGTCATGGCCGCCAGCGAGATCCCGAGGTGGGTGTTGGAGTGCATGGACACCCCGACGCCGAACGTGCGGCAGATCGCGGCGAGTTGCTGCGTGTTGCGCAGCCCGCCCCAGTAGTGGTGGTCGGAGAGCACAACCTGGACGGCGTCGCGGGTGAACGCCTCCTTGATCTCGGCGAAGGTCGTCACGCACATGTTGGTGGCGAGCGGGACTCCCGTCCGGGCCGCGACCTCGGCCATGGCCGGCGTGCCGAGGGTGGGGTCCTCCAGGTACTCCAGGACGTCCCCGAGTTCCTCGGCGACCTTCAGCGAAGTCTCCACGCTCCAGGCCCCGTTGGGGTCCAGGCGAAGGGGGTGCCCGGGGAACGCCTCGGCCAGGGCGCGGATGGCCGCGATCTCCTCGTCCGGTGGGAAGACGCCTCCCTTGAGCTTGAAGGAGGTGAAGCCGTACCGCTCGGTGAACCTCCGGGCCTGCTCGACGACGCCGGCGGGGTCGACGGCGGCGCCCCAGTCGTCCTCCTCGGCGGCCACGCCCTGCGGGTGGTCGGCCCACCGGTAGAAGAGGTACCCGCTGTACTCGACCGTGTCCCGCAGCTTGCCGCCGAGCAGGGCGTGCACGGGCAGGCCGAGGGACTTGCCGAGGGCGTCGAGGCAGGCGACCTCGAAGCCGGAGACTACGGACAGGCGGAGTTTGTCGGCGGTCTGGACGCCCCGCAGTCCACCGACGTCGACCTGCCCCGTGACGCGGGCCCCGTCGACGGCCACCTCGTCGGCGACGGTGAACAGGCCGTTCAGATCGCTGACCTGACGGCCGATCAGCTTGGTGGCGAACGGTCGCGCCAGCTCCAGGTACTTCGTGTCGCCGTAGGTCTCGCCGACACCGGTGATCCCGTCCGCCGTCACGATCTCCACGATCAGCCGGGGGGTGTACGGCTGGTGCACACCCTGGGTGTTCAGCAGCGGCGGATCGGCGACCAGGATCGGCGTCAGCCGTACCTCGGTGATGGTGAGATCGCGGGTCACAGGGCGGCTCCTACGAGGTCGGGTCCGGTGGTCGGCGGCAGCTTGAGATCGGACAGGGCGGGGGGGTGCGACCACCTCCCGGCCATCTCCCCATGTAGACGCTATCTACGTATGAAGATGAAGGTTAGATACGCGACCGAGCCCCGTCAATGGATCGGGCACTCCCGCTTACCATCGACCCATGTCAGAGACAGCCGGCGTCCGTGAAGTGAAGTCGGCCGCGCGCACGGTCGAACTGCTCGAACTGCTCGCCGCCCGCGGTGACCGGCCGGCGCGCCTCCAGGAGCTCGCGGACGCACTGGAGGTGCCCCGCAGCTCGATGTACGCGCTGCTCAAGACCCTGATCTCACGCGGCTGGGTACGCACGGACGCCACCGGTTCCCTCTACGGCATCGGCATCCACGCCCTGCTCACCGGCACCAGCTACCTCGACTCCGACCCGCGGGTGCGTGTGGTGCGGCCGTATCTCGACGAGGCGTCCCAGGCGCTGGGCGAGACGATCCACCTGGGGCGGCTCGACGGGCGGGGCGTGACCTATCTGGCGACGCGTGAGTCGCACGAGTACCTGCGGACCATCAGCCGGGTCGGACGCCGCCTGCCGGCCCACGCGGGCGCGCTGGGCAAGGCGCTGCTGGCCGAACGGGACGACGCCGAGCTGCCCGAGGGTCCCTACGAGGCGCTCACCCCGAACTCGCACACCGACCGGTCGTCCCTGCTGGCGGACCTCGCCGGCGTGCGGTCCCGCGGCTACTCCGTGGACCGCGAGGAGGGCGTGCTCGGCATCGTCGGCTTCGGCTTCGCCCTGCGGTACGACTCCCCCGCCCAGGACGCCGTCAGCTGCTCGGTGCCGGTGGCCCGGCTGACGCCGGAGCACGAGGCGCGGATCGTCGCGGTGATGCGGGAGATCAGGGCCAAGATCGAGGCGGCGGCACCGGGCGCGGGGGGCGCCCCGCACTGGCGGTGACCGCGGGGTCCCCACCCACGGCCACCTGGAAGAAGGCTCTCGTTTACCCGGCCTCCCCCACCCCAAACGCAACGTGTGCCACATCACACCTCCCGCGTTTCTTCTCCCCACTGCGTGCTTGATACAAATTGGCCGCGCGTTCCTGTCCGTCGACGGCCTGCGCCCCACCCCCTTCTGAGCCGCTTCTTTCGCATGCCCTGGGAACGCCCGTGTTCGCCCGCACCACCACGCCCTGGCCCCTCGTTGCCCTTTTCACGGCCGGGTACCTCGCCCCCTACCTCCTCCCCACCACCGTCGGCAGGCTGGACTCCGGTCTTCCGCTGTCCGCCACGCAGGCGGGCGCCGTCGGCAGTGCCCTGCTGCTGAGTTCGGCCTCGGCGGGCTTCGCGCTCGCCTCCCGGGTCGAGCGGATCGGCGCCCGGGCGCTGGCCCGCCTCGGACTCACGCTGGCCGTCCTCGGCTACGGCACCGCCGCCCTCACCTCGTCCGTCCCCGCGGTCGTCGCCGGCGCCGTACTGGGCGGCTTCGGATCCGGTACGGCCACCACGGTCGCCGCCACCGGAATCGCCGCCCAGCGGGACCCGCACCGCATCACCACCCTGGGTCTGCTGAGCGTCTCCGCCCTCGCGGGCGTGGTCTACCTGACGGTGCCGCACCTCGGCCCCGGGCACGGGCAGCCGCCGGCCGCGATCGCCCTCACCGCGCTGGCGGTCTGGCCGGTGACCGGCCGCCTGCCGGAACGTACGGCCGCCACCCGGCAGGCCCGCAGCCCGCGGGAAGCGCTGCCCCACCTCCGTGCCGGGCTGGTCCTGGCCGCCGCGCTGCTCCTGTGGTCCCTCGCGCAGAACTCCCTGTGGGGCGTCAGCGGCCGCATAGGTCTCACCCAGGCGGGCCTGTCCGAAGCCACCGTCGGCGTCGTCTTCGCCGTGGCGCTGGGCGCGGGTCTCCTGGGAGTCCTGGGCGCGGGCGCGCTCGGGTCTCGGCTGGGCCGGGCCCTGCCGGTCGGCGCGGGCACCGCCCTCATCGCGGGCTGCATCGCCCTCAGCGCCTCCGCCACCGACCTGACCGGCTTCGCGACCGGCGAGATCGCCTGGAACACGCTCTACCCGATCGTCCTGTCGTACGTGCTCGGCCTCGCCGCCTCCCTCGACCCGCGCGGGCGTTGGGCGGTGCTGGTCGGTTCCGCGTCCTCGCTCGGCACCGCGGCGGGCCCGCTGGCCGGCAGCCTGCTGTCCGCGCGGGCCGGTTTCCCGGCGATGGGCGTGATCCTCGCCCTCGGGCTGCTCGTCATCACCGTCCCGATGACCGCCGTGGCCCTGCACACCACCGGGCGTCCCCTGCTGTCCCGCGCGGTGCGTCGCCGCGGCACGCCGGCCGTCGTGGTCGCCGCGTCGACCGGCACCCCGGCGGACGTGCTCGCCCAGGTCGTTCCCGACCAGCCGGTCGCGGAGATCCCGGTCGTGGAGATCCCGATCGACGCCCCGGCCGCCCCCGCCCGGCAGTCCTACGACACGGCGGGCCCCCGGCAGGCGTCGGCGCCCCCAGGAGCCTGACGGACGGCGGCTAGGAGAACTCGTACGCCTCCACCTCGGCCAGGTAGCGCGCCCGCCGCTCCTCGTCGTGTTCCAGGAAGGACGCGACGAAGGAGTTGCGGGCCAGCTCCCGCAGCTGGTCCTCGCCCAGGCCCAGCGTCCGGCGTACGGCGTCGAAGTTGTCGCCGGCGTAACCGCCGAAGTAGGCCGGGTCGTCGGAGTTGACCGTGCACAGCAGCCCGGCCGCCAGCATCGCCGGCAGCGGGTGCTCGGCGAGGACGTCCACCGCCCGCAGCCGGACGTTGGACAGCGGGCACAGGGTCAGCGGGATCCGGTCGCGGACCAGGCGGGCGACCAGCTTCTCGTCCTCCATGCACCGCAGCCCGTGGTCGATCCGCTCCACGCCGAGCACGTCCAGGGCCTCGATGATGTACTCCGGCGGCCCCTCCTCACCGGCGTGCGCCACCCGCCGCAGACCGAGGGCGGCGGCGGCCTGGTACACCTCGCGGAACTTCACCGGCGGATGCCCGACCTCGGCGGAGTCGAGCCCGATGCCGACGATCCGGTGGAGGTGGGGCTTGGCGGCCTCCAGCGTCTCGAGCGCCGACTCGGCGGACTCGTCCCGCAGGAAGCACATGATCAGCTGCGTGGACACGCCGTGGTTCGCCTCGCTGGCGCCCAGCGCCCGCCACAGCCCCTCGACGACCGTGTCCATGGAGACGCCGCGCGCGAGATGCGCCTGCGGGTCGAAGAAGATCTCCGCGTGCCGTACGCCCTGCGCGGCGGCGCGGGCGAGATAGGCGTTGGTGAGGTCCTCGAAGTCCCGCTCGGTGCGCAGGACGGCCATGAGTTCGTAGTACAGGTTCAGGAAGGACTGGAGGTCCTCGAACTGGTACGCCTCACGCAGCGCGGCCGTGTCGGCGTAGGGCAGCTCGACACCGTTGCGGGCGGCCAGCTCGAAAGCCAGCTCCGGCTCCAGGGTGCCTTCGATATGGAGGTGCAGTTCTGCTTTGGGGAGGGACATCAAAGCATCGTACGGCTGGTTTATCGCCGTTTCGGAACCGGGACGCGCAGGAGGTCGTGGGCGACGGTCAGCTCACCCTCGAAGCCGGCGGCACGCGCCTGCCGTTCGAACTCCTCCGGCTCGGCGTACCGCTGGCTGAAGTGCGTGAGCACCAGATGCCGTACCCCGGCGTCCCGCGCGACCCGGGCCGCCTGACCGGCCGTCAAGTGACCGTGGTCGACGGCCAGTCGCTCGTCCTCGTCGAGGAAGGTCGACTCGATGACGAGCAGGTCGCAGCCCTCGGCCAGCGCGTGGACGCCGTCGCACAGCCGGGTGTCCATGACGAACGCGAACCGCTGCCCGCGCCGCGTCTCGCTGACGTCGTCGAGGCTGACGCCGTCGAGGACGCCGTCACGTTGCAGCCGGCCGACGTCGGGGCCCTTGATGCCGTGCGCGGTGAGCCGGTCGGGCAGCATGCGGCGGCCGTCGGGCTCGACGAGGCGGTAGCCGTACGACTCGACGGGGTGGGAGAGCTTGCGGGCCTCAAGGGTGTGGCCGCCGGTCGTCGCGATCACGCCGTCGGCCGCGACCGGCGCCTCGACGATCTCGACCGTCTCGCGGTAGGCGGTGGCGTATCGCAGCCGGTCGAAGAACCGTTGCCCGGAGCGCGGGTAGTGGGCGGTGACCTCGTGCGGGACCTGGTCGAGGTTGATCCGCTGGATGACCCCGGCGAGGCCCAGCGAGTGGTCGCCGTGGAAGTGCGTGACGCAGATCCGGTTCAGGTCGTGCGCGGCGACCCCGGCGCGCAGCATCTGGCGCTGGGTGCCCTCGCCGGGGTCGAAGAGGATTCCCTCGCCGTCCCAGCGCAGCAGGTAGCCGTTGTGGTTGCGGTGCCGGGTCGGGACCTGGCTCGCGGTGCCGAGGACCACCAACTCACGTACGGACACGACGGCTCACCCGGGGGGCCACTGCATGCCGCGACCGCCGATGACGTGCGCGTGGGCGTGCCAGACGGTCTGGCCGGCGCCGCTGCCGGTGTTGAAGACGGTGCGGTAGCTCTCCAGCTTCTCGTCGTCGGCGACGGCCTTCGTCTCGCGCAGGACGTCGGCGGCGAGCTGCGGGGCCTCGGTGGCGAGCGCGGCGGCGTCCACGTGGTGGGCCTTCGGGATCACCAGGACGTGGGTGGGTGCCTGGGGGTTGATGTCCCGGAACGCGACGGTCGTGTCTGTCTCACGGACGATCGTCGCCGGGATCTGACCCGCGACGATCTTGCAGAACAGGCAGTCGTCCTGGGGTTCCCCTGCCATGGTCCCTCCGGGGGTTAGCGGGAATGATCTCGTGGGGCATCGTATCGTCGTCGGGTGCGGGTGGTCTGGGGCTGGTCGCGCCCACGCGGCGGAGCCGCACATCGATACAGCCCCGCGCCCCTTTTAGGTGGGCAAAGTGGGCGGGGCTTTTGCGGGGCTGTTCTCCAGTGCTTCCAGGGCCAGCCTTATGGCCTCGTCGAGTTGGACGTCCCTGTCCGCCGCGTAGTCCTGGGGGCGTTGTACGACCTCCACGTCGGGGTCGACGCCGTGGTTCTCCACGCCCCATTCGTAGTTCTCCAGCCAGAAGGCGTACTTCGGCTGGGTGATGAGGGTGCCGTCGACCAGGCGGTAGCGGCTGTCGATCCCGATCACGCCGCCCCAGGTGCGGGTACCGACCACGGGGCCGATTCCCAGCGCCTTGATCGCCGCGTTGACGATGTCCCCGTCGGAGCCGGAGAACTCGTTGGCGACGGCGACGATCGGCCCGCGGGGCGCGTCCTGCGGATAGCTGTACGGCCGCATCCCGCGCGGCACCGCCCAGCCGACGATCCGCCGGGCGAGTTTCTCCACGACGAGTTGGGAGGTGTGCCCGCCCCGGTTGTCACGGACGTCGACGACCAGGCCCTCGCGGGCGACCTCGACCCGCAGGTCACGGTGGATCTGGGCCCAGCCGGGCGCCTGCATGTCGGGGACGTGCAGGTATCCGAGGCGGCCGGCGGACTTCTCGTGCACGTACGCCCGCCGGTCCGCGACCCAGGCCTGGTAGCGCAGGGGTTCCTCGTCGGCGACCGGGACGACGACCGCGTGCCGTACCTCGCCGCCGCCGGACGGCGAGATGGTCAGCTCGACCGGGTGGCCCGCCGTACCGACGAGGAGGGGGCCGGGCCCGGTCACCGGGTCGACCGGGACGCCACCCACCGCGACGATCGCGTCCCCGGCGCGGACCGCGACGCCGGGCGCGGCGAGCGGGGAGCGGGCGCCGGGATCGGAGGTCTCGGTCGGCAGGATGCGGTCGATGCGCCACCGCGCCGACCCGTCGGGGCCGTCCTGGTGACGGGAGATGTCCGCGCCCAGCAGCCCCTGGCGGGGCCCGCCGCCGTGACCGCCGCGCGGCATGACGTAGGCGTGCGAGGTGCCGAGTTCGCCCTGGACCTCATAGAGCAGGTCGACCAGGTCGTCGTGGGTGGCGACCCGGTCCAGGACGGGGCGGTAGCGGTCGAGGACGCCGGCCCAGTCGACGCCGCTCATGTCCGCGCGCCAGAAGTGGTCCCGCATGACCCGGCCGGTCTCGTCGTACATCTGCCGCCACTCGGCGGACGGGTCGACGAGTTGCCGGATCCGGGTGAGGTCGACGGTGATGTTGGTGTCGCTGTCGTCGTCGCCCGAGGCGCGCCGGTCGCTGGGGACGACCTTCAGGCGATCGCCCGTCCAGAGGAGGACCCGCTTGCCGTCGCCGCTGACCGCGAAGTGGTCGACGTCGACCGCGAGATGCTCGATGCGCTGCTGGGCGAGGTCGTAGCGCTCCAGCTCGGTGTGCGGGTCCGGGTCGTCGGGGGTGGCCCGGGAGGAGCCGAGCACTCCGCGTACCGGGTGCCGCAGCCACAGCAGCCCGTCCTTGGCGGCCCGCAGGTTGGAGTAGCGGGCCGCCTCCACGGGGAACGGCACGATCCGGTCGGCCAGGCCTTCCAGGTCGATCCGGGTGGCCGGGGTGCCCTCGCTCTCCGGGGTCTCGTCCTTGTCGGGCGCCTCGAAGGGGCGGCCGTGCCGCTGCGGACCGAACGGCGAGGGCGTGGTCGCCGCCAGCGTGATCAGGTGCGGGCGGTCACCGACCACGAAGGCCAGGTCGAAGACGTGCTCGTCGTAGACCGGGTCGAAGGAGCGGTTGGACAGGAAGGCGAGGTGCCTGCCGTCCAGGGTGAAGGCCGGGGAGTAGTCCTGGAAGCGCAGCGGGGTCGCCTCGGTGACCGACAGGTCGGTGGTGTTGGCGAGCCGCAGCTGACGCAGCGGGAGCGGGCCGGGGTGCGACCAGGCGAGCCAGCTGGAGTCGGGTGAGAAGACCAGGCCGGAGACGTCCCCGTCCTCGCTGCGGTCGACCTCGCGGACCTCGCCGGTCTCCCGCTCGACGAGCAGTACGCGTCCGTCGTGCGCGGCGACGGCGGCCCGGCTGCCGTCGGGTGCCATCGCGAGCCCGAGGACGCGGCCGAGCTGTCCGGCGGCGAGGCGGCGGGGGGTGGCGCCGGGGGCGAGGCCGGTGGCGGGCGCGAACTCCAGGGCGTCGTCGCCCTCCGCGTCCGTCACCCACACCACCCATTCCTCGCCGTCCGCGCGGAAGGTGCGCGGCAGCCGGGCCCGTACGCCGGGCTCGGCGGCGAGCGCGCGGGTGGGGCCGGAACGGTGGGTGACCCAGTGCACGGCACCGCGGACGCCGATCGCGCTGCCGCGGGCGGTGTGGTCGGGGGCGCCGGAGCCGAACCAGCGGGCGGCGTTCACCTGGAACGGCTGCCGGTCGACGCGCTGACCGCCGAGACGGATGTCGAGCCGACGCGGTTCGGCGCCGTCCAGGTCGTCGAGGATCCACAGCTCTCCGGCGCTGGCGTACACGACCCGGGTGCCGTCGCCGGCCGCGTGCCGGGCGTAGAAGCCCTCGAGCGGGGTGTGCCGTCGCAGGTCGGAGCCGTCGGGGAGGGAGGAGTACAGCGCGCCCACGCCTTCGTGGTCGGACAGGAACGCGATCCGGCCCCCCACCCACACCGGGTACTCGAGGTTCCCGTCCAGCTCCTCGTGCAGCCGGACGAACTCGCCGTCGCCGTCCCGGTCGATCCACAGCTTGCCCGCCGTGCCGCCCCGGTAGCGCTTCCACCAGGCCGCCTCGCGTCCCATGGGTGAGGACACCACGACCGTGCCCGAATCCCCGTGGGCGACGTCGCCGACGAGGCCGTACGGCAGTCGGGTGGCCGGTCCGCCGTCGAGCGGGACGGCGTGCGCCCACTTGCGGCGCAGGTTCGCCTGGCCGTGTGTGGTGACCGCGAGGACCTGGCCGTCGGGGGTCCAGCCGCGTACCTGGGTCTGCCAACTGCCCCAGTGGGTGAGGCGCTTGCCGGGGCCGCCGTCGACCGGGGCGATGTGCACCTCGGGGGCGCCGTCGCGGGTGCTGGTCCAAGCGACGGTGGTGCCGTCGGGGGAGATCCTGGGGTGGGTCACCGGCACGTTGTCGGCGCTCACCCGCCAGGCCCGGCCGCCGTCGAGCGGGGCGAGCCACACGTCGTCCTCGGCGGTGAAGGCGACCGACTCGCCGTGCAGGTGCGGATACCGGAAGTACGCGGGAGACGGCGACGTCGCTGGCTGTGTCACCCGATCACCCTATGCACGCGCGTCGCCCGAGAACAGGGGTTTCGATCACTTGGCCAATCGCCGCCACCGGAAGATCACTTGCCCTCGACGGGTCGGCAGGAGGGGTCGACCTGGCACCAGACGGTCCTGGTGACGGTCACCGTGACGGTGGGCCCGGGCTGTCCGGGCCGGCTGACGGGCGGGGTGGTCTTCGCCTCGCAGTTGCCGAGCCCGTTCACGTGGAACCACTGCCTGCCGTCGATCTTGGCGGTCAGATCCCCGCGCACACAGGCGCCGCTGACGGCACGCGTGATTTTGCCGGTGACGGTGATGTCCTTGCCGTCGTCCGTCTCGCCCTTGCAGTCGACGGAGGCCACGGTGTGCTCGCTCGGGCTCGGGCTCGCCCCGTCGTCGTACGAGGCCGTGCAGTTGAGCCACCGTACGTCGGCCTTCTGCCGCTCCAGCTCGGCCGTCACGGTCTGATCCGTCGTATAGGCCACCGTCGCGGTGTTCAGCCCGCCCGGCTCACAGGCCACGACTCCGCCCACGGCGACCACGGCGAGTCCCGCCACGGCCACCACCCGCTGTCCGCGTGGCCGACGCCAAGTCCGTCTCAACGCCCCCATGAAGGGAAGCCTGCCACCGTCCGGCCCACGACGGTAGAGCGCATACGGCCACTCACGCGCCCCGGAGCGCAGGCCCCGTCAGCCGCGCAGCAGCAGCCACTCCTGAAGCTCCACCAGGTTGCCCTCGGGGTCCTTGAGGTGGGCGACGCGCATCCGGTCCGTCATGGGGGACGGGCCGTGCAGGAGGCAGGCCCCGCGCCCGGTGATCTGCTCGCAGTAGGCGTCGAGGTCGTCGACGCGCAGGACGACCAGGGAGCGGTGACCGGCGGCCGGGTCACCGAGTTCGCCGAGGATCTCGGCCATCATGGCCCGGTCCTGGAGGGCGACACCGGCCGCGCCGGTGGCGGCGCTGAACTTCTCGTACGGTCCGTCCGCCGCCCCCGACTGGGGCTTCAGGCCGAGGACTTCGTCGTAGAAGCGGTAGCAGGCGGCGAAGTCGGAGACGAGGAGCCGTACCTGGGCGAGTTCCACCGTGTTCCCCTTGTCGGTCAGGGTCAGTCAGGGTCGGTCAGGACCATCGGCCGGTGCGGCCGAGGAGCAGTGCGGTCGCGGCCGTGCCCGCGGTCGAGGTACGCAGCACGGTACGGCCCAGCCGGTACGCCTTCGCACCCGCCTCGGCGAAGAGCGCCAACTCCTCAGGGGAGACGCCCCCTTCGGGGCCGACGACCAGCACGATCTCGCCCTCGGTGGGGAGTTCGGCGGTGGCCAGCGGCGCACTGTCGTAGACGCGGTCCTCGTGCAGTACGGCGGCGAAGTCGGCCTCGGCGAGAAGTGCCGCGACCTGCTTGGTCGTCGCCGCTTCCGCGACCTCGGGGAAGCGGACCCGGCGGGACTGCTTGCCGGCCTCGCGGGCGGTGGCACGCCACTTGGCGAGCGCCTTCGCGCCGCGGTCGCCCTTCCACTGCGTGATGCAGCGGGACGCGGCCCACGGCACGATCGCGTCGACGCCGGTCTCGGTCATCGTCTCGACGGCCAGCTCGCCCCGGTCGCCCTTGGGCAGTGCCTGGACGACGGTGATGCGCGGCTGTTCCCGCGGCTCCTCCTCGACAATCTCCAGACCGCAGACGACCAGCCGGTCCTTGCCCTCGGCGGCCTTGACGGCCCCCTCGGCGAAGCGCCCGCGCCCGTCCGTGAGGACGACGTCCTCGCCGGGCCGCAGACGTTTCACGGAGACGGCGTGCCGTCCCTCCGGGCCGTCGAGGACGAGCTCCCCGCCGCAGAAGTCGGGGAGCTCGAGCGGGTCGACCACGAAGACCGGCGCGGTCATCAGACGTCACCCGTGGCCGGGCAGGACGACAACGCCGCCTTCGCGGCGGCCAGTTCGGCCACCAGCACCTCGACCAGCTGCCCCGCGGGCAGTTCGCGGGCCATCCGGTGGCCCTGTCCCGCCCACAGCGCCATGCCCTGCGCGTCGCCCGCCTTGGCGGCCGCCTTGCGCAGCGGCGAGGTGAGGTGGTGGATCTCCGGGTAGGCGGCGGGCGCGTACGGGCCGTGCTCGCGCAGGAAGCGGTTGACCAGGCCGCGGGCCGGCCGGCCGGAGAAGGCGCGGGTCAGCTCCGTGCGGACGAACAGGGGGTTGGTCAGCGCGTGCTTGTGGACGGCGTTCGCGCCGGACTCGGCGGTGGCGAGGAACGCCGTGCCGAGCTGGGCCGCGGACGCGCCCGCGGCGAGTACGGCGGCGATCTGGCTGCCGCGCATGATGCCGCCGGCGGCGACGATCGGGATCCGTACCGTCTCGCGGATCTGGGCGACCAGCGACAGCAGCCCGATGCCCGAGCCGTCGGTCTCGGGGATGTCCCGGTGGGTGCCCTGGTGGCCACCCGCCTCCACGCCCTGCGCGATCACCGCGTCGGCGCCGGCCCGTTCCACGGCGAGGGCCTCCTCGGCGGTGGTCGCGGTGACGAGGGTGAGGGTGCCGGCCCGGCGCAGCGAGTCCAGGACGTCCGGCTGGGGGACGCCGAAGTGGAAGGAGACCACCGGGACCGGGTTGTCGAGCAGCACCGCGAGTTTGGCTTCGTAGCCGTCGTCGCGGCCGCTGTCCTTGTCGCCGAGCTCGGTCTCGTACCAGGCGGCCTCGCCGGCCAGCTGGTGGGTGTAGACGTCGACCGCGGCGGGGTCCGCATACTCCGGCTGCGGCAGGAAGAGGTTCACGCCGAAGGGGCGGGTGGTGAGGCTCCGCAGCTGCTTGATCTCCTGGTACAGGCCGTCGGCCGTCTTGTACCCGGCAGCGAGGAACCCGAGCCCGCCGGCCTCGCACACGGCGGCGGCGAGCGTCGGTACGGAGACGCCGCCCGCCATGGGGGCCTGCACGATCGGGTAAGGGAAGAGATCGGTCAGTGCGGAGGACATGACGGCATGTTGTCACGTCCCTCGAACAAGTCCGAATCCGGCCTTCCGCCCGGCACGGGCCGCTGGTGTCTCCGGGTGGCAAGTCCTCTGAGCGGTGCCCCGAGGGCCCCTCAGAGGTGCCCTCGGGGCCCGCCGCCGGGCAGGCTCAGCGACCGTTGAACGCGTCCTTCAGCCGGGAGAACAACCCCTGCTGCCCCGGCTGGAACTGCCCCTGCGGCCGCTCCTCGCCCCTCAGCTTGGCGAGCTCGCGCAGCAGCCGTTCCTGTTCGGGGTCGAGCTTGGACGGGGTCTGCACCTCGACGTGCACGATGAGGTCGCCGCGTCCGCCGCCACGCAGGTGCGTGACACCGCGGGCGTGCAGCGGGATCGACTGGCCGGACTGGGTGCCGGGCCGGATGTCGACCTCCTCCAGACCGTCCAGCGTCTCCAGCGGGACCTTGGTGCCCAGGGAGGCCGCGGTCATCGGGAGGGTGACCGTGCAGTGCAGGTCGTCTCCCCGGCGCTGGAACTGCGAGTGCGGCAGCTCGTGGATCTCGACGTACAGGTCACCGGCGGGACCACCGCCGGGCCCGACCTCGCCCTCGCCCGCGAGCTGGATCCGGGTGCCGTTGTCGACACCGGCGGGAATCTTGACCGTCAGCGTGCGGCGGGAGCGGACCCGGCCGTCACCGGCGCACTCCGGGCACGGCGTCGGGACGACCGTGCCGAAGCCCTGACACTGCGGGCAGGGCCGCGAGGTCATGACCTGGCCGAGGAAGGACCGCGTCACCTGCGACACCTCACCGCGGCCGCGGCACATGTCACACGTCTGCGCGGTGGTGCCCGGCGCCGCGCCCTCACCACTGCAGGTGGTGCAGACGATCGCCGTGTCGACCTGGATGTCCTTCGTGGTGCCGAAGGCGGCCTCGTCCAGCTCGATCTCGAGCCGGATCATCGCGTCCTGGCCACGCCGGGTCCGCGAGCGCGGGCCGCGCTGCGACGCCGTGCCGAAGAACGCGTCCATGATGTCCGAGAAGTTGCCGAAGCCGCCGGCTCCGAAACCGCCCGCACCGCCGCCGCCCGCCTGCGAGAGCGGGTCGCCGCCGAGGTCGTAGACCTGCTTCTTCTGCGGGTCCGACAGCACCTCGTAGGCGGCGTTGATCTCCTTGAACCGCTCCTGGGTCTTCGGATCGGGGTTGACGTCCGGGTGCAGCTCGCGTGCGAGCCGCCGGAAGGCCTTCTTGATCTCGTCCTGCGACGCGTCGCGGCGCACGCCTAGAACGGCGTAGTAGTCCGTGGCCACTTACGACTCCGCCAGGATCTGTCCGACGTACCGTGCCACTGCGCGTACCGCTCCCATCGTTCCCGGGTAATCCATGCGGGTCGGTCCGACCACGCCGAGCTTGGCGACTGCCTCGCCGCCCGAACCGTAACCGACCGAGACCACAGAAGTAGAGTTGAGTCCCTCATAGGCGTTCTCATGACCGATCCGTACGGTCATGCCCGAATCCCCCGCCTCGCCAAGCAACTTGAGAAGCACGACCTGCTCCTCCAGCGCCTCCAGGACGGGACGGATCGTGAGGGGAAAGTCATGCCCGAAGCGGGTCAGATTGGCGGTGCCGCCGATCATCAGCCGCTCCTCGTTCTCCTCGACGAGCGTCTCCAGGAGGGTGGAGAGCACCGTCGTGACCGTGCCGCGGTCCTCGATGTCGAAGGCCTCCGGCAGGTCTTCCACCAGCTGCGGGACGTCGGTGAAACGACGGCCGGCGATCCGGCTGTTGAGCCGCGCCCGCAGATCCGCGAGCGGGCTCTCGCCGAACGGCGCCGGGCAGTCGACCATCCGCTGTTCGACCCGCCCGGTGTCCGTGATCAGCACGAGCATCACCCGCGCGGGGGCGAGTGACAGCAGCTCGACGTGGCGCACGGTCGAACGGGTCAGCGAGGGGTACTGCACGACGGCGACCTGCCGGGTCAGCTGCGCGAGCAGCCGCACTGTCCGCGCCACGACGTCGTCGAGGTCGACGGCGCCGTCGAGGAAGTTCTGGATGGCACGCCGCTCCGGCCCGGTCATCGGCTTGACGCCGGCCAGTTTGTCGACGAACAGCCGGTACCCCTTGTCGGTGGGGATCCGCCCGGCGCTGGTGTGCGGCTGGGCGATGAACCCCTCGTCCTCCAGGGCGGCCATGTCGTTGCGGACCGTCGCCGGGGAGACGCCGAGGTTGTGCCGCTCGGTGAGCGCCTTGGACCCGACGGGCTCCTCGGTACCGACGTAGTCCTGGACGATGGCGCGCAGCACCTGGAGCCTGCGTTCACTCAGCATCCGCGCCCACCTCCAGAAGTCGTCCCCCAGTCCCCTGGGTTCCCGGCCTGGCACTCGTCATATCCGAGTGCCAGCGTCCCCGGCCCAGTGTACGGCCGTGGGGTACGCCCCGGGCAAGGCCGGTCCCACGAGGCCGTGCCCCGGCGCGCCGCTCCGGTTAGCGTCGCGGTATGAGGGTGACTTGGGAAGAGCTGGGATGGGAGCGGGTTTCGGCCGGGGTCGGGCGGTGTCGGCTGCCCGGCTGGGACTGCACGGTGGGGCTGGTCGTCGGCGAGGGCCGGGCCCTCGTGATCGACGCCGGGTCGAGCCTCCAGGAGGGTGCGCGGCTGCGGGCGGCGGCGGAGGAGCTCGCCGGTCATCGTGTGACCCATCTCGCGCTCACCCACCCCCACTTCGATCACGTATTCGGCACCGCGGCGTTCGCGGGGGCGGAGGTGTTCGGCGCGGTGGGCATCGACACGGTGCTCGACGGGCGGGTCGCGCGGGAGGAGCTGCGGACGGACGGGGTGCGCAACGGTCTGGCGGAGGCCCTGGCGGACGAGGCGGTCGACGCCCTGGTGGTGCCGCGGCACCGGGTCTCCGGCGAGTGGACCCTCGATCTGGGGGGCGGCCGGCAGGTCCTGCTGGCGAACGTGGGGCCCGGCCACAGCGCCCACGACCTCGTGGTCCTGGTGCCGGGCTCGCCCGAGGTGGTCTTCTGCGGCGACCTGGTCGAGGAGTCCGGCGAGCCCATGGCGGGCCCGGACGCCGTACCGTCGCGCTGGCCGGCCGCGCTGGACCGGATGCTGGAGCTGGGCGGCGAGGACGCTCGGTACGTGCCCGGTCACGGAGCGGTCGTGGACGCGGGGTTCGTACGGGCACAGCGGGACGCGCTGGCGGAGCGCTTCGGCGTGTCGCGGTGACCCGTACGGCCGGACGGCCCGGTCTTCTCCTATCGTCATCCGAATGCGCCAGTACTCTCCGGACCTGACCCCGCCGTGGAAGAAGCCCCAGCCCGCACCGGAGGTCCCGGCGGAGCCCGGCCTGGTGGTCGAGGAACCGGGGTCGGGTTTCTGCGGTGCGGTGATCCGCTGCGAGGCGGGCACGGTCACCCTGGAGGACCGCTTCGGCAAGCACCGGGTCTTCCCGATGGAGCCCCGGGGCTTCCTCCTGGAGGGCCGGCCGGTCACCCTGGTCCGACCGACCGGGCAGGCTCCGGTACGTGCCTCCCGTACCGCGTCCGGTTCGGTCGCCGTCCCCGGCGCACGCGCCCGCGTGGCCCGCGCCGGGCGCATCTACGTCGAGGGCCGGCACGACGCCGAGCTGGTCGAGAAGGTGTGGGGCGACGACCTGCGCGTCGAGGGCGTGGTCGTCGAATACCTGGAGGGCGTGGACGACCTCCCGTCCATCGTGGCGGACTTCGCACCCGGCCCCGACGCCCGCCTGGGCATCCTGGTGGACCATCTGGTCCCCGGCACCAAGGAGTGGCGCATCGCCCAGGCGGTCACCAGCGAGCACGCCCTGGTGGTGGGCCACCCGTACATCGACATCTGGGAGGCGGTGAAGCCGTCGTCCCTGGGGATCGCCGCCTGGCCCCGCGTACCGCGCGGGCAGGACTGGAAGACCGGGGTCTGCCGGGCGCTGGGCTGGCCGGAGAACACGGGCGCGGTGTGGCAGGCGATCCTGAAACGGGTGGGTTCCTACCGGGACCTGGAACCGGAACTGCTGGGGCGAGTGGAGGAACTGATCGACTTCGTCACGGCACCGGGTGCGGGCTGAGCATTCAGCCCGTCCGGCGTTTGAGGACGAGGCCCCTTCAGGGCCGAAGCAGGGGCCAGGGGGCGGCAGCCCCCAGGGACGGGACGGGTAGGGGCGGCGGGGGCGAGAAAACCCCGCCCTGCCCTCCGCCCTCCCCCTCCCCCTCCCCCCGGGGAGAGCCCGACCTCAGTCCACCAGATCCCGCACCACCGCATCCGCCAACAACCGCCCCCGCAACGTCAGCACCGCCCGCCCCGCCGCATACGCCCCCTCCTGCAGAAGCCCGTCCCCCACCGCCCGGCGCGCCGCCGCAAGCCCCGCCTCGCGCAGCAGATCCAGCGGCACCCCCTCCACCAGCCGCAACTCCAGCAGAACCCGCTCCACCCGCCGGTCCTCCTCGGACAGCAGCTCGCGCCCGGCCCCCGGCGACCGCCCCGCCGCCAACGCCCCCGCGTACGCCCCCGGGTGCTTGACGTTCCACCAGCGCACCCCGCCCACATGGCTGTGCGCGCCCGGCCCCGCGCCCCACCAGTCGGCGCCGCGCCAGTACAGCTCGTTGTGGCGGCAGCGGCCCGCCTCCGACGTGGCCCAGTTGGACACCTCGTACCAGTCGAAGCCCGCCGCCGACAGGGTCTCCTCCGCGATCAGATAGCGGTCGGCGTGGACGTCGTCGTCGGTCATCGGGACCTCGCCCCGGCGGATCCGGCGCGCGAGCTGGGTGCCCTCCTCGACGATCAGCGCGTACGCCGAGACGTGGTCGGGTCCGGCGCCGAGGGCCGCCGCCAGGGAGGCTCGCCAGTCGTCGTCGGACTCGCCCGGGGTGCCGTAGATCAGGTCGAGGTTCACATGCTCGAAGCCGGCCGCACGGGCCTCGGCGACGCAGGCCTCCGGGCGGCCCGGCGTGTGCGTGCGGTCCAGGACCTTCAGCACGTGCTGGCGCGCGCTCTGCATACCGAAGGAGATCCGGTTGAAGCCGCCTTCCCGGAGCGTGGCCAGATAGCTCGGGTCGACCGACTCCGGGTTCGCCTCCGTGGTGATCTCCGCGTCGGCCGCGAGGCCGAACTCGTCGCGGATCGCTCCCAGCATCCGCACCAGGTCGTCCGCGGCCAGCAGCGTGGGCGTACCACCGCCGACGAAGACCGTGCGGACCTCGCGCGGGTCGTCGCCGAGGACCTTGCGGGCGAGCCGGATCTCGTCGGTCAAGGTGTCCGCGTAGTTGTCGCGGGAGGCGAGGACGCCGCCGGTGCCGCGCAGTTCGGTCGCCGTGTAGGTGTTGAAGTCGCAGTAGCCGCAGCGGGTCGCGCAGTACGGGACGTGCAGGTAGAACCCGAGGGGACGGTCGGCCGCCCCGGCGAGCGCGGACGCGGGCAGGGCGCCGTCGTCGGGCACGGGCTCGCCGTCGGGGAGTGCGGAAGGCATGTCCCCCATTGTCCCGCACCGCCGGGAGCACCCACACCCCGCCTCTGTCCCGCACCGCCAGGAATGCCCGCCCCCTGCCTCTGTCCCGCACACCGGCGGGAGCACCCACCCCCCTCTTCCAGACCGGCACGGCCCCTACTCCGCCTGCAGGACCAGCAACGCCAGGTCGTCCTCCGGCGGACGCGGTCCGAACTCGTGGACCAGCCGCTTGATGCGCTCCGCGAT
Organism: Streptomyces sp. NPDC006332; assembly: GCF_040612855.1. Taxonomy (NCBI): domain Bacteria; kingdom Bacillati; phylum Actinomycetota; class Actinomycetes; order Kitasatosporales; family Streptomycetaceae; genus Streptomyces; species Streptomyces sp. NPDC006332. The sequence goes on from NZ_JBEXRA010000019.1 coordinate 93,928, forward strand.
CTGCTCCGCGTCCAGCCCCGTGCATCCGGCCAGCGCCTGAGCCAGCCCGTCCTCGTCGTCGAACTGGCGTGAGCCGCTGCGCCGCTCGGTCACCCCGTCCGTCACGCACAGCAGGCTGTCTCCGGACCGCAGCTCGAAGGTCTCGCTGGTGTACGTGGCGTCCTCGATGACCCCGAGCAGCGTCTGCGGACGTGCGGCCGTACGGACCTCGCCACCCGCGCCGAGCAGCAGCGGCAGCGGATGTCCGGCGGAGGCGAGGGTGCAGCGCACTCCGCCCCGGAACGGGGCCAGCTCGCCGTAGAGCAGGGACAGGAACCGGGTCTGCGGGCCGTCGCCGGGACCGGGCGGCCGGCCGCCCGCCGAGGCCAGCGCGCGGGCCGCCGCGTCCGCGGCCTCCGTCGCGTCGTCCAGGAGCAGCTGGTTGAGCCGGTCGAGGACGTCGGCCACCCGGTAGCCCTCCCGGGCCAGCAGCCGTAGCCAGGGCCGCGCGAGGCCGATGACCACGGCGGCTTCGGGCCCCTTGCCCTGGACGTCCCCGACGGCGAAGCACCAGCGTCCGTCGCCGGCCGGGAAGAGGTCGTAGAAGTCGCCGCTGGGCCCGCCCTTGTCGCACGGCTCGTACACCAGGGCGCTGCGCATCCCCGGTATCTCGGCGACCGAGCCGGGCAGCAGGCCGCGCTGCAGCACGGCGCTGATGGTGGCCTGCCGGGCGTACTGGCGGGCCGCGCAGACGGCCAGGGCGACGCGGCGGCTGAGGTCCTCGACGAGCCCGGTGATCTCGTCGGGAAAGCTCAGCAGTCCGGCCCGGCCGATGGCCAGGGTACCCAGCGGACGGCCGCCCACGGTCAGGCGGTAGGCGAGCGCGGAACCGTCCGGGCCGAGGGCCTGGGCCGGCCAGGGGAAGGGCACGGGTCCGGAGCGGGCCGGGTCGGGCGGTTGCGGCGGTTCCTTCTCCAGTGCCTGCCGGAGCTCCTCGATCCGGTTCTCGCTGCCGTGCCACACCCGGGCCAGCTGCGGCCCGGCGCCCGCGGTCCCGTCGGCCGTCCAGCCGGCCCGGGCGGTGACCTCGTCCTCCAGCCACACCGCGCACCAGTCGGCCAGCCGCGGCACGATCAGCTGCCCGGCAAGCGCGGCCACCAGGTTCTCGTCGAGCTGCCCGGCGAGCAGGTCGGAGGCCTCGGCGAGGAAGGACAGGGCGCCCCGGCCCAGCCAGTCCCGTTCCCGCTCGGTGCGCTGCGGCTCGGGGGCGAGTATCCCGGCGACCCGCAGCCCGCGCTCCCCCGCGTGCGGAGCGCTCTCCTCGGCGGACGGGGCGGCGTGCGCGGGCAGCCGCGCCCACACCGTCTTGGCGCCCGTGCGGTAGGTGACGCCCCAGGACTCGGCGAGCGCGGCGACCAGCCGCAGCCCGCGGCCGTGCTCCGGTGTCTCGTACGACGGTTCGGCGTCCCGTGGGGCGCGCGAGGGGTGGCGGTCCAGGACCTCGACGACGAGGGCGCCCGTCTCGGCTTCCAGCCGGCAGCTCACCTCGACGTCGGTGCCGGCGTGCACCACGGCGTTGGTGACGAGTTCGCTGACGACCACCACCGCGTCACCGGCCAGCCGGTCGCTGAGGTGCTCGGTACCCGGCAGCTCACGCTCGCCCCATTCGGTGAGCGCGGCGCGTAACAGCGCGCGGGCGGCACCCGGGGCGAGCGGACTGCCGGGCAGGGTGGCGTGTGTCTCCGGCGTCCCGGCGCGTGCGGGTGCGCAGCCGGTGGCCGGACACGCGTCCATTGCCGGAGTGGAGTCGGTGGCCGGAGTGGAGTCGGTGGCCGGTTGTGCCTCGGCGCGCGGGGGCGCGACGGTGGCCGGTTGTGCCTCGGCGCGCGGGGGCGCGTCGAGGCGCCCGCGTGGGGGCGCTACGGCGTGCCGAGGTTCCTCGGCACTCGGGTACGCGCCCGCGGGCACGGGCGCGTCAGAGGCGCGGGAAACGGTCTCCCGGTGCGTCGGAATGGCCCCCATGGGCAGCTCCCCGAACGGTTCGGACGAATACACCTCAGTCGATGCGGACAGAGTGACAGACTGACCACGCCCATAAGCGCCGAGTTACCGAAGTGGGCCGCCATGAGTGAGAACAGTGCCGCCATGAGTGAGAACAGTGCTACGCGTGTGCTCGAAGACGGCCACGAAGATGGCCGGATTCGAGCATCGGATCTGCGCCCACTGCTCGCCGCGATGACCGCGGCCCGGGACGGGGACTTCGCCAAGGTGCCGGAGTCGGGTCCCGGCCCGGTGGCCGAGCTGACCGCCATCTTCAACCAGATCATGGACCGCAGCACCCACTTCAACACCGAAGTGCAGCGCGTGAAACGGGAGGTGGTCCGGCACGGCCGACTCGACGAACGGCTCGGCGCGAGCCCGGGCCAGGGTTCCTGGACCTCCCGGGTCAACGACGTCAACCAGGTGCTCGACGCCCTGGTGGCGCCGGCGGCGAACGCGGCCCGGGTACTGGACGCGGTGGCCGGCGGCGACCTGACCCAGCGGGTCGATCTGCACGACGGCAGTCGGCAGTTACGCGGTGATATGCGCCGGCTGGGTCAGGCCGTGAACAAGATGGTGGACCAGCTCTCCCTGTTCACCGGCGAGGTGACCCGGGTCGCCCGCGAGGTAGGCACCGAGGGACGGCTCGGCGGCCGGGCCAAGGTGACGGGTCTGTCCGGCAGTTGGCGGGACGTGACCGAGGCGGTCAACACGATGGCGTCCCGGCTGACGGCCCAGGTCCGCGACATCGCGCTGGTGACCACGGCGGTCGCCCGTGGCGACCTGACCCGCACGGTCACCGTCGAGGCGACGGGTGAGCTGCTCGAACTGAAGCTGACCGTGAACACGATGGTCGACCAGCTCTCCGCCTTCGCCGACGAGGTCACCCGCGTCGCCCGCGAGGTCGGCACCGAGGGTCAGCTGGGCGGCCGGGCCCAGGTCCGGGGCGTGTCCGGGGTGTGGAAGGACCTCACCGACAACGTCAACTTCATGGCGTCGAACCTGACGTCCCAGGTCCGCAACATCGCCCAGGTCACCACCGCCGTCGCCAACGGCGACCTGAGCCAGAAGATCACTGTCGACGCGCAGGGCGAGATCCTGGAGCTGAAGTCGACGATCAACACGATGGTCGACCAGCTCTCCGCCTTCGCCGACGAGGTCAACCGCGTCGCCCGCGAGGTCGGCACCGAGGGCAACCTCGGCGGCCGGGCCCAGGTAAGAGGCGTCTCCGGCGTCTGGAAGGACCTCACCGACAACGTCAACTTCATGGCCGACAACCTGACCTCCCAGGTCCGCAACATCGCCCTGGTGTCGACCGCCGTCGCGCAGGGCGACCTCGGCAAGAAGATCACGGTGGAGGCCAAGGGCGAGATCCTGGAGCTGAAGACCACCATCAACACGATGGTCGACCAGCTCTCCGCCTTCGCCGACGAGGTCAACCGCGTCGCCCGCGAGGTCGGCACCGAGGGCAACCTCGGCGGTCAGGCCCAGGTAAGAGGTGTGTCCGGCGTCTGGAAGGACCTCACCGACAACGTCAACTTCATGGCGGTGAACCTCACTTCGCAGGTCCGCAACATCGCCCAGGTCACCACCGCCGTCGCCAACGGCGACCTGTCCAAGAAGATCACCGTCGACGCCCGCGGCGAGATCCTCGAACTGAAGGACACCGTCAACACGATGGTGGAGCAGCTGCGGGCCTTCGCCGACGAGGTCACCCGGGTGGCCCGCGAGGTCGGCACCGACGGCCGGCTCGGCGGTCGCGCCCAGGTACTGGGCGTCTCGGGCGTCTGGCGGGACCTGACCGACAACGTCAACTACATGGCGGACAACCTGACGTCGCAGGTCCGCAACATCGCCCAGGTGGCGACCGCCGTCGCGCAGGGCGACCTGTCGAAGAAGATCGACGTGGACGCCCGCGGCGAGATCCTGGAGCTGAAGACCACCATCAACACGATGGTCGACACCCTGTCCTCCTTCTCCTCCGAGGTCACCCGCGTCGCCCGCGAGGTCGGCTCCGAGGGCCAACTCGGCGGACAGGCCCGGGTGGAGGGCGTCTACGGCACCTGGAAGCGCCTCACGACCAACGTGAACGAACTCGCGCTGAACCTCACCACCCAGGTCCGCGCGATCGCCGAGGTGGCCTCCGCGGTGGCCCAGGGCGACATGTCGCGCTCCATCACCGTGGAGACGCAGGGCGAGGTCACCGAACTCAAGGACAACATCAACCTGATGGTGGCCAACCTCCGCGAGACGACCCGGGCGAAGGACTGGCTCGAGTCGAACCTGGCCCGCCTGGCCGCGCTGATGCAGGGGCACCGGGACCTGATGGAGGTCGCCGACCTGATCCTGCGTGAACTGACCCCGCTGGTGAACGCCCAGTACGGGGCGTTCTTCCTGGCCGACCCGGACGAGGACGGCACCTCGCTGCGCACCACCGTGCCCGCGAAGGGGCTGGCGTTCATCGCCGGGTACGGGGCCGCCCAGGAGGCCACCGTGGAGACCGGCGGACTCCCCGTGCACGGCCTGGTCAGGCAGGCCGCCCGGGAGAAGAAACGGATCCTGGTGGAGGAGGCCCCGCCGGACTACATCAAGATCAACAGCGGGCTCGGGGAAGCCGCCCCGACGAGCGTGGTCATCATCCCGATCCTCTTCGAGGACAAACTGCTCGGCGTGATCGAGCTGGCCTCCTTCTCCCGCTTCTCCGATGTGCACCTGGCGTTCTTCGACCAGTTCGTGAACACCATCGGCGTCGCCATCAACACGATCATCGCCAACTCCCGTACCGAGTCCCTGCTCGGTGAGTCCCAGCGGCTGGCCATGCAGCTCCAGGAGCGCTCGGACGAACTGCAGATGCAGCAGGCGGAGTTGCGCCGCTCGAACGCCGAACTGGAGGAGAAGGCGGCCCTGCTGGCCACGTCCTCCCAGTACAAGTCGGAGTTCCTGGCGAACATGTCGCACGAGCTGCGCACCCCCCTGAACTCGCTGCTGATCCTGGCCCGGCTGCTCTCCGACAATCCGGACGGCCATCTCTCCGACCAGGAAGTGCAGTTCGCGACGACGATCCACCGCTCGGGCTCGGACCTGCTCCAGCTGATCAACGACATCCTCGACCTCTCGAAGATCGAGGCGGGCCGGATGGACGTACGCCCCAAGCGGCTCCCGCTCATCAAGCTGCTGGACTACGTCCACGCGACCTTCCGGCCGCTCACCATCGACCGGGGGCTCGCCTTCGAGGTGGCGGTCGGCGAGGACGTACCGCGCGAGATGTACTCCGACGAGCAGCGTCTCCAGCAGATCCTGCGCAACCTGCTCTCCAACGCGATCAAGTTCACCGCGACGGGCCGGGTCGAGCTGCGGGTGAACCGGGTGAAGGACCCCGAACACCGATGGGGGTCGCCCTCGAGGGAAGTCGAGAGCGGGGGAGTCCAGGGCAGCGACGAGGTGATCGCCTTCGCGGTGTCCGACACCGGTATCGGCATCGCCGCCGAGAAACTCCCGGTGATCTTCGAGGCGTTCGCGCAGGCCGACGGGACGACCAACCGCAAGTACGGGGGCACCGGCCTCGGGCTGTCCATCAGCCGCGAGATCGCGGGCCTGCTCGGCGGCCGTATCGTCGCCGAGAGCGACCCCGGAAAGGGGTCCACCTTCACGCTGTACGTCCCGGTCGTCAGCCCCGGCCACCCGGCGACCGGCCCGGTCCCGGAGGACCGTACGCCGCTGGGGCCGGAGGAACTGCCGACCGAGCCCTACGCCGCCGACGACGACCCGGACGACTCCTGGCCCGCGCCCACCAAGCTGGAGGCGTGGAAGTGGGGGCGGGCCGGCCAGGTCCTGCCCGGGCGCCGGGTGCTGATCGTGGACGACGACATCCGCAACGTCTTCGCCCTCACCCATGTCCTGGGCCGGGTCGGCATGCCGGTCCTCTACGCGGAGAACGGCCGCGAGGGCATCGAGACGCTGGAGCGCAACCCGGACGTCGAACTCGTCCTGATGGACATCATGATGCCGGAGATGGACGGCTACGAGACCATCGCCGCCATCCGCCGCTCCTCGCGCTGGGCGGGCCTGCCCATCGTCGCGCTCACCGCGAAGGTGATGCCGGGAGACCGCGAGCAGTCCATCGCCCGGGGCGCCAACGACTACGTGCCGAAGCCGGTGGACGTCGACCAGTTGCTGACCGTCGTGTGCGCGCTCCTGGACCCCGAGAGCGTGGACGAGCCGCGGCCCGCCGACGCCGAGCAGACCGCGGTCCCGCCCACGGACGAGTGACCTGCTTCTAAGGGGCGCGGGGAACTGTGCGACAAGCCACAACGGACCGTCAGCCGCCGAACAGCCCCCGCCACGCCCTACGCCTCCCGCGACCCCGCGTACATCTCGTCGATCAGGTGCTTGTACTCCCGCTCGACAACCGGACGCTTCAGCTTCAGGCTCGGCGTGATCTCACCGTGCTCCACGTCGAGATCCCTGGGCAGCAGCCGGAACTTCTTGATCGTCTGCCACCGCTGAAGCCCCGCGTTGAGCTCCTTCACGTATCCCTCGACCATCGAGACCGTCGCCGGCGCGGCGACCACGTCCGCGTACGACTTGCCCTCCAGCCCGTTCTCCTTCGCCCAGTCGAGGATCGAGACCTCGTCCAGCGCGATGAGCGCCGTGCAGAAGTTCCGGTCGGCCCCGTGCACCAGGATGTTGGACACGTACGGGCACACCGCCTTGAACTGCCCCTCGACCTCCGCGGGCGCGATGTACTTCCCGCCGGACGTCTTGATGAGGTCCTTCTTGCGGTCGGTGATCTTCAGATACCCGTCGGGCGACAGCTCGCCGATGTCCCCGGTGTGGAACCAGCCGTCCGACTCCAGCACTTCGGCGGTCTTCTCGGGCAGCCCGTGGTAGCCCTCCATGATGCCCGGCCCGCGCAGCAGGATCTCGCCGTCGTCGGCGATCCGCACCTCCGTGCCGGGCAGCGGCTTGCCGACCGTGCCGGTGCGGTATGCCTCGCCGGGGTTCACGAAGGAGGCCGCGGAGGACTCGGTGAGCCCGTAGCCCTCCAGGATGTGGATGCCCGCGCCGGCGAAGAAGTAGCCGATCTCGGGCGCCAGGGCGGCGCTGCCGGACACACACGCCCGCAGGTTCCCGCCGAACGCCTCTCGGATCTTCGCGAAGACGAGTGCGTCGGCGACCTTGTGCTTGGCTCCGAGTCCGAAGGGAACGGACGGCGATCCGGTGCGCCGGAAGTTGTCCTGCGCGGCCTTGGCGTACTCGCGGGCGACCTCGGAGGCCCACTGGAAGATCTTGTACTTGGCGCCGCCGCCCGCCCGGGCCTTCGCGGCGATCCCGTTGTAGACCTTCTCGAAGATGCGCGGCACGGCCGCCATGTACGTCGGCTCGACGACCGGCAGATTCTCGATGATCTTGTCGACCCGGCCGTCGACGGCGGTGACGTGCCCGACCTCGATCTGCCCGGAGGTCAGCACCTTGCCGAAGACGTGCGCGAGCGGCAGCCACAGGTACTGCACGTCCTCGGCGCTGATCAGCCCGGTCGCGGCGGTCGCCTTCGCCATGTACGCCCAGTTGTCGTGCGGCAGGCGCACCCCCTTGGGGCGGCCGGTGGTGCCGGAGGTGTAGATGAGGGTGGCGAGCTGGTCCTTGGTGATCGCGCCGACCCGCTCCTTGATCAGGTCGGGGTCCTTCTCCAGCCGGGCGGCTCCGCGCTTCTCCAGCTCGTCGAGGGTGAGGATCCAGTCGGCGGTCTCGACTCCTGCGGGGTCGATGACGACCACGTGGGTGAGGTCGGGCAGTTCGGCCCGCTTCTCGACCGCCTTGGCGAGCTGGGCGGCGTTCTCCGCGATCAGCACCCTGCTGTCGGAGTCGGACAGGATGAACGCGGACTCGTCGGCGTTGGTCTGCGGGTAGACGGTCGTGGTGGCGGCCCCGGCGCACATGATGCCGAGGTCGACCAGGATCCACTCGACCCGGGTGGAGGAGGCGAGCGCCACGCGCTGCTCGGGCTGTACGCCCAGCTCGATCAGGCCGGCCGCGACCGCGTAGACCCGCTCGGCGGCCTGCGCCCAGCTCAGCGACTTCCAGTCGTCCGGGCCCTCACCGGAGGCAGGGGGTACCGGGTAGCGGTACGCCTCGGCGTCCGGGGTGGCCGCCACCCGCTCCAGGAAGAGGTTCGCCACGCTCGGCGGTCGGTTCTCGATCAGGGTCTGTGTGTCGCTCACGACATCCTCCGGGGCCCGCGACAGCGCGGCTGGCTCAGTGCGGCTGGGGTCATTGCGGCTTGGGTCTTTGCGGCTGGGCTTGCGGCTGTTCTCACCCGCGAGCCGTTGTTTAACTCGCGAGTAACCATCGAGCAGAGACAGGGTAAGGCGCGACCGGCCGGTGCGTAAGGGGCGACGGCCTGTCACTTCCCACAGAGAGCGACGCTACGCACGCGTAGGGGCCCACCGCGATGACACGCGGCAGGCCCCGGTTTCTCGCGGTGAAAGAGGGCTACTTCTTGCCCTTGCCGGAACCCGCGCTGTCGTCGCTGGACAGTACGGCGATGAAGGCCTCCTGCGGAACCTCCACGGAACCCACCATCTTCATCCGCTTCTTGCCTTCCTTCTGCTTCTCCAGCAGCTTCCGCTTACGGGAGATGTCACCGCCGTAGCACTTGGCGAGGACGTCCTTGCGGATGGCGCGGATGGTCTCGCGGGCGATGACCCGGGAGCCGATGGCGGCCTGGATGGGGATCTCGAAGGCCTGGCGCGGGATCAGCTCGCGCAGCTTGGCGACGAGCCGTACGCCGTACGCGTAGGCGGCGTCCTTGTGGGTGACGGCGGAGAACGCGTCGACGCGGTCGCCGTGCAGCAGGATGTCGACCTTCACCAGCTGGGCGTCCTGCTCGCCGGTGGGCTCGTAGTCCAGGGAGGCGTAACCGCGGGTCTTGGACTTCAGGTTGTCGAAGAAGTCGAAGACGATCTCGGCGAGGGGAAGCGTGTAGCGGATCTCCACGCGGTCCTCGGAGAGGTAGTCCATGCCGAGGAGGGTGCCGCGGCGGGCCTGGCAGAGCTCCATGATCGATCCGATGAACTCGCTGGGAGCGAGGATCGTGGCCCTCACGACCGGCTCGAAGACCTTGTCGATCTTGCCCTCGGGGAACTCGCTCGGGTTGGTGACCGTGTGCTCCTTCCCGTCCTCCATGATCACGCGGTAGACCACGTTGGGCGCGGTGGCGATGAGTTCGAGGTTGAACTCGCGCTCCAGGCGCTCACGGATGACGTCGAGGTGCAGCAGTCCGAGGAAGCCGACGCGGAAGCCGAAGCCGAGGGCCGCGGAGGTCTCCGGCTCGTAGACCAGGGCGGCGTCGTTGAGCTGGAGCTTGTCCAGTGCCTCGCGGAGGTCGGGGTACTCCGAACCGTCCAGCGGGTAGAGGCCGGAGAAGACCATCGGCTTGGGGTCCTTGTACCCGCCGAGGGGCTCGGTGGCGCCCTTCTCCTTGCTGGTGATGGTGTCGCCGACCTTGGACTGACGGACGTCCTTCACACCGGTGATGATGTAGCCCACCTCACCGACGCCGATGCCGTCGGCAGGTGTCATCTCGGGGGACGAGACGCCGATCTCGAGGAGCTCGTGGGTGGCGCCGGTCGACATCATCTTGATGCGCTCGCGCTTGTTGAGCTGGCCGTCGATGACGCGGACGTAGGTGACCACGCCCCGGTAGGAGTCGTAGACCGAGTCGAAGATCATCGCGCGGGCGGGGGCGTCCTTGACGCCCACGGGCGCCGGGACGTCCTGCACGACCCGGTCCAGCAACGCGTCGACGCCCAGGCCCGTCTTGGCGGAGACCTTGAGGACGTCCTCCGGCTGGCAGCCGATGAGGTTGGCGAGTTCCTCGGAGAACTTCTCCGGCTGGGCGGCCGGCAGGTCGATCTTGTTCAGTACGGGGATGATCTTGAGGTCGTTCTCCATCGCCAGGTAGAGGTTGGCGAGGGTCTGGGCCTCGATGCCCTGGGCGGCGTCGACGAGGAGCACGGTGCCCTCGCAGGCCGCGAGCGACCGCGAGACCTCGTAGGTGAAGTCGACGTGCCCCGGGGTGTCGATCATGTTGAGGATGTGCGTGTTCTTCTCGTCATGGGTGGGAGCCCATGGCAGACGCACCGCCTGTGACTTGATCGTGATTCCGCGCTCACGCTCGATATCCATGCGGTCGAGGTACTGAGCACGCATCTGCCGCTGCTCGACCACACCGGTCAGCTGGAGCATCCGGTCGGCGAGCGTGGACTTGCCGTGGTCGATGTGCGCGATGATGCAGAAGTTGCGGATCTGAGCCGGGGCGGTACGGCTCGGCTCGGGCACATGGCTAGGGATCGCGGGCACGCAGGGTCCTGATTCTTGAGGCGTCCGCAGTGTCTGCGGTCTCGGGTCGGATCGATACGTAGCCTCCATGGTCCCACGCGTGGGGCGGTGCGATCGGTTTGGGCCACTCGGAGGGCCGCTGGTACTCTGAGTGGCTGCGCCTCATGCCCTCTCAGCAGGAGGCGCGTCATCAAGAAATCACCGGTACGTGGAGCGGACCGCAAACGGTCCCCGTTCTCGCGTGCCTGAACCTGTAGAGGCTCATTCGTGGCGAACATCAAGTCCCAGATCAAGCGGATCAAGACCAACGAGAAGGCGCGGCTGCGCAACAAGGCCGTCAAGTCCTCCCTGAAGACCGCGATCCGCAAGGCCCGTGAGGCCGCTGCCGCGGGTGACGCCGAGAAGGCCACCGAGTACCAGCGCGCTGCCGCGCGTCAGCTCGACAAGGCCGTCTCCAAGGGCGTCATCCACAAGAACCAGGCCGCCAACAAGAAGTCGGCGCTTGCTTCGAAGGTCGCTTCCCTCAAGGGCTGAACCCTTCTGATCTGACCGCCGGAGGGAATCGAGCGGGCCCTCTCTCATCCGCTCCCGTCCGGCACCCCGGAACCGCGCGCGGCCTGCGTTCGCCACGCGGGCGCGGTTCCACCGTTGTGACATCTTGAACCAAAGGCCCCGGCGCCCGCCCTTCCCCAGGGCGGCACCGGGGCCTTCGGCGTGCCTGATCGGCTCACGCCCAGAACTCGTTCGCCCTGTCGATGTCCTCGACGCATTCGTCAAGGTCGCTGATCTTGTCGCCGACGATCCGGAAGACGATGCACCCCTTCTCGTCGATGCGCCGCTTGTCGGGCCGCTCGCCCGAGAAACGGTGCACGGCGACCGCGTGGCCCCGCCCGTCCACGAGCACGCTCTCCACCTCGACCCGCAGGGTCCCGCCGGTCTCCTCGTAGAGGCGGCCGTACATGTCGATGGTCGCGTCCAGCCCCTTGAAGTCACCCGAGAGCGGGTGGCTGCCGGGAACATGATGCGTACAGTCCGCTGTCATCAGTCCGCGCAAGGTGTCCATGTCCCCACGCGTGAAAGCCTCGTACCCCTTGCGGACGAGCGCTGCGTGCGGGTGTTCAGCCATGACAACCGCCACCTCTCCGTTGCTCGGCGATTTCGGCTGGCATGTCCGATTCTCCTCCGTGTGAGGGCGAGCACACCAGGGCGAGGACGAGAGTCGGCGGGATTAGCTGGAGGCGTCGCGGAGGTGGAGGCGGAACCGGGCGAGACGGGGCCTGGGGGCGCAGTGGAGAGGGGCAGGGAAGCGAGGCGGCGGGTCGCGTCGGGACACGGGGCCGCCGACCGTCAGGGAGTCCTCCGCGTTCCTACCCGCGCCCCCGGGAACGTGCCGCGCGCGCGATCGCGACGACGGCCTTCTCCAGGGCGTACTCGGGGTCGTCGCCGCCGCCCTTCACTCCCGCGTCCGCCTCGGCGACGGCCCGCAGCGCGACGGAGACACCGTCCGGCGTCCATCCCCGCATCTGCTGACGTACCCGGTCGATCTTCCACGGTGGCATGCCCAGCTCTCGCGCCAGATCGGCCGGGCGGCCGCCACGCGCCGACGACAGCTTCCCGATCGCCCGTACCCCCTGCGCCAACGCGCTGGTGATCAGCACCGGCGCGACACCCGTGGCCAGCGACCACCGCAGCGCCTCCAGCGCCTCCGCGGCCCTGCCCTCGACCGCCCGGTCGGCGACCGTGAAGCTGGATGCCTCGGCCCGCCCGGTGTAGTAGAGCCCGACGACCGCCTCGTCGATGGTGCCCTCGACATCCGCGACCAGCTGGGACACGGCGGACGCCAGCTCCCTGAGATCGCTGCCGATGGCGTCCACCAGAACCTGACATGCCTCGGGAGTGGCCGAGCGCCCGGCCGTCCGGAACTCACCCCGCACGAAGGCCAGCCGATCCGCCGGCTTGGTCATCTTCGGGCACGCCACCTCCCGGGCCCCCGCCTTGCGGGCGGCGTCCAACAGCCCCTTGCCCTTGGCTCCGCCCGCGTGCAGCAGCACCAGGGTGATCTCCTCGGCGGGCGCCCCGAGATACGCCTTCACGTCCTTGACCGTGTCGGCCGACAGATCCTGCGCATCGCGCACGACGACGACCTTCCGCTCCGCGAAGAGCGACGGGCTGGTCAGCTCCGCCAGCGTCCCGGGCTGCAACTGGTCCGGGGTCAGGTCACGTACGTCCGTGTCGGCGTCGGCGGCCCTGGCAGCAGCCACCACCTCCCGCACCGCACGGTCGAGCAGGAGGTCCTCCTGGCCCACGGCCAGGGTCACCGGGGCGAGGAGGTCGTCATTCGCAGTCTTTCTGGCCATCGCGTAAAGCATCGCACGGGGCACTGACAACGAGCCCCGACGACAGCGAGTCCGACAGCGGACGTGCCGTCCCGCCCACCCCGGCGGCCCGGCTCACCGCAGCCCGGGCGGTGCCCCTACGGCTCCTCACGCCACCCGTCCCACTCCCCCGCGAACGCGTCCAGTTCCCCGGGATCCAGCCGCTCTTCCTCGTCCCGCAGGACCACGAGCCACTGCGCGTCCTCGGCGTCGTCCTCACCGGCCAGCGCGTCCCGGACGAGTCGCGGCTCCTCGACGACCCCGAACCGCTCCCCGAGCGCCCCCGCCACCTCCTCCGCGGCATCACGGTCGGGCAGCACCAGCACATGTCTCACATCGCTCACGCCGCCATTCTCCGGCACCGCACCCGCACCGAGGCATCCCCCCAGTGGGGCCCACCCCAGACCGAGAGCCCGGTCCCGCAGCGCCCCGGTGTCAGCCCTTGGGCACGATCTGCACATCCAGCTCGATGCGGATACTCGGCCCCACCACCGCGATCCCCCGCGCCAGCATCGTCTGCCAGCTCACGGTGAAGTCGTCCCGGTGCAACTCGGTCGTGGCCCGGCACGCCGCCCGCACCTCACCCTCCATCCCGTTCCCGAGGCCGAGGTACTCCGTGTCGAGCGTGACCGTGCGCGTCACCCCGTGCAGCGACAACGCCCCCGTGACCGCCCACCGGTTGCCACCCTTGTGCACGAACCGCTCGCTGTAGAACTCCAGCGTCGGAAACCGCCGTACGTCCAGGAAGTCCGCCGACCGCAGGTGGTCGTCCCGCATCCGCACGTTCGTGTCGATGGACGCCGCGTCGATCACCACGTGCATCGCCGACTGGTCCATCCGGTCGCCGATCCGTACCGCGCCCGCGAAGGAGTTGAACCGCCCGTGGACCCGGGCCATCCCTATGTGCCGTGCGGTGAAGCCGACCGAGGAGTGCGCCAGCTCGACCTCCCAGTCACCCGGCCCCGGCAGTTCCAGCGGCTGGGCGACCTGGAGGGTCACATCACCGAGGGAGGCGAGCGCGTTCTCACCCACCATCGCGGTCGCCCGGTACGGCGTGTACCCGTCGGCCGACACCGCGAGCCGGTACTCCCCCGCCGGCACCGTCGTCATGAACGACCCGTAGGGATCCGTACCCCCGCTGACCACCTTGCGCCCCATGGCGTCGCTGACCGCGAACTCGGCGTTCGCCACCGGCTCGTTCACCGGGTCCAGCACCCGGCAGCTGAGCACCCCGGCACTCGGCGGGGTCTGCAGCGCCCCCCACGGACTCGCCCGTTGCACCCGGTTAGTACGGTTTCCCAGCCAGCGGCCGATCATCTTCGACGTCCCTGCGACTTGATATCAGTGTTGCCGAAGACGCATTCGACCACTGATGAGGTATTCGAGGCAACAGGGCTCACATCGTGGGAAACCGAACCGTCTGGCCCGTATTAGCCACTCCGGTTGGGATTTCGCACTGTCGGCACGCCATCCAGCTCGATACCGAACCGCTCCCGGTACACCTCCAGCACCTCCTCGTCCGTACCGAGCTCCCGCTCCTCCCGCGCCGCGTCCGGGCCCGTCACCTTGAGGGTGCGCCCGCTGAGTGTGATCCTCCCCCCGTCCTCCGTCACCCGTGAGCAGACCAGCGACTGCGTGAAGTGCGAGGCCGGCGAGGTGCTGTGCCACCAGGCTCCGGCCACGAAGTCACCGAGCACCCGGGGCCGTGTCTCCAGCCGGTACTGGGCCCTGCCGTCGACCACCACATCAAGGTCCACCCCGTCCACCCCGCCCCGCTGGGCCACCTCGACGATCCGGAACATGCCGCCCGGGTCCTTCTGCTCCCCCCGCGCCTCGAACGCCAGCGGATAGTGGCTGTGCGCCCCGAACCCGACGTCGGCCAGCCACTCGCTCCCGTCCACCGCCCTCACCCGCAGGGCGAGATGGTCGTACGGAATCCCGAGCCGCCCCTCGTCTCCGTGCACCCGCGCCGCGAGCAACCTGACATCGAAGCCGAGGGCGGTGAGCAACGATCCGAACGCGCCGTTCAGTTCGTAACAGAACCCGCCCCTGCGCGCGCCCACCACCTTGTCCAACAGCCGCTTCTCCTCCAGCACGATCTCCTCGCCGAGGTGGACCGACAGGTTCTCGAAGGGCACCGTCCGCAGATGGCGCAGCTGCAACTCACGCAGGACGTCAAGGGTGGGCCGCGCGGGCCGCTCGACGCCGATGCGGCGGAGATAGGCATCGACCTGTGTGGAATCCATGGCCTCAGTCTCGCGCCACCTGGAGCTGTCCGCCGCCCGTGCCCTCACCTCCCGTCACCGCGACCGCTCCGTCCTGGTCGGTGCGCAGCACTGTCGCGCCCCCGGCCCGCAGCGCCTCGACCGTGCCAGGAGCCGGGTGGCCGTAAGGGTTGTCGGCACCGCAGCTGATGAGCGCCAGGCGTGGGGCAACCCGGCGTATGAGGTCCGGGTCCTGGTAGGCCGAGCCGTGGTGGGCGACCTTGAGCACGTCCACCCCGGCCAGCGCCACGCTCGCCGGCGACCGCAACAGAGCCCGCTGAGCCGGGGGTTCGAGATCTCCGAGCAGCAGGAACCTCAGCCCCGCCGACCGGACCAGCAGAGTGACACTGGCGTCGTTCGGTCCCTCCGGTTCCGGTGCCGGGCGCAGGGGCGGCCACAGCACCTCCCAGGACAGCTGACCGGTACGCAGTCGCTCTCCGGCCAGGGCAGGCGTCACCGGAATATGCCGGTCCGCGGCCGCCCTGCGTACGAACTCGGCCTGGTCCACGGGCTCCTCGTAGCCCGTCGTGGCGATCGCGCCCACCGAACGCCCCCGCAGCACCCCGGACAGCCCCGCCACATGGTCCGCATGGAAGTGGGTCAGCACCACGAGCGGCACCCTGGTGATGCCGAGCGCCCGCAGACAGCGGTCGACCAGCGCCGGGTCGGGCCCGGCGTCCACCACCACCCCGGTGCCTTCGCCCGCCGCGAGCACCGTCGCGTCACCCTGTCCCACATCGCACATCGTCAGCCGCCAGTCCGGCGGTGGCCAGCCCGTGATCACTCTGGTCAGCGGCGGGGGCTGCACCACCACCAGCACGAGCAGGAGCCCGCACGCCCCGCACAGCCAGGGGTGTCCGACCAGCCGGCGGCCGAGCAGCAGGACGACCACCGTGACGAGGAGGAGCAGTGCCGCCCCGGCCCAGGTGCCGGGCCAGTCCACTCCCCCGCCGGGCAGCGCCGCCCCGGCGCGGGCGATCTGGGCGATCCACTCCGTCGGCCAACTCGCGCACCAGGCCAGCCCCTTGGCCACCGGCATCACCAACGGTGCCGTGGCCAGCGCCGCGAAGCCCAGCACCGTGGCGGGCGCCACCGCGAACTCCACCAGGAGGTTGCAGGGCACCGCCACCAGACTCACCCGCGCCGACAGCACCGCCATGACGGGTGCGCACAGGGCCTGCGCGGCAGCCGCGGCGGCCAGCGCCTCCGCCAGCCGCGGCGGCACCCGACGCGCCCGCAGCGCGCGGCTCCATCGCGGCGCGAGGGTGAGCAGGGCTCCGGTGGCCAGGACGGAGAGCAGGAAGCCGTAGCTGCGGGCCAGCCAGGGGTCGTACAGCACCAGGAGCAGTACGGCCGTCGCCAGTGCCGGGATGAGCGATCTGCGGCGTCCGGTGGCGAGCGCGACCAGGGTGACTGCCCCGCAGGCCGCCGCCCGCAGCACACTCGGGTCCGGTCGGCACACCACGACGAACCCGAGGGTGAGCCCGCCGCCGGCCAGCGCGGTCGTCCGCAGCGACAGCCCGAGCCGGGGCGCGAGCCCGCGCCGCTCGACGAGTCGGGCCAGTCCGGGCGGCCCCACGAGCAGGGCCAGGATGATGGTGAGGTTGCTGCCCGAGACGGCGAGCGTGTGCGCCAGGTCGGTCTCCTTGAAGGCCTCGTCCAGCTCCGGAGTGATCCGCGCGGTGTCTCCGACCACCAGCCCGGGCAGCAGCGCCCGCGCGTCCCCCGACAGCCCGTCCGTTGCCTCCCTCAGCCCGGCCCGCAGCCGGCCCGCGAACCGCTGCGGCGCCGACGGCTCGCCCACCACGTCCGGCGCCGCCCGGCCCCGTACCCGCAGCACGGCCGCGACTCGGTCGCCACCCACCATCGCGGGCGCCAGTCGCACGGTCACCCGCAGCCTCGTGGAGGGCAGCAGTTCCAGCCAGGGCGACCGTCCCGGCCCCTCGACGCCGGGAGACGGGCCCTCCGTCGCCCCTGCCGCGTCAGCGCGCGGTCTCCTCGGCGCCCCGTCCACGTTAGGCGGACCGGTCCTCGTGGCAGCCACGTCGACGAACATCAGCACCGGCGCGCGAGTCGTCACCGATGTACCGTCCGGCGTCTCGACGCGTCGTACGTCGGCGTTGATCAGCACGGACGTCGGTGCCGCGTGGTCCCCTCTGATCCGAGCGCGGGTGAGCCGTGGATCGGAGGTCACCTGGACCTCCGCGGTCACCGTGGCGTACTGCCGCGCCAGCGCCGGGACCGGCCCCCGCCGAAGGTCGGCCCCGTGGAGCCCGGCGGAGGCCGCGGCCGCCGCGACACAGAGCAACACGGCGGCGACCGAGACCCGCGCCCAGGTCACCCGCGCGGGACGAGTACGCACCCGCGCGGACACCAGGAGGACACCGGCTGCGGCAAGGCATACGGCCACCAGGCCGATCACCCGGCCCGGCGACGCGCTCAGCGTCAGCGAGGCCGTCGCCCAGGCGGCGAGTGCGGGCGGTACGAGCCGTAGGTCCGTCGGTCCTTCCTGCCGTGGGTGGGCGGCTCCGAGCCGTTTTCCCGAGGTGGCGTGGACAGTGTGACGGGGTGGGGCGGTGGTGGGGTCGGGCGGCGTGTGGGGCGTGGGCGTGGTCGGCGTACTCATGGCCGTACGAGATTTTGTAGGTCGGCGAAGCGGCGGTCGCCGATGCCGTTGACCTCGCGCAGCTCGTCCACCGAACGGAAGCCGCCGTGCTGGGTGCGGTAGTCGATGATGTGCTGGGCCAGCACCGGGCCCACGCCGGGCAGGGTGTCGAGTTGCTCCACGGTCGCCGTGTTGAGGAGGACGGGGGCCGCCGGCCCGGTGCCCGCCATGGCGCCGCCCGCACCGCCGACGGCGGGAGCGCCCCCCGAGCCGGGCACCGCGGGGGCGGCGGTGCCCCCGACGATCACTTGTTCTCCGTCCACCAGGAAGCGGGCGCGGTTGAGGCCGTCGGTGTTCGTCCCCGGCCGCACTCCACCGGCCGCTCGCAACGCGTCGGCGACCCGTGAACCGGCCGGCAGACTGTGGATTCCGGGCTCGCGCACCTTGCCACCGACGTCCACGACGATCTCGGCGGCTGCCGTGCCCGCGGCGCTCGGTGCACCGGCCGGCACAGCGGGCGCCGACTCCTCGCCGGGCTCCACCGCACCGTACGGCTGGGCCGCCCGCACCACCTCAGGCGCACGGACGGGTTCGGTCCGGCCGGTCCAGAAGTGCTGCACGGCGAACGCGCCGGCGACGACGAGCAGCACCGTCAGCGCGAACACACCTCGCCGCTCCAGACCGCATCGCGTCTGCAGCCACACCGGCAACCGCTCCCGCAGAGCCAACCCGAGCCGCGCCCGCCGCCCGCCCACAGCGGGCCCCGCCTGGTCACTGAACCCCACGTCCGTGTCAACCTCGTCGAAGAAACCCCTCGGGGACCGGCGGTCGGGGGGCGCCATGCCGTCTCGGGTCAAACGGTCGGGGGGCGCCACGCCGTCCCAGGCCACGTGGTCACGGGAGGCCACAGCTCCTATGGCCGCGCCGGAGGCCCGTAATCCCCCACCGCTGATGTCGGTGACGTCGGGGGCATCGGTGCCGCCAGAGCCCTCAGTGCCGTCACTGACATAGGTGCCGTCAGTGCCCTCAGTGCCGCCACTGACATCGGCAACCCGTTGCTCCCCGCCCGGCGGCCCCTTCCCCGACTCCCGCCATTCCCCGGCGCGTTCGGCGAACAACGCCTCCGCCCTGCGGCGGAGCTCGTCGGCGGACGCGTGCCGGGGCCGGGCGACACGGCCGCGCGTGGGTGGACGGCGGTGACGGGTGCGTGTGGTGGCCCGTGAAGAGGTACGGGTCCGGCCGTCGGAGGTGGGCCCGCGCCCCGGGCCACTGGTCGCGGTGCCTGTGCGTGAACGTGATCGAAGTGCCATGTGCCGAGGATCTGACACCTCGCCGCCATCGCGATGATCTTGGTCATTTCCCGTGGACTGCCACCCGGTTGTGGATAACTCCGCCACCCATGGGAGTGAGCGACCCCCTCGGCACGCAGTGGCCAACGCCCACGCCCCCGCACCGGCGCCCACACCACGCCCACGACACGCACTCAGCCACACCGCCGGACACGCCGCCCCGGCGCACAGCCCCCGCCCCCAGGAGGCCCCGTCTCAACGCGGTGAGACCACAACCCCCAGCAATCCGGGCCCCGTGTGCGCCCCGATCACCGCCCCCACCTCGCTCACATGCAGGTCGGCGAGGTCCGGCAGCCGCGCCCGCAACCGGTCCGCGAGCGCGGTCGCCCGGTCCGGGGCGGCGAGATGGTGGACGGCGATGTCGACCTGCGCGCTGCCCGCCCGGTCGGCCGCGATCTCCTCCAGCCGGGCGATGGCCTTCGACGCCGTCCGCACCTTCTCCAAGGGCTCGATCCGGCCACCGCGCAGCTGCAGCAACGGCTTCACCGCGAGCGCGGATCCGAAGAGGGCCTGCGCGGCACCGATCCGACCGCCGCGGCGCAGAAAGTCGAGGGTGTCGACGTAGAAGTACGCGGATGTGCCCGCGGCCCGTTTCTCCGCCGCGGTGACGGCCTCGTCCACCGTGCCACCGGACTCCGCCGCCTCGGCCGCGGCGAGCGCGCAGAACCCGAGGGCCATGGCGACCATGCCGGTGTCCACCACCCGCACCGGCACCGGCGCTTCGCGCGCCGCGACCACCGCCGCGTCGTGTGTGCCGGAGAGTTCGGCGGACAGGTGGAGGGAGACGATGCCGGTGGCGCCGGACTCGGCGACCTTGCGGTAGGTCTCGGCGAACACCTGGGGGCTGGGCCGCGACGTGGTGACGGGCCGTCGCTTCTGGAGGGCCTGGGCCAGGGAGCGGGTCGAGATCTCGGTGCCCTCTTCGAGAGCCTGGTCACCGAGGACCACGGTCAGGGGGACCGCGGTGATGCCGTGCCGCTCCATCGTCCGTTGCGGCAGGTAGGCCGTTGAATCGGTGACGATCGCGACATGGCGGGACATGAGCTGGAGGTTACCTGCCGTAGCGCGCACGCGGCAGCCCGGCCCCTCTCACCTGGGCATCCGTGTCCGGATCAAGTCGTGCTCTCGGGGCGGGCCTTCTTCTGCCAGGGGTAGGTGGGCCGCGGGCCCGGCGGGGTGATCGCGGGCCGATCCGGCTCCTCGGCGGCGCGGGCGCGGGAAGTCTCGGGCCAGGTCTGCTGGGTCGAGGCGCCCTCTGCCCTCTGAGCCTCGGGCCACGGGGGCGACGGTGTGGTGGCTGTGGGTTCCGTGGTCGTCCAGTGCCGCAGCGCGCCGGCCTCCACGTCGATCTGCGTGCTCAGCGAGTCCAGGTCGTCGTCGGCGAAACGGTGGGCGCGGTCGCGGGTGGCCCAGCGCAGTGAGTCCGCCGACTTGATGATGCGCTCGGTGCGATCGCGCAGCCCGGGCAGCCGTGCGGCGAGCGTGGTCCGGTCGGGCTCGGACTCCAGGCGCCTGAGTTCGCGGTCCAGTTCGTGTCCGTGCACGCTGAGCCGCTCGAAGAGCCCGAGGGACTCCTTGAGTGATTCGTCCTCGAGCACTCCCGCGCCCAGCGCCTCCTGCGTGGCACGCATCGACGTGCGCAGCTTCAGCCGCAGCTGGGCGATCTCGCCCGCCGGGCCGATCTGCGTGAAGGACTTGGCGCGCAGTGTGTGGTCCTCGACCGTGCGGCGGGCCTGCGTGATGGTGCGGTCCACTCCGCGCTTGGCGGCACCGACCACCTTGACGGTGGCATAGACGCCGAGCACCACGAAGAGCACGAAGAGCAGGGCGATTACTGCGATCACTGCGTCCACAAGCTCCTCCTCGACCGGCCTCGGCGCACTCCGCGCCTCTCCTCAACGGTAAACGCAACAGGCAGGCCCGGAGTTCCAGAAAAACCCCGAACCTGCCCGTAGGGGACGACCCCTATGCGTACGCTCCCGGCACTCCGGCCCAGCCGACGACCGCCTACGCCGGGACGATGTTCACCAGCTTCGGCGCCCGCACGATCACCTTGCGGATCCCCGCCCCGTCCAGCGCCGCGATGACCTTGTCGTCGGCCAGCGCGATCTTCTCCAGCTCGTCGTCGGAGATGGACGGCGAGACCTCCAGGCGGGCCTTGACCTTGCCCTTGACCTGGACCACGCAGGTCACGGTCTCGTCCACGACGTACGCCGGGTCGGCGACCGGGAAGTCCCGGTGCACGACCGAGTCGGTGTGGCCCAGCTTGCGCCACAGCTCCTCGGCGATGTGCGGGGCCAGCGGCGCGACCAGCAGCACCAGCGGCTCGGCCACGGACCGCGGCACCGCCCCGCCCGCCCGTCGCCCACCACCGCCCTCAACCGAGGGGCCTGCGGCCCCGCCGCCTCCATATGCCTTGGTCAGGTGGTTGTTCAGCTCGGTGACCTTGGCGATGGCGGTGTTGAACCGCAGGCCCTCCAGGTCCTGGCGCACCCCGTCGATCGCCTTGTGCAGGGCACGCAGGGTGGCCTCGTCGGCCTCGGCGTCCACGACGGTCAGCTCACCGGTCGCCTCGTCGACGATGTTGCGCCACAGCCGCTGCAGCAGCCGGAACTGGCCCACCACCGCGCGCGTGTCCCACGGCCGGGACACGTCCAGCGGGCCCATCGCCATCTCGTACAGACGCAGGGTGTCGGCGCCGTACTCGTCGCAGATCTCGTCCGGAGTGACCGCGTTCTTCAGGGACTTGCCCATCTTGCCCAGCAGCCGGGAGACCTTCTCGCCCTGGTAGTAGTAGGCGCCGTCGCGCTCCTCCACCTCGGCGGCCGGCACCGCGATGCCACGGCTGTCACGGTAGACGAAGGCCTGGATCATGCCCTGGTTGAACAGCTTGTGGAACGGCTCCACGGAGGAGACGTGCCCCAGGTCGAACAGGACCTTGGACCAGAAGCGCGCGTAAAGCAGGTGCAGCACGGCGTGCTCGGCGCCGCCGACGTACAGGTCCACACCGCCGTGCGGCTGACCCTCGCGCGGCCCCATCCAGTACTGCTCGATCTCCGGGTCGACCAGCTTCCGGTCGTTGTGCGGGTCCAGGTAGCGCAGCTCGTACCAGCAGGAACCGGCCCAGTTGGGCATGGTGTTGGTCTCGCGACGGTATGCGCGCGGGCCCCGTCCGTCGCCCAGGTCCAGGGTCACCTCGACCCAGTCCTCGTTGCGGGACAGCGGGGTCTCGGGCTGGGTGTCGGCGTCGTCCGGGTCGAAGGTGCGCGGCGAGTAGTCCTCGACCTCCGGCAGCTCCAGCGGCAGCATCGACTCGGGCAGCGAGTGGGCGATGCCCTCCTCGTCGTAGACGATCGGGAAGGGCTCGCCCCAGTAGCGCTGCCGGCTGAACAGCCAGTCACGCAGCCGGAAGTTGACGGTGCCCTCGCCGATGCCCTTGCGCTCCAGCCACTCGGTGATGCGCGCCTTGGCGTCGGCGACGCCCAGGCCGTCCAGCGAGATCTCGGCGTTGGAGGAGTTGATGATCTCCGCGTCGTGCGCCGAGCAGGCCTGCTCCCAGGTCGACGTGTCGGTGCCCCGGCCGTCGGTCGGTTCGACGATGCAGGGGATCGGCAGCTCGAAGGCGCGGGCGAACTCGAAGTCGCGCTGGTCACCCGCCGGGACGGCCATGATCGCGCCGGTGCCGTAACCCATCAGCACGTAGTCGGCGATGAAGACGGGGATCCGGTCGCCGTTGACCGGGTTGGTCGCGTACGCGCCGATGAAGACACCGGTCTTGTCCTTGGCCTCGGCCTGCCGCTCGACGTCGGACTTCGAGGCGGCCTGCGCGCGGTACGCGGAGACGGCCTCGGCCGGGCTCGCGTGACCGCCGGTCCACACCTCGTGGGTGCCCTCGGGCCAGGCGTCCGGGGTGAACTTCTCGACCAGCGGGTGCTCCGGGGCAAGCACCATGTAGCTCGCGCCGAACAGGGTGTCCGGGCGGGTGGTGAAGACCGTGATGCGCTCGCCGTCGATCGGGAAGTCGACACGGGCGCCCTCGGAGCGGCCGATCCAGTTGCGCTGCTGCAGCTTGATGGCCTCGGGCCAGTCCAGCGCCTCCAGGTCGTCCAGCAGCCGGTCGGCGTACGCGGTGATCCGCATGTTCCACTGGCGCAGCTTGGCCTTGAAGACCGGGTAGTTGCCGCGCTCGGAGCGGCCGTCGGCGGTGACCTCCTCGTTGGCCAGTACGGTGCCCAGGCCGGGGCACCAGTTGACCGGCGCGTCGGAGGCGTAGGCCAGGCGGTACTCGCCCAGGACGTCGGCGCGCTCGGCGGCGCTCAGCTCGCTCCACGCGCGCGTGTGCCCCGGTACGGGACGCTCACCGGACTCGAAGAGGGCGATCAGCTCGGAGATCGGGCGGGCCCGGCCCGCCTCGTCGTCGTACCAGGAGTTGAAGATCTGTACGAAGATCCACTGGGTCCACTTGTAGTAGTCCGGGTCGATCGTGGCGAACGACCGGCGCTTGTCGTGGCCCAGGCCCAGCCGGCGCAGCTGGGACTTCATGTTCTCGATGTTGGCCTCGGTGGACACGCGCGGATGCGTGCCGGTCTGCACGGCGTACTGCTCGGCGGGCAGGCCGAAGGCGTCGAAGCCCAGGGTGTGCAGGACGTTGTGGCCGGTCATGCGCTGGAAGCGCGCGAAGACGTCGGTGGCGATGTAGCCCAGGGGGTGCCCGACGTGCAGGCCCGCACCGGACGGATACGGGAACATGTCCATGACGAACTTCTTGGGCCTGGCGGCCAGCGCGGCGTCCCCGGCCAGGTCACCCGTCGGGTTCGGCGCCCCGTAGGTGCCCTCGGCGTCCCAGAAGTCCTGCCAGCGTGCCTCGATGTCGGCCGCCATGGCAGCCGTGTAGCGGTGCGGCGCGGCCACCTCGGCGGCGACAGCGGGGTTCGTCTCGCTCATGATCCTCAAAGCTCCATCGATCGTCTCTGCCGGCGGCTGCGACATCCAAGAAACGAAAAATCCCCTCGCACAGGAGGGGACGCCGCGCCGATGCCGACCACGGTCTCTCACCGGCGGTCGGGACTGATCAGCGCGGCCCGCTAAGCAGAAGGCGTACGGCACGCATGCGGTTAGGGTACCGCAGCCCTTGAGCAGGACGCGACGCGCTTACGTATGCCTTATGGGCACCGACTGCTGCCCCCGCGGACCACACCGGGCACGACCGGTCACACTGGACCACAACTGAATCACAGTCAGAAGTTACTTCGCGTAACAGCCACAAAGGGACGGCACAACGGCCACATCGTCATTTGATAACAACGCAATAACTCAAACCTCGTACCGATCGGTATGGCGCCACTTAAAGTGCGGCAGCGGGACCGCTTTCCCGAAACTGCTCGGAGTTGCCCCCATGAACCCTCGTCGTAGTAACAGCTCGCTTCCCCAGTCCGGCCGGTCGGCCTATGGGGTGGCGTCGGCTGTCGCCCTGCTCCTCATACCCGTAGTCGTGCTGGTCGGAGGTGAACGGGTCCGCGACTTCCTCAACTTCGGCGCGGGCGTACTGTCCCTCGTATCGCTCAGCTGTTCGGTGATCTGGGGCCTGGTCGCCCAGGACCGGATCTTCCTGCACACGCGCCAGCGGATCATCGGACAGGCGGTCCACCGGACGACCGCGGTCGCCTCGATCGCGTTCCTGCTGCTGCACATCACCACGAAGATCGCGCTCGATCACACCCAGCTGATCGCCGCCATCATCCCGTTCTCGCTCGGCGTCACCGGAGTCGAGGGACTGATCGGTCTCGGCTCGGTGGCCGGCCTGCTCATGATCTTCGTGGGCATCACCGGCGTCCTGCGCAGCAGGTTCGCCTCGCCCGCCCCGGTGGCGGCCCGCTGGCGGGCCATGCACATGCTGGCCTACCCGGCCTGGTGCGCGGCGCTGGTCCACGGCCTGTACGCGGGCCGCGCCGCCAAGCCGATCTTTGTGATCCTCTACGGCCTCTCGGTCCTCGGTGTCACCGCGGCACTCGCCCTGCGCGCGGCTCCGCGCCCGTTCAAGCGCAGGATCGCCGACCAGATCGGCGCGATCATGGGGACCGAGGAGCGGCCGGGCCGCGACGAGCTGGACGCGAGCCGGGCCCGGAGGGCGGCGGAGTCCACCGGGACCCTGTCGGGAGGCTCGTTGCCCGGCTACGAGAACGCGCGTGGGGCCCGCTCCCAGACCCGCGCGAACCCCGCGTACGAGGCCCCCGCCGCCCCGGAGCCCGCGAACGGCTTCGCCGCCGCCTACCGCGCCGTCTCCACGCCCCGGAACGCGGGTCAGCAGTTCGCGGCCGACCAGACCGCGCGCATGGACCTGCCGATGGACATGCAGCCCACCGAGGCGATCCCGCGGACGGACGCCAACGGCAGTACGTCGGGCAGCTGGCCCATCCCGTCCCCGCCGCCGGTCGGCGAGGCGCCCCCGTCGGCCTACGACCCGCTGAACGACACGGGATACAACATCCCGGCCTATGGCAATCCGGGCGCATCCGGTTATGGGTCGAGTGATGTGTACGACACCACTGAGACAAACAACCTCTACGGCGCGTACTACCCGGACGACACGTACAACCACAGCGGTCCCGCCGAACCATCGCCCGGTGCTGGCCAAAACTTTGACGCACCGGGTTCGGGCGAACCTTGGAACATGCCTTCCGGAGGCTATAGGTGAACGAGGCCCTGCCCGACGTCCCAGAAGTCCGCGTGGTCGGCCTTCCCCAGCTCACGTCTGGCTTCGACCTTGTCGAGCGACTCGATCTGCCCATGCACCTGAAGGTGCACGGCCCGCTCGAACCGATGGGCGGGGAGAAGCTCGCGCAGCTCTCCGAGCGCATCAACCTGAAGGGCCGCGGCGGCGCGGGCTTCCCCTTCCACAAGAAGCTGCGCTCGGTGGCCGACGCGGCGATCAAGCGCGGCGTACGGCCGGTCGTCGTCGTCAACGGCAGCGAGGACGAGCCGGCCTGCCGCAAGGACACGGTGCTGATCAACCGTGCCCCGCACCTCATCCTGGACGGCGCGCTGCTGGTCGCGGAGGCGTTGGGTGCCCGCACGCTCGTGGTGGGGGTCACCCGCGAATCGACCCAGCGCTCCATGGAGGCCGCGCTCGCCGAACGCGGCCTCAGCAACAGCCGCAGATCGGCGCTGCGCGCGAGCGTGCAGCGCAATCCGGTACGCATGGTCACCGGCGCCGCCGCGTCGCTGATCCGCTCCATCGACGGCGGCCCGGCGATCCCGCCCGGCCGCAAGGTCAGCGCCTCGCAGAACGGCGTCGGCGGCGCGCCCACCCTGCTGTCGAACGCGGAGACGTTCGCCCAGCTCGCGATCGGCGCCCGCATCGGCCCCGAGCGCTACGGCAACACCGGTCTGTACGACGAGCCCGGCACCGTCATGCTCACGGTGTCCGGCGCGGTCGCCCGCCCCATGGTGATCGAGGTCCCCACCGGTGTGCCGCTGCGCTACGTGCTTCAGCTCGCCGGTGCCCCGCCGGTTCCGCAGGGCGTGCTGACCGGCGGTTACCACGGAAAGTGGATCGACTCGGCGACGGTGAACGAGGCGATCGTCTCCCGCAACTCCCTGGACGCGGTGGGCGGTGCGCTCGGCGCAGGCGCGATCCTGCCGATCAGTCAGGAGACCTGTCCGCTCGGCGAGTCGCTGCGGGTCGCGCAGTGGCTGGCCGAGGAGAGCGCGGGCCAGTGCGGCCCCTGCTACCTCGGTCTGCCGGCCGCCGCGCGCGGCATGGAGGACATCATCAACGGTGGCGGTCCGGCCGCCCTGGAGGCTCTCAAGCAGGTCGCCAAGAACGTGAAGCGGCGCGGCGCCTGTTCGCACCCGGACGGTTCCGCGATGTTCCTGGAGTCGACCATCAAGGCGTTTACGGACGACCTGGCCGCCCACGTCCTCGGAAACGGCTGCGGACGGCCCGTTGAGGGCGTTCTGCCGCTCTTCGAGGGCGGCAAGATGCCTACGGGCATCCCGGGCGGCGGCGAGGCCGAGGAGAACGGTCCCAGCCGCCAGAAGATCTACGTCGACTGGACGCTGTGCCGGGGCCACGGCCTGTGCGCGGACATCCTCCCCGAGGTCTTCGAACTCGGCGCCGACGGCTTCCCGACGGTCGCGCAGGCCCAAGTACCGCGCTACGCCGAGGCGAAGGCGCTCCGAGCGGTCCGCCGCTGCCCCGCCCTCGCCCTGCGCATCGAGGAGGACAACCGCGCCCAGGGCGGGACCCGCAACAACCTGCCGGTGCTCTCCCAGGGCCGCGGCCGCCGGGCCCTGGGGCGCTGAGCTCAAGGACACGGAGCGCAGAAACCCAGAGCGTGAAAAAGGGCCGCCTCCAAAGAGGCGGCCCTTCAACTTCGGCCGTCCGGTGCGGGCTTGCTCGGCACATCCCCGCGAAAACGAGGAGGGCGACCTGTTCCGCGTTGTCCGCGGAGTAGGTCGCCCTCTCACTTGTGGAGCTAAGGAGAATTGAACTCCTGACCTCCTGCATGCCATGCAGGCGCTCTACCAACTGAGCTATAGCCCCTCGTGGTCACGCGGTGAAGCCGCATATTGACCGCGCCGCCCGGTTTCCCTGGCGACGACGCCAACATTACCGGCCCACCGGGTGAGCACCAAATCGTTTCCGTTCTGTCCTGTTTCTGCGGCTGATGTCCGCTTACGCGGTGACGAACGAATAGAACCGTTTGAGCGTGCAGTGCTCTTCGAGGAGCCGGCCGTAGATCGGCTCCCCCTCCAGTTCACGGTACGTCTCGATCGGGTCGCCTTTTATGATCAGCGCCCGCGCGCATTCCTCGCACCAGTACTGGTACTCCGGGTTGACCGGTTCCATGTCCCGGACAATCGGCGTACCACTGCCGCACCAGTCGCACTTTCGCCTGTGTGCACCCATCGATCAGCTCCAGCTGTGGCCGCAGGCCGTGCACACGTAGGAAACTCCCCCGTTGTCGCCGAGGACCTGTGCCACATGAACGGAACCGCAGGAAGGGCAGCTGAGACGGATGACCGTGTCCTGTGTCGCCGCTGCATCAAGGAGGTGGCCGACCTCCTTGACGATGCTCGCAGGCATCACTGCTCCCTCCCGTAGGGCCGCGCTCCCTTCCGGCCGTTTGATTCTGCCACGGCCGGGCCAATACGGTCAGCGACGCCTCAGTACCAGTCCGGACACGGCCCCCACCGCGGCCGTCCCGGCCAGCGCGAACACGCACGTTGAAAGCGCCTCCGCAGAGGTATACGCCCCGGAGGCCGCGAGTGACTCAAGCCGGTTCAAGAACAGTGTGCCGAAGACCGCGACTCCGGTCAGTTGGCCGAGTGGTGTGACGGTCGCGAGCAGACCGCTGGCGTCCGCCGCGTTCTCGGGTGCCACCGTCGCGAGAGCGCGGGTGAGCGTCGGGCTGAAGGCGAGCGCGAGCCCGGCCCCCACGCCGGCGTACGCGACGTACAGCAGCGCGCCGCCGTCGCCGCCGCCCCTCAGGTCGAGGCCCACGACCACGACGGCCAGCGCGGGGCGATCAGCGGGGCTCCGCCGCGCCGGGCCAGCCGTGACTCGTACACGCAGCACAGCCCGAACAGCAGTGCGCCCGTCGCCGGCGACAGCCAGGACCACAGCGGCCAGTCCTGTTCCTGCCCGAGCACCAGCGGCACTGTGAAAAGTGACACGGCCGCCGACCAGCAGCAGGGCGAGACCCACCGGCACGTTCACGAGGAACACCGGCCGCCAGCCGGTGCCGAACAGGTCCACGCCGACCAGGACTCCGCCGACGACCTGCCCGGCGGCGGCGCCGACGGCGAGGACCGCCGCATTGGCGCCGAGCGCCCTGGCCCTGGCCTCGCCGGTGAAGTGACACTGGATCAGGCTGAGCACCTGCGGGATCATCACCGCCGACCCGGCACCCTGCACCCGGCACCGGCCGGAAGACGATCAGTTGAGGGAGCGGTGTGAGTGGCGGGTCGCCGCCTGGCATGAAAAAACCCGCCCCCTGAGGGGCGGGATCTTCATCAACTGATCTTTGACAACTCAACAGAGTGTCGATCTGTGGAGCTAAGGAGAATTGAACTCCTGACCTCCTGCATGCCATGCAGGCGCTCTACCAACTGAGCTATAGCCCCTTGCGGCCACGCGGCGGAGCCGCATGGTGTCTCGCCCCGCTCGGCGGGGCGAACAAGAAGAACTTTAGCCTGCGACCTGCCGGAAAGTGAAATCCGGGTTCCCGGGCCCGTGAGGGCCCCGTGCCGGGGACCGACGGGCCGCTCAGTCGTCGTCGCCGAGCACCGGCTCCGGGAGGGTGCCGGCGTTGTGTTCGAGGAGACGCCAGCCGCGAACGCCCTCGCCGAGGACGGACCAGCAGCAGTTGGAGAGTCCGCCGAGGCTCTCCCAGTGGTGGGTCTCCAGGCCGAGGAGACGTCCGATCGTGGTGCGGATCGTGCCGCCGTGGCTGACCACGACCAGCGTGCCGTTCTCGGGCAGCTTCTCGGCGTGCCGCAGCACGACGGGGGCGGCCCGGTCGGCGACCTCGGACTCCAGTTCGCCCCCGCCGCGGCGCACCGCCTCACCGCGCTTCCACCCGGCGTACTCGTCGCCGTACCGGGCGATGATCTCCTCGTGCGTCAGGCCCTGCCAGACGCCCGCGTAGGTCTCGCGCAGGCCCTCGTCGTGGGTCACGTCCAGCCCGGTGAGCTCGGCGAGCTGGGCGGCCGTGTGCGCGGCCCGCCGGAGGTCGGAGGCGACGATCGCGTCGGGCCTGAGGGAGGCGAGCAGCCGGGCGGCGCGGCGGGCCTGGCCGAGGCCGGTCTCGGTGAGCTCGACGTCCGTGGTGCCCTGGAAGCGGCGCTCCACGTTCCACGAGGTCTGGCCGTGCCGCCAGAGGATGACGCGGCGGCCCCGGCCCGGCTTGCGTCCCGCGTCGGCGACCGAGGACGCGCTCACCGCTGGTCTCCGAAGTCGGCGCCGTCCTCCTCGGCCTGCAGCTTGGCGTGTTCCTCGGCCTTGCCGCGGGTGGCCGTGGCGTCGGCGGGCAGTTCGATCTCGGGGCAGTCCTTCCACAGCCGTTCCAGGGCGTAGAAGACCCGCTCCTCGCTGTGCTGGACGTGCACGACGATGTCGATGTAGTCGAGCAGGATCCAGCGGGCCTCGCGATCGCCCTCCCGGCGCACCGGCTTGGCGCCGAGCTCCTTCTGCAGCCGTTCCTCGATCTCGTCGACGATGGACTTGACCTGGCGGTCGTTGGGTGCGGAGGCCAGCAGGAAGGCGTCCGTGATCGACAGCACGTCGCTGACGTCGTAGGCGATCACATCGTGGGCGAGCTTGTCGGCGGCCGCCTGGGCGGCGGTGGTGATGAGTTCAAGGGAGCGGTCAGTCGCGGTCACTACAAGGCTTTCGGTCGGCGGTCGATTGACCCCAAGGGTCTCACGGCCGGACGAGGGCACCCCACGTGATGGCCGCCGCACGTGGGGTACCGCCCATAGTCAGTGGCCCGCGCTAGGAGGACGTCGGCTTGTAGTCCTGGCCGAGGACCACGGCGACGTCGCCCGAGGAGACCGTGCCCTTACCGACGGAGCCGGCGGGCAGACCCAGGGTCTTGGCGACCTCGACGGCGTTCTCCTTGTCGGCGGCGTCGGCGTAGACGACCTTGGACGTGGCCTGGGTGGCGGAGGCCTTGCCGCCGCCCAGGAAGGTGAACCCGCCGTTGAGGAGGACGACGCGGGCCTTCTCGGTGTTGTCGGTGACGCCGGTGGCGTTCTGGACGAAGACACTGACGGCCGCGTCCTTGTCCGGGCTCTTCGCGGTGCCGCCGAGGACGTCCTTGACCACGCTCGCGCTCGCGTCGGCGTTCAGGGTGCCGTCGTTCTGGACGGGCATCAGGGTCGTCCGGTAGTCGCCGCCCTTGGCGAGGTCGGCGAGCTTGGCGAGGAAGGTGCCGAGGTCACTGTCCGTCAGCGGCGGGTCGAGGATCTGCGCGAGCGTCTGCACGGTGGTGGTCGCGGCGGTGGGGTCGGAGGAGAGCTTGCGCAGCACCCCCTGCATGACCTGACCGAACCGCTCCAGCTGGGCGTCCTGGGCCTCTCCGGGGGCGCGGTAGGTGGCGTAGGCGACGGCCGCCTTTCCGCTGAGCGTCTGGGCCTTGCCCTTGCTCACCAGGGGTGCCTCGCCCTTGTTCTTGGCCTTCGGGTCGCGCACCTCGGCGTTGGTGTCCACGTCGATGTTCCCGACCAGGTCGACGAGGTTCTGCAGGTAGGGGGTGTCCAGACGCCAGGAGCCCTGGATGTCCGTGCCGAGGACGGTGTCGAGGGCGTCGCGGGTACCGGAGGAGCCGTCGTCGTCGACCGACTTCGCGAGGGTGGTCGTGGTGCCGTCGTCGTCCGTCACGACGAGGGAGTTGGGCAGCAGGACGGTGGTGCCCCGTTTGGTGGTGGTGTTGTCGACGAGCAGGACCGTGGAGGTGCCGCCCTTCGCCGTGTTGTGCAGATGTACGACGATCACGTCGCGTTTCTGGGCGCCGGCGGCCGTAGCGGTGCCGGCCTTGCTGTCGGACGACGACGAGAGTCCGGGCAGCTTCCCGGCGTATCCGAGGTAGCCGACGCCACCGACGGCGGCCAGCCCCAGGACCACGACGAGGGCGATGAGACGACTGCGGGCGCGGCGCTTGGCCTCCTCACGGCGCTCGGTGCGGTTCTCGGTGAAGTTCAGCCAGTCGATGACGTCCTCGGAGTCGCCGTCGGGCTCCTCGACGAACGCGAACTGCTCGGTGTGGTAGTTGCCTTCGTCCCCGTCGGCGGATGCCCGGTCGGGGCCGGCGCGACGGTCGCCGTCGGCTCCGGCGCGCTGGTCGGGCCCGGGAGCCACCGGTTCCTGGGTGGGGCCGGCCTGCTGCGGGATGTAGGCGGTCTGTTCGGCGACTCGGGGCTGCTGCCCGGAGGTGGCGCTCTGGCCGTAGGGGTCGTACGAGGGCGCCTGGCCGCCGCCGTGCTGGGTACCGGTGGCGTAGGGGTCGTAGGGCGGCATGGGCGCCTGTAGGCCGGTGCCGTAGGGGTCGTACCCCGGGGCCTGCTGCCCGCCGTTGGCGTACGGGTCGTATCCGTAGCCCTGTTGCGCGTACGGGTCGTACGGCTGCCGGGCGTCCTGCTGGGACTGCTGCGGAGCCTGTGCGGGCCGGCCCTGGTGGGGCTGGGCCTGTTGGTACACGGGTTGGCCGTACTCGTCGTAGCCGACGAGCTGGTACTGGTCGTCCCCGTACCCCGCGTCGTATCGGTCGTTCACCGGTGCCCCTCTCGGCTCACTCGCCGCGGTACAGCTCGCGCTTGTCGATGTAGCGCACGACTCCGTCCGGCACCAGATACCAGACGGGGTCGCCCTTGGCGACTCTCGCTCGGCAGTCGGTGGAGGAGATCGCGAGGGCGGGCACCTCGACGAGCGAGACACCGCCTTCGGGAAGGCCGGGGTCGGACAGGACGTGGCCCGGCCGGGTGACCCCGATGAAGTGCGCCAGGGAGAACAGTTCCGCCACGTCCCGCCAGGTCAGGATCTGGCCGAGGGCGTCGGCGCCGGTGATGAAGAAGAGGTCCGTGTCGGGGTTGAGCGCCTTCAGGTCGCGCAGGGTGTCCGTGGTGTAGGTCGGACCGCCGCGGTCGATGTCGATGCGGCTGACCGAGAACTGGGGGTTCTCCGCGGTCGCGATGACCGTCATCAGATAGCGGTCCTCGGCCGCGGAGACCTTGCGGTGGCTCTTCTGCCACGGCTGGCCGGTCGGGACGAACACCACCTCGTCCAGATGGAACTGGGCGGCGACCTCGCTGGCCGCGACGAGGTGCCCGTGGTGGATCGGGTCGAACGTTCCGCCCATCACGCCGAGGCGCCGCTTGCCGGGATTCGACGGGCCGTTGCCCGGGCCGACCGGCAGTCGCTTGCCGCCGCCGCTCGCCGAACCGTCCCCGACGGCGTTGCGCGGGCTGTTCGTGGCGGCTCTCGTCCGTCCGTCGGCGGTATCGCTCGTGGCGTTCCCGGCGGCGTCGTGTTGACGGTCGTCGGTCGTGTTGTCGACCGGACCGTCCTGCGCGCCGTTCGGCATGTCGTTCGCCGGACCGGTAGGCATGTCCTGCTCTCCCATGCGTGCAGACCCTACCGGCCCGGCCTGAGGGCCCCGGCCGACAGCTCCCCGGGGGCGGCCCGGGAAGCGGGGCCCGCCGGACTCGTGCCGGATGCCGGCCGGGCCTTCGCCCGACTCAGCGGTCGCGGTTGAAACGGGTGGTGATCCACAGCAGAAGCAGCAGGACGAGGAGGGCGCCGCCTCCGGTCACCAGCGGGTTGAGGCTCTCGTGGTTGCCACCACGCTCCTCGCCCTCGGCGGCGAGGGTGACCAACTGGGCAGCGGTGCTGTGGAAGCTCATCTTCGGCAGAACCTATCCGATGGAGGTCCCCCCGCTCGAGCGAGGTCGAGAGTGGGGGAGGGCGGGATAAAGATGTCAGCTCATCGTAAGCGGGCGGCGCAAGAGGCATCACGGCGGCTCCGCGTCGGGGAACCTTCGTGCCGCCTCAGTCGTCCTTCCGCTTGTAGCCCCGCAGCAGGAACCACGCGGTCAGCGCACACCCCAGCATCATCACGACCAGGACGATCCGGAGCAGATCCCCGGAGCCTTGCTGCTCGGCGGCGTTCGCGGCCTCGCCGAACCAGGCGGCCGCGGAGTTGTGCTCCATGGCGTGGAACTCCTTCGCTGTAGTGCCCGTCCACGGTAGCGCCGCCTAGGCTGGGCTCTGCTTCGGGGGCGCAAAGGGCCGCACAAGGGTCCGCAAAGGGCCACTCACACGCACATGGGGGGACGGCATGTCCGACGGGCACGAGCAGAACGGCCACGAGAACGTACCGAGCAGGCAGCGCAGGCGCTTCCCGGGGATCTCCTCGCGTGCGTACGAGCACCCCGCCGATCGCTCCGCCCTGGTGGCGCTGCGCAAGCTGAGCGGTTTCGACACGGTCTTCAAGGCGCTCAGCGGTCTGCTGCCCGAGCGCAGCCTGCGGTTGCTGTTCCTGTCCGACTCCGTGCGCGTGTCCGACGAGCAGTTCGCGCACCTCAACGACATGCTGCGGGACGCCTGTTACATCCTGGACCTGGAGAAGGTCCCGCCGATGTACGTCAACCAGGACCCGCAGCCGAACGCGATGTGCATCGGCCTGGACGAGCCGATCATCGTCGTCACCACGGGCCTCGTCGAGCTGCTGGACGAGGAGGAGATGCGGGCGGTCGTCGGACACGAGGTGGGGCACGCGCTGTCCGGCCACTCCGTCTACCGGACCATCCTGCTGTTCCTGACCAGCCTCGCCCTCCGGGTCGCCTGGATCCCGCTCGGGAACCTGGCGATCATGGCGATCGTGACCGCGCTGCGCGAGTGGTTCCGCAAGTCGGAGCTGTCGGCGGACCGCGCCGGTCTGCTGGTCGGCCAGGACCTCAGGGCCTCCATGCGCGGCCTGATGAAGCTTGCCGGCGGCAACCATCTGCACGAGATGAACGTGGACTCGTTCCTGAAGCAGGCCGACGAGTACGAGGCCGGCGGCGACCTGCGGGACTCCGTGCTGAAGATCCTCAATGTGCTGCCGCGTACCCACCCGTTCACCACCGTCCGGGCGGCCGAGCTGAAGAAGTGGTCCGAGTCCCGCGACTTCCAGCGGCTCATGGACGGCCACTACCCGCGGCGCAGCGAGGACAAGGACACCTCGGTCACGGACTCGTTCCGCGAGTCGGCGGCGAGCTACGCGAGCAACGTCAAGGGCTCCAAGGACCCGCTGATGAAGCTGGTCAGCGACATAGCCGGCGGGGCGGGAGACCTGGGCGGCCGGGTGCGG
The DNA here is from genome assembly GCF_040612855.1 of Streptomyces sp. NPDC006332. NCBI lineage: Bacteria > Bacillati > Actinomycetota > Actinomycetes > Kitasatosporales > Streptomycetaceae > Streptomyces > Streptomyces sp. NPDC006332. The sequence continues at coordinate 128,731 of NZ_JBEXRA010000019.1, forward strand.
CGCGGCTTCGGCGGCTTCGCGGGCTCGGCACCGAAGGACCAGCCGGCCGACCAGCCTCCGACGGACCAGCGCCCGACGGACACTCCGCCGCGCGACGACGACTGAGCCTACGGCGGGGGTTCACACCTTCGGTTGCGCGCTGGTCGCCAGGGACCCGCACAGCGCCGGGGCGCTGCCCGTCGCGTAGGGGTCCGTACCGGCCGGGCCGCCCGCCTTCGCGGTCTGGCCCGCCAGCAGCGGACGCAGGCGGTTCGTGGAGTCCTCGGCGCAGGACAGCGGCCCGGCCTGCACGTAGGAGACGACGAGCTGGGCGGTGTGCAGCCGCAGGTCCTCCCGGTCGAAGCGGAAGTGCAGCTCACGCCGGACGGTGAACAGCGAGGCCTTCGCCCCGGCGGCGGCGCCGGTGGGGCGCAGCGCGTAGACGAAGGTGTGGTCCGCGGTGACCTCCAGCGTGGAGGAGTCGGTCTCGGCGGCCTGCAGGGAGCCCTGGACGCGGATCCTCCGGTCGGCCAGTTCGGCAGCGGCGGGGTCGAAGCGAACCAGCCATCCGGTGGGCGCGTGCCTGCCGTCGGCGGTGGGCTGGGCGAAACTCTGGTCGAACTGGTCGAGTTGGTCGGTGTCCAGCAGGACGCGCACGGGGCGGGTCTGCTCGCCGGTGAGGATGCCCGGGTCGAGCGAGGAGCGGACCAGGTAGTCCTTGGCGGTGGTCAGGGCGGTCACCACCTGGCTGTCGGAGAAGTGCGCGGTGCGACGCGAGGCCGGCAGCGGAATCCCCTCGGCGCCGACGCGGTACTGCGCGGCGGGGCTGTGCGCGTACAGGTACTCGGGGTCGGTGTGCCCGGGCACCTTGCCCTGCGGGGCGAGCGGGATCACGGTCATGCGCAGGGGCTCGACGGGCTGCCGGGCGGCGGGGCTCTGGTAGGGGTGACGGACGCCCATGTAGATCGCGGTGCCGAAGGCGAGAGCGATCAGCAGGACCAGCACCAGGGCCTGCCGGGAGAGCCCGCGGCGCAGGGGCGGCCTACGGCGTACGGCGGGCGCGTGGTCGGCAATGCGCTCCTGGGCGGAGAACTCCTGGAGGCGGGCAGCACGAACGAACGATTCGTCGAAGACGACGGACCGGTACTCGTCCTCGCCACCTCCGGGGCTGCCCTCGGGTGCACCGTCAGGTGGTTCTCCAGGCCCTCCCATATCTTCAGAGTAGGTCGCCGGGAGGTCAGGTAAACGCCCTGGTACACGACAACTTCTGACAGGTTCTCACCGGGAAGCGGCCAGGACCGGCCGGTGGGTGCTCAGGGCGTGCGCGGTTCGGCGGGCACGGCGGGCCGGGAGTAGTCGGCTGATGCGGACGGTGCCGCCGCGGTGCCCTGCTCCAGCCCGGTCGACGCGGGCGCCGGGACCTGGTCCCGGCCGCCGGAGGAGGCACTCCGGTAGACCGCCGCGAAGGCCAGCGCCACCATGCCGATCCCCATCACGATCGCGAGCAGCCAAGCGATGGGGCGGTGCCAGCGGACCTGTTTGCCGTACGTCCCGGAGGTGCCGTAGCGGCCTTCGAGGATGTCGCTGTCGTCCAGGTCGTCGAGGTCCGGATCATGGCGGAAACCGCCGGGGTCGTCGGGGCCGAACCCGTCCTCGTAGCGCTCGCCCCTGCCGAGGGCCGCTCGGCGGGCCTCGGCCTCGGATGCCTCCGCTCTCGCCTGCGCGGCGGCCAGGAGGCGCTCCACGGCGGTCGGCTCGTGCACCACGGCCGCCCGTACGAAGGCGTCGTCGAAGACCACGGAGGCGAACTCTTCGTCCGACACCCCGCGGTCGTGGTCGTCGTCGGGCTCCCAGCCGTCAGGGAACGGCGAACCCCCCACGTCCTCCGGCACGGATCCAGAGTAGACCGGAGGGGTCAATTTGGGCAGACGGTATGGAAATTCATCCGGCGGATGAGATGCCGTCCCCGCGCACTGGCATATGCGCCTGGCGCATACCACACGCATACGCCTCGAACGCCGGATCCCCGCGCGCCCCTCAGCGCCGCACGTGTCCGTCCCCGGTGACGATGTACTTGGTGCTGGTCAGCTCCGGCAGGCCCATCGGCCCCCGGGCGTGCAGCTTCTGCGTGGAGATGCCGATCTCCGCGCCGAAGCCGAACTGGCCGCCGTCCGTGAACCGGGTGGAGGCGTTGACCGCGACCGTCGTGGAGTCGACCAACTGGGTGAAGCGGCGGGCGGCCTGCTGCGAGGTGGTGACGATGGCCTCGGTGTGGCCTGAGGTCCACAGCCGGATGTGCTCGACGGCCTTGTCCAGGGAGTCCACCACCGCGGCGGCGATGTCGTAGGACAGGTACTCCGTCTCCCAGTCCTCCGGGGTGGCCTCGACGACCGTCGCCTTGGAGTCCTTGGCGTACGCCAGCACCCGCTCGTCGGCGTGCACGGTCACGCCCGCCTCGGCGAGGGCGTCCAGGGCCCGGGGCAGGAACTCGGACGCGATGTCCTGGTGCACGAGGAGGGTCTCGGCGGCGTTGCAGACGCTGACCCGGTGCGCCTTGGAGTTGATCAGGATGTCGATCGCCATGTCGAGGTCGGCGTGCGCGTCGACGTAGACGTGGCAGTTGCCGGTGCCGGTCTCGATGACCGGGACAGTGGACTCGGCGACCACGGTCCGGATCAGCGACGCTCCACCCCGCGGGATCAGCACGTCCACCAGGCCACGGGCCCGCATCAGCTCGCGCACGCTCTCGCGGCTCTCGCCCGGCACCAGCTGCACCGCGTCGGCGGGCAGCCCGGCCCCGCCCACGGCGTCCCGGACCACCTTCACCAGGGCGCTGTTCGACTCGTACGCCGAGCCCGAGCCGCGCAGCAGGACCGCGTTGCCGGACTTCAGGCAGAGGGCGGCGGCGTCGACGGTGACGTTCGGGCGGGCCTCGTAGATGATCCCGACGACGCCGAGGGGTACCCGGACCTGGCGCAGGTCGATCCCGTTGGGGAGGGTCGAGCCGCGTACGACCTCGCCGACCGGGTCGGGCAGCGCGACCACGTCCCGCACGTCCGAGGCGATGGCCCGTACCCGCTCCGGGGTCAGGGTCAGCCGGTCGATGATCGCGTCGCTGGTGCCGGCCTCCCGGGCCTTTGCGATGTCCAGGGCGTTGGCCTCGACGATCTCGCTCGTACGGACCTCCAGCGCGTCCGCGACGGCGAGCAGCGCGTCGTCCTTCTCGCCCCGCGGGAGCGGCGCGAGGTCGGCGGCGGCGGCTTTGGCCCGGTAGGCGGCCCGGGTGACCGGGGACATGGAGTCGTACGGCGAGAGCGTGGTCATGAGGGAAGCGTAGTGCGCCGGACGGGCGCGTTCACGGCTCATCCCACACCCCGAGACAAGCCCCGCAGACCTCACAGACCCCGCGAAAACGGGTGCGGCCCGCGGGACGCGCCCGTCAGGACCGGGGAGCACGCCGGTCAGAAGGGATGAACGCCCACCGGTGTCGCCGGCGCCGGACCGTACCCCTTGGAGATGCGCTGGTGGTAGGTCTGGCGGTCGATGACCTCCAGGCCGACGATCTCCCACGGCGGGAGCCCGGCGGTCTGCCGGTGCTCGCCCCACAGCCGCAGGGCGACGGCCGCAGCGTCGTGCAGGTCGCGGGCCTCCTCCCAGTACCGGATCTCGGCGTGGTCGTTCGCGTATCTGCTGGTCAGAAGGAAGGGGTGGTCGTGGGCGAGCTGTTCGAGGGCACGCCGGACCTCGGTGATCGGCGCCTCGCCGCCGGAGACGCTCAGGGTGACGTGCCACAGACGCGGCAGGTTCTCGGGATCGCCCTCGTAGCGGGCGTCGGCCGCGACGCTCGTCAGGGCACGCTCATCGCCGACCACGCGCGCGGACGTGCCCGCGGCGCCACCGCCGCGGGACGCCGCTGCCCCTGTCCCAGGGCGCACTCGTCTCACGACGGCCTCCTTTACGCACGGAACGACCCGGGGGTCGGTCGGCTTGTGTCCCTGAGTCAAAGTTGAGCAGGCCGCAAGGGCTCGCGTGGCGGTTTTGCGGAACGTCCACCTCAGGGCGACGACCTTCCCGGGTCGTTCACCCCGTTTTCGGGTGCCGTGGTCAGGGGTGCAGGATCACCAGATCGTCCCGGTGGACGACCTCGCGCTCGTACGCCGGACCCAGCTCGCGGGCGAGTTCCCGGGTGGAGCGGCCGATCAGTCGGGGGATCTCCCTGGAGTCGAAGTTGACGAGCCCGCGGGCCACCGCGTGACCCTCGCCGTCCCGCAGTTCGACCGGGTCGCCGGCGGTGAAGTCGCCCTCGACGGAGGCGATGCCGGCCGGCAGCAGAGAGGTCCGCCTCTCGACGACCGCCGACACGGCGCCGTCGTCCAGGACCAGCGCGCCCTGCGGGGTGGACGCGTGCTGAAGCCACAGCAGCCGGTCCGCGGAGCGTTTGCCGGCCGGGTGGAAGTAGGTGCCGGTGTCACCGCCGGACAACGCGTCGGCGGCGTGGACGGCGCTGGTGAGGACCACCGGGATACCGGCCGCGGCCGCGATCCGGGCGGCCTCGACCTTGGTGACCATGCCGCCGGTGCCGACGCCGGCCTTTCCCGCGCTGCCGATGTCCACTCCGGCCAGGTCGGCTGGCTCCCGCACCTCCGTTATCCGCGAGGTGCCGGGCCTGCTGGGGTCGCCGTCGTACACGCCGTCCACGTCCGAGAGCAGGACCAGCAGGTCGGCGTGGACGAGATGGGCGACGAGGGCGGCGAGCCGGTCGTTGTCGCCGAAGCGGATCTCGTCCGTGGCGACGGTGTCGTTCTCGTTGACGATCGGCAGGGCGCCCATCGCCAGCAGCTTGTCGAGCGTGCGGGAGGCGTTGCGGTGGTGGGCACGGCGGCTCATGTCGTCGCTGGTCAGCAGCACCTGGCCGACACGGACGCCGTAGCGGGCGCAGGAGGCGGTGTAGCGGGCCACCAGCAGTCCCTGGCCGACGCTGGCGGCGGCCTGCTGACGGGCCAGGTCCTTGGGGCGACGGCGCAGGCCCAACGGGGCGAGCCCCGCGGCGATGGCACCGGAGGAGACCAGGACGATCTCCCTCTCGCCTCCGCTGCGGCACTTGGCCAGCACGTCGACGAGCGCGTCGACCCGGTCGGCGTCCAGTCCGCCGGAGGCGGTGGTCAGCGACGAGGAGCCCACCTTGACGACGATCCTGCGGGCCTCGCTCACGGCCTGCCTTGCCCCTGCCACGTGCTGTCCGTCCCCTCGCGTCACTCCCGGTACCCGCCCGCAATGTACGCGAAGGGCACCCGGTGACGCGCGTCAGTTCCGGTCCCCGGACAGCCGTGCGTGACGTCCCGGTCACCCACCGGGCGGGCCGGGCGAGAACCCCTCGGCTCCGTGGGACGCGGCGGCCGTCGCCGAGGGGTCCGGTCACGCGCGTGTCGTCCCGTGGTCGACGCGCGTTAACCGGGCGTCCGCCATGCGATGACCTTGGAGTGACCGCAGTGCTCACACGTCTCACCCGTCGACGGCTTTCGGCGAGGACGCGCCGGCGGTGGCCCGCCGTGCGGCTCCCCCGCCGCCAGACCACGGCCAGAGCGCTCATCGCGGCCGTGCTCGTCGCCGCGTTCGCCGCCCAGGCCGCGGCGGCCCTGCGCCCGCACATCCCGCTGCTGCTCGTCGCGACGACCGCCTCACTGGCCGTGGAGGGCGTCCTCTACCGCTGGCAGCGGGACATACTCTCGCTGTTCGCGAAGTCGCACGCGGATCTCACCGTGCGGCACGTGCTGCGCGACCTGCTGCTGGTCGTCGGCCTGCTGCGGGTCGGCGAGCAGGACCGGGAGACGGCGTACGCCCCCCTCGTCGCGGGACTGCTCGTCTTCTACGCGCTGCACTGCGCGATCCAGGCGGTCTCCGTGCTGGTCCGTCGCACCCGCACCCTGCCCGTGCTCACCCGCAACATCGACGCCCGCGCGCTGCGCCTGACTCCCGCACCGCCCGCGGTGCTGGGCCGCGCCGGCCACCGGCTGCTGGCCTTCGGCCTCCCGTCGACGGCCGGGCTGCTGGCCACCGCGGCGACCGGCGAGCCGCGCTGTGCGGGCCTGGGTGTCGCCGTGTCCCTGGGTCTCGCGCTGATGGGCCTGTACGAGCTTGTCGTACGGCTGCTGCCGAGCCGCCGTCCGGTGGGCGAGCAGGAGGTCCTCGACTGGTTCGACGCATGGCTGGCGGAGTACCGGCCGACCGTGGGCCTGTACTTCTCCGGCGGGGCGTCCTCGGCGTACCAGGCGAACATGTGGCTGGAACCGCTCGCGAAGCTGGAGGGCCGGCCGCTGATCGTGCTGCGCGAGCGGTTCATGGTGCAGAAGATCGCGGCGACGGACGTGCCGATCGTCTGTCTGCCGAAGGTGTCCACGCTGCTGCGGCTGGAACAGTCGACGCTCCAGATCCTCATCCACCCGTCGAACTCCGGGAAGACGTCCCAGGTGCTGCGCATCCCCAGTCTCAAGCACGCCTTCGTCAACCACGGCGAGAGCGACAAGCTGTCGTCCTGCAACCCGTACGCGAAGGCGTACGACGAGGTGTGGGTGGCGGGGTCGGCGGCGCGCGAACGGTACGCGCAGGCCGAGGTGGGTGTGGAGGACAAGGACGTGGTGGAGATCGGCCGCCCGCAGCTGGACGCCGTACGGCCGTACACGGGCCCGCCCACCGGGACGTACCTGACCGTTCTGTACGCGCCCACGTGGGAGGGCTGGGACGGCAATCCCGGGAACACGTCGGTGATCGAGGCCGGCGAGAACCTCGTACGGGCGCTGCTCGCCGATCCGGGCGTGCGGCTGCTGTACAAGCCGCATCCGCTGACCGGGTCGGTGGACTCGCGGGCGGGCGCGGCGGACCTCAGGATCCGGGAGCTGGTCCGGGCGGCGAACCGGGAACGGTCGGGGCAGCGGCCGCCCACCGACGGCGAACTCGAGCGGTACGCCCGGGAGTTGGACCGCCTCACCACCTCCTCCTTCCGGGCCGGTGCCGATCAGGTCGAGCGGATGCTGGCGCAGTCCGTGCCCGAGCCGGGGCGGGCGCAGGCGGTGGCGCGGGCCACGGCGGCCTGGGAGGAGGCGTACTGGGGCTCGTTGCCGGAGTGGGAGCACCAGGTCGTCACGGACGCCCGGCCCGCGCTGTACGCCTGCTTCAACCAGGCCGACCTGCTGGTCAGTGACGTGTCGAGCGTGGTGAGCGACTTCCTGGCGAGCGGGAAGCCGTACGCGGTGGCCAACACCAGCGGTCTGCCGGAGGACACGTTCCGCAGGGCCTTCCCGACGGCGGGCGCGGCGACCGTGCTGACCCCGGACGCGGCCGGAGTGCCACGGCTGCTGGCGGGGGTACGGCATCCCGAGCGGGACGAACTGGCCGGCGCGCGGGCCGCGCTGAAGGAGCGGCTGCTGGGCCCGGACGAGCCGACCGCCCAGGCCCGCTTCAACGAGGCGGTACGCGCGCTGTGTTCGGCGGCACGGGACCACCGGGCCCGGATGGCGCAGCGACTGGCCGCGGAGATCCCCGCCCCGCGCAAGGAGGCCGCCACCGGTCAGACGGCGGCCACGGGGCAGGCTGCCGCCGGTCAGTAAGCCGTCGTCAGGAAGCCGCCGGTCAGGAAGCGGCCGGTCGTCTCAGGGGCGCGGGGAACTGCGCGAGCAAGCACGAACCACCCGCAGCCGCCGACGAGACGAACGGCGCCCCGCGCCACCGCCCTTTCTGCACCGCGCCGTCCGCAAGTCACGCCGCGGCGGCTCGTCCGCCTGACGCGCCGGGGCGGGAGGACAGGACCCGGCGGGCCTTGCGGGCCGCGCGGCGCAGGAAGGCGTCGAGCGGGTCCTCCCGGTAGCCCGGGACGAGACGGGCCTCGCGGGCTTCGGCGCGGTAGACCGAGTCGGGTATGCCCGCCGCGGTGTCGCGGAAGTAGGGGTACGCCAGGTAGAGGCGGCGGCCCTTCCTCTCCAGGACCGCGGAGGCCTGCGTCTTGGCGCGGACGAACTTCACGACCTCTTCCAGGAGATCGGGCCGCCCGGCCGCCACGAGGTGCAGTCGCAGCCGCTCATGGACCCTGAGCCGGCGGGCGACGTCGTCGTTCCAGTACGCGTCCATCAGCGGCTTCGCCAGTTCAAGCTTGCGGCGCCGCACGTCTTCGCTGTCCTTGAGGAACTGCGGGCCGAACTGCGGCAGCAGCGTGACCAGGAAAGGGCGGACCATGAGCGTGTCCCGCTTGGGCCCCGGGGGGAGCAGCTCCGCGAGCAGGGTCATCAGGGCGCGCGCGGAGTCGAAGCGCAGGCTGTACCCCCCGCTCCTGGTCACGTGTTTGCCGTCCGCACGGCCCACCAGGTAGTAGCAGGTGTGGTCGGCGAGCACGGAGACGCCGTCCGCCCGCAGGTACGCCTCCATCGTGAACAGCGCGTCCTCGCCGGTCCACAGGGACTCGTCGAACCGCATGCCGTGACGTTCCAGCAGTTCACGGCGGAACAACTTCTGCGCGCTCAGTGTGAACTTGATGTTGGAGGAGAAGACGTCGGTGCGGCCCACCGTCTCGCCCCACATCGACTTCGGCGCACTGCGGTTGACGCCCTCGACCTTCCCGAGGACGACGTCCGTGCCGTTCTCGTCGGCCATGGCGACCATCCGCTCCAGGGCCTGGGGGCCGAGCCGGTCATCGGCGTCGAGGAAGAAGACGTAGCGCCCGGCCGCCTTGCCGAGGCCGACGTTGCGCGGGCCGCTCGGGCCGCCCGAGTTGTCCTGCCGGATCACGGTGACCGGCATCGCGGCGCGGGCCGCGAACTCCTCCAGGTACTCCCCCGTACCGTCCGTCGATCCGTCGTCGACGGCGATGACCTCGATACGCGCCCGGTCGATGGTCTGAGCCTCCACGGACGCCAGGCACTCGACCAGATAGGGCATCGCTTCGTACGCCCCGATGATCACAGTCACATCAGGCTGCGCAACGGTCACTCGTCCCCCTAGTCACGGAAATTTCCCCCGGTATCGCCTCAACGGCAACCTGCTAGACGGGTGGCCCCAGGAAGCGGTTGCTTCTTCACCGGGCACCCGTGATCCAGTTCACACGGCCTCTCCGAACACCCCTACATACGCGGCAGGGCCCGGTTTTTCGAGAATCACTCCTCGAAAAACCGGGCCCTGTCGTCAATGACACCGGATCCGCGTCCGTCAGACGGTCACACCGTCAGGCGGTCACACCGTCACGCGATCATGTCGTCCGCCTCGCCGGCCGCCGACGTCGGCTGGGCGAGCATCGCGTCGGCCAGTCCCTCGTCGGCCCCCGCCACTCCGGCCGACTTGCGTGACTCCTGACCGACGTTGCGCGCCTCGGCCTTGAGCGCGAGGTTCGCCACCGCGGTGTTGAACTGCTCGATGGAGGTCGGCTCGTCCGGGCCCAGCAGGTACTGCTTCAGCTCGCTGCGGTCCTCGGCCAGCGGATCAGCTTCGGGGGCACGGACCGCCTCCAGCAGTTCGCCCAGCTCGGCCGCGCTGTTGGACAGGATCACCGCGGCACGCACCGCCGTGTTCTGCCGCTTGAACTCCTCCACGCCCAGCTCCGCGGAGTCCGTGACCGCGTACGGCTTGCCGCTCGCGATGAAGTCGGAGACCACGCTGGAGATGTCGGAGACCATGGCGTCGGAGACGTTGAAGCAGTCGTACAGGCGCGGCTGGGCACCCGTGATGACCCGGTGCTCCCAGGCCGGGAAGGAACGCCAGTAGGCGTCGTTCCACTCGGCCCGCAGCCGGGCGATCTCCTCGTGCTTCTTGACGTCGACCAGACCGTCACGGGTGGCCTCGGCCTCGTCGCCCTTCTCGTCGCGGGTGCCCACCAGCTCGGCGATCCGGGCCTCGATCCGGGTCAGGTCCGCCTTGGCCTTGGCCTGGGCGGCCGCGTCGGAGGTGAAGCGCGGGTCGGCGGCCCGGGCGGCGGTGGCCTTCCCGACCAGGGCCTTGATCCGCTGGTGGGCGGCCTTGGCCTGGGCGCTGCGGGTGCCGGTGAACGGGTGCGGCTTGTACAGGACACGGACCGGCGGGTCGGCGTTGATCAGCTTCTTCACGATGTTCTCGCCGGCCAGCAGGATGGAGGTGTTGCCGGGGTTGTCGTCCCAGCCCTCCCAGGTGGGCGCGTACAGGACCGTGCGGAAACTTCCGTCGGCGGCCTCGCCGCCGGGGGCCCCGGCCCCGCCCTGCCAGGTCTGGATCGGCGCCAGCTGCGGGCGGCCGACCTCGACGATGTCGTCGTCGCGGACACCGACGTCGGCGATGGCGTAGCGGTCGCGGCCCGCCCGGCCCGCGGTCCACACCTCGTCGTAGACCTTGCTGAACGGGTTGACGCTGGCCAGCTTGTCGCTGTCGCCGTGGCCGATGAAGACGTGCTTCATGGTGGGGACGCGCAGCATGTGGATGTTCTTGCCGACGTTCGCCGCGTACATCGCGACCCGCACGGTGGCCAGGTCCATGTTCATCAGGTGCACCCCTCCGGGCACGCAGATGACGGGGACCGTGGTCGGCGCCAGGTTGTTCAGGATGGCCCGCTCACGCAGGATGATCAGCGGCGTGGAGTCCAGCTGCTCCATGGTCTCCAGCCACATGTTGACCTGGTAGGCGGAGTCCTTGGAGCCGGAGAAGTACAGCACCGTCTCGGGCCGGTACTCGCGCAGCCAGCCGTCGATCGCGGCCAGGACCTTCTCGGCGTTCGGCGGGACCTTGCGGCCGCGTACGTACGGCATCAGCGCGAGGACGTACACGCAGCCGAGGACCAGCGTGACGCCGATGCCGATGAAGCCGGCCACGGCCGAGTCCAGCTGCGCTGACACGAGTATGCCGATCACGGCCGCGAGGTCGAGGTGGAGCATCTTCTCGGCGGAGCGGTTCAGCAGGCGCTTCGGCGGGGCGTCCGGGATGCGGATGCGGGCGGCCAGGTCGATGTTGCGGGTAGCCACCGGCATCCGTCGCCGGTTGCGGATCAGCGTCACCAGGGCGCCGTGCGGTGCCTGGAGGCCGTAGAACGCGATGAAGCAGGCAGTGGCCCCGTAGAAGATCAGGCTGTCCGAGAGGGCGAGCCGGGCCAGCAGCAGGATCAGCAGGAGTTGCCTGATCAAAAAGCGGATCGACAGCCCCGCGCGCACCTTGCTGAGGCGGTTGATCAGATAGCTGCCCTTGCGGTGCAGATAGTGGTCCGCCAGGTACGTCACGGCGGCCGCGGCCGCGAAGGCGGGGACGCTCGGGACGAGCGCGGCCAGCATGAGTGCGGGGTAGCCCGCAATCATGAGGACCGCCGCGGCCAGCTGGGCCGCACTGCCCACCCGGGCGACGCGAATAGCGGTGGATATCACGGAGAACCTGCTCTGGGAGGGGTGCCGGTTGCCATTGCCGAAAAGGTCCGGAAAACGAATGGTGAAGACTCCGGGATTTTACGGCTCAGGCCCCTGCGAATGCACCGTGAACGGGCAGCCGCAGAGGCCTGAACAACAGAGGACTATTTGAGGTTGATTATGCCATGCCGTCCTGGCGGTCCAGGACACTGGCCAGCGCCGCCTCGAAGCCGGAGGCCTGGCCGGCCGCCGCCGTCGGGTCCTGCTGGCGGACGTCGATGACGTGACCGGTCAGCTCGGAGAGCAGCACGTCGAGCGAGGTACGGGCGACCGCCTCGGAGGACAGCAGGCTGCCCGTCGGCTCCTGGCCGAAGGCCTTGGTACGCATCGGCGTGGCGGTGCGCTCCGGGTTCACACAGTTCACCCGGATGCCGTCACCGGCCCACTCGTCGGACAGGGCCTGGGTGAGGTTCACCATGGCGGCCTTGGTCGAGGAGTAGAGGCTGTACTCGGCGCGGCCGCGGGTGTAGCTGCTGGAGGTGTACAGCAGCAGCTGGCCCTTGGTCTCGGCGAGGTACTTGTACGACGACCGGGCGATCTGCACCGGGGCCAGGTAGTTGACCTTCAGCGCTTCCTCGATGGTCGCGTTGTCGGTCTCCGCCAGCTTGCCGATGCGCAGCACGCCCGCGGTGTTGACGACGTAGTCGATGCGCCCGGTCTCGCCGTACGCCTTGGACAGCGCGTCGTCGACCTCCTCGGGGTTCTCGACGTGGGTGCCGGTGGTGGAGCGGCCGAGCGCGTACACCTTGGCGCCGTAGGACTCGGCGAGTTCCGCGATGTCCTTGCCGATGCCGTAGGAACCGCCGAAGACGACGACCGTCTTGCCGGTCAGCAGCTCGTGGTAGAGCTCCTCGCCCTTCTGCTCGGGCGTGGCGGTGGAGGCCAGCTGGAACAGCTTGTCGGCGATGAAGACGTCGACCGGCTGGGTGACCTTCATGTTGTACTCGTCGCCCGCCACGACGTGGATCGGCACGTCCGGCAGGTACTTGAGCACGACGGAGCAGTCGTCCGTGGCCTGGAAGTTGGGGTCGCCGGAGGCGACCTCGTAGGCCCGCTTGATCGTGGACAGCTTGAACGCCTGGGGCGTCTGGCCGCGGCGCAGCCGGGAGCGGTCCGGGATCTCGGTGATGAACTCGCCGTCCTCGCCGTGCGTGCGCGTGACGATGATGGTGTCCGCGGACGGGATGGCGACGTCGACGGCCTGGAAGCGCTCCAGGGCGACCACGCAGTCGTCGATGACGCGGCGCGACAGCAGGGGGCGTACGGCGTCGTGGAACAGGACGTTGAGGTCCTCGCCGTCCGCCAGCCCCTCGCCCAGGGCGGTGATGGCGCGCTCGGTCGTCTCGTTCCGGGTGGAGCCACCCTCGATGATCTTCTTGACCTTCTTGAACCCGGCCTTGGCGACGATCTTCTCGATGTCCGGTACATAGCCCGGCGCCATCAGCACGATGATGTCGTCGATCGAGTCGGCCTTCTCGAAGGTCGTCAGGGTGTGCTCGATGACTGCCTTGCCGGCGATCTTCAGCAGCTGCTTGGGAATCGACAGACCCACGCGCTGGCCGGTGCCACCGGCCAGGATCACTGCGGTGGTACGGGGCTTGGCTATGTGCTGTGACACAGGTTGACCTACCTTGGGGCGACAGGGAACGTGGAAATGGTCCCACCCCGGGTTACCGCTGTGCAAGGTGAGCGCCGTTCGCTGCATATGTGCACGCAACCCGACATTCACCTTGACCTGCTGGTGATTGGGTGAGTCCGTTCCGCCGGACGGGTGACGGCCTGGGAATTGCTGTGAGTAACTCCACAGGTGTCAGTCATTGCGGAGCGTAACACCCGCCACCTGGATACCGCCGCAGCTTCGCCGCGCGGCGGTGAGCGCGCACCCGAATGGACTCAGCGGTCAGAGGGTTCCTCCGAGGAATTCGTTGTCAAGATTTAGCAGCATTTCGGTCTCGGCGGGGATAAGGGAACGGTTCGCCGCACCCTGAACCGGCCTCAGGAGCTTTCCCGGCAGCCCGAGGAGGCGACGCCGTGCTCGGCCGTCGCCTCCTTCACCGCGAACGGGGAACCCGGGACACGGACGAGTCCCAGGCTCCCGCCGGACCGCTCTCATTGGTCCGGGTCACACCAGACGGACGCCTGGCCTTCCCGCGTCGACCCGCAGCCTGGCCAGCGTGCTGGGCGTGGACCGCGGCGTGAGCACCGTGTCGACGACCCGGACCCGGGCGTCGATGCGGTCGCGGCCGATGTCGAAGAGGTGGTAGCCGCGGTGGGCGTCGAGCAGCTTCCAGTGCGGGTTGTCCGCCATGCGCGGGTCCCATTCCTTATGGAAGGCCGCCTGGTCCTGGTCGCCGTTGCTGGAGATGGAGGTACCGACGAACTCGGCGCCGACGACCGCGGACTTCGCCGCGGCGTAGTCCTGCTTGAGGTCGCTGATCATCGTCAGGTGCCGGTCACCGCTGAGCACGACAGGGTTGCGGACGCTCCTGAACTCCTTCAGCAGGGCGTTGCGTTCGGCCTGGTAGCCGTCCCAGGCGTCGTAGTACCAGAGCTTGCCCTCGCCGATCTGCAGGTCGGTCTCGGCCATCATGATCTGAGAGGCGATCAGGTTCCACCGGGCGGGTGAGCGGCGCAGTCCGTCGAGCAGCCACTGCTTCTGCCGGGCACCCAGCATGGTCAGCTTCGGGTCCTGGGCACCGGCCTGGCTGGTCGCCTGGTCGCTGCGGAACTGCCGGGTGTCCAGCACGTTGAGCCGGGCCAGGCGGCCGAACTCCAGACGGCGGTACATCCGGATGTGCGGCCCGTCAGGCACGGCCGTCGCGCGCACCGGCATGTGCTCGTAGTACGCCTGGTAGGCGGCGGTGAGCCGGGCCACGAACGCGTCGTGCGTCTGCTTGTCCGGGTCCTGCGGGATCTCGCCGGCGAAGTCGTTGTCGACCTCGTGGTCGTCGAAGCTGACCACGAAGGGCGCGTTGGCGTGCATCTTCGCGAGGTCGGGATCGCTGCGGTACTGGGCGTACCGGTTGCGGTACTGGGTGAGGCTGTACGGCTCACCGGCGCCCTCGTGCCGCCGTACGGCCGTCGCCGAGGGCGCCGACTCGTAGATGTAGTCGCCGACGAACAGGACGACGTCGGGGTCCTGGGCCAGCATGTCGGCGTACGGCGTGAAGTAGCCGTGCTGCCAGTTCTGGCAGGAGGCGAGCGCGACCCGAAGGCTGCCGCCGGAGCTGGTCGCGGCGGGGGCGGTGCGGGTGCGGCCGGTGCGCGAGAGCTGGCCGGCGGCGCGGAAGCGGTACCAGTACGCCCGGCCCGCACGCAGGCCCCGTACATCGACGTGAACGCTGTGCCCGTACGTGGGCTGGGCGTGAGCGGTGCCCCGGCGTACGACCTTCCGGAAGCGCTCGTCCTCGGCGACCTCCCACTGCACGGAGACGGTGGCGTTGGGCATGCCGCCGCCGTTCAGCGGGTCGGGAGCGAGCCGCGTCCAGATCACCACGCCGTCCGGCAAGGGGTCGCCGGAGGCGACACCGAGACTGAACACACCGTCAGGGAGCTTGGCCTCGGCCGCGCGAGCGGTGCTCGGCAGCCAGAGCTGGGCGGAGGCCGCGGCGCCGAGTACGGCGGCGCCGCCGGCCAGGAATCTGCGTCGGTCGGGCGATACTGCTCCGGTCATCGGGCGAACTCCCCTGCCTCGCTTGCCTCGTGGACCTTTGGAAACTCGCCCGCCGGGCGGTCCGCCCGCTGAACACAACCCTTCGCGTACATGACATATAAGCTGACAACAGAAGACCCGTTGCGACAGAGGAACCACACAATGAACGTTAGTTGGTCGCAACGGGTCTTACGAGTCGTCAGTTGACGTTTCGTCGGTTTTGTTCAGCCGACGGGTATATCCGGTTCATCGGACTTGTTCAGCCGTCCGGGTGCCGCCTCGACGGCGGCCCGCACGTCTGGTGCTCCGCTCAGTAGGCGAACCCCGAGCCGAGCCGTGCCTTCGTCGCGACGGTGCCGAGGGTGCCGGCGCCGAAGGTGAGCGAGTTGTTAGCCGTGATGCCGGACGCCGTCGACCTGAACACCCACACCGATCCGGCGTTCGTGTTCTCGCCGGTGGCGCCGACCGCGAGTTCGGCGCGGCCGTCGTGGTTCGCGTCCAGGAGACGGGTGCTCCAGCCGAAGAGGTCGTTGCTCTCCGCCGCGCCGGGCACCCCGTCGGTGTCCTGGCTGAAGGACTGGGCGCCGGTGCCGGTCAGGCCCGCGGCGCCGCCGCGCAGCACGACCACGCTGCCGGCCGCGGTCAGCCCGTCGAAGTCCTCGCCGGGCACACCCGCCGCGACGTCCGCGTAGCCGTCGCCGTTGACGTCGGCGACCGACACGTCGGCTCCGAAGGCGTCGCCCAGCTCGGCGGCGCCCGGGACACCGGCGCTGTCCTGGTTGAGGTAGGTCGCCTTCGCACCGGCGGGACCGCTCGCGCCGCCGGGCACGACGGCGATACGGCCGCCCTTGGGGATCGGCGTCATGAGGTCACTGTCCTGACCGTCCCGGCGGCCCACGACGATGTCGTCGTAGCCGTCCGCGTTCACGTCGCCGAGGTCGAGGGACTCGCCGCCCTGCAGCCGCTGGCCGTTGGCGCCGGCGACCCACACGCCCTGCTTGAGGCCCTCCGGCGTGCCCTGCCAGTAGGTGATGCGGCGGGCGTCGCCCTCGTCACCGTCGTGCATGGTCCCGACGACGTCGTCGACGCCGTCGCCGTTCACGTCACCGGCGGCCAGGTCCAGGAAGCGCGGGTCGGAGTCGTCCGTGACGACCTGCTCGCCGCCGTTGGTGGCACCGTCCCGCCCGAACGGGCCCTTGACCACGCGGAGTTTGTAGTTGCCCTCGACGGCCGCCAGGTCGACGGCCCCGTCACCGTCGACGTCGCCGACCGTGAGCGCGCCGTGCGAGCCGAGTTCGGCCCACAGGCCCTCGTCGTCGCGGCCGGTGGCCAGCGAGGAGCTCGCCGAGAGCCCCTGGGCGCCGCCCCATATGACCTGCACATAGCCGGAGTTGACGCCCCCGGACTCAGTGTCCTCGCCGCCCACGCCGACGACCAGGTCCGCGTAACCGTCCTGGTCCAGGTCGTCGGTGGCGAGCGCGCTGGCGAACTGGTCGTCCGTCTCGGCGGCGCCCGGGACACCGGCCGTGTTCTGGCTGAACACCTGCTTGGTCGAGGTCTTCAGTCCGTCCGCCGAGCCGTACATCACGGCCACGTATCCGGCCTTGGTCTTGCCGTCGACGGTCGCGTCGGGCGCGGCCACCGCGAGGTCCGCGTAGCCGTCGCCGTTGAAGTCGTCCTGCGGCCGGGACGCGGAGGCGGCGGTGGGGGCGGCGTCGGCGGCGGAGGCGGTGACCGGGGCGATGACGGCCATGGTGACGGTGACGGCGGCCGCGAGTGCGAGCCCTCGGCCGATCCTGCGCTTGCTCATGGTGCTCCTGTGATCAGGTGGTACGAGTGGGGGGACGCGCGGTGGAACCGCTCGGCGGGGGTGCGCGCGGCGGTGTGGTGCGGACACCCGACGGGCTTGCGCAGGGCCCGCGCGCGCCGGCCGGGGCGCGGATTGCAGCGCGCACTGCGGCCCCGGTCGCGCGACTCAGCGCGGGAACCCTTCGTCGAGCCGGGCGCCGTTCGCGACCGTGCCGAGGGTGCCGGCGCCGAAGGAGAAGGCATGGGCACCGGAGCGAGGTACCCGGACTGCGCTGCTGTACGCGTTCTCCGCGACCGTCGCGACGACCTGCTCAGGAGGACCGTCGCCGTCGAGCACGGCACGTCGGCCGCTGCGAGCGGAAACAGGATCGGGCACGTCGACTCCGGCTGTCGGAAGGGCAGCTGACGGCGGAGAGGTTCAAGATCCTCATCCGCACTGCCCAATACGACGAGCCGGAGCGGCGGTTGGTTGCCCTTCCGTATGCCGAAGCTTTTCCTGGAGTTAACCCACCCTGCCGGGTCGTCCCATGGCGAGCGCCGCGGCGGGCACCAGTGCCGCGGCGGGGGCTGATTCCCCTAGAGGGTGTTCCCCTCTAGGGGCTGATTCCCCTAGAACGGCTCGAAGTCGTCGAACTCCTGCGTCGCCTCGTCCCGTTCCGCCTGCTTGTCGCGGCGTCGCTGCGCGGCGGGCCGGGGCTCCTCGAAGCGGTGGTCCTCACCGCGGCGGCCCAGCATCTCGGCGCCAGACATCATCGTCGGCTCCCAGTCGAAGACGACCGCGTTGTCCTCGGGACCGATCGCGACACCGTCGCCGGACCGGGCGCCCGCCTTCATCAACTCCTCTTCCACACCGAGGCGGTTGAGCCGGTCGGCGAGGTAGCCGACGGCCTCGTCGTTGCTGAAGTCGGTCTGCCGCACCCAGCGTTCGGGCTTCTCACCACGCACCCGGAACAGACCGTCGTCCTCCTGCGTGACCGTGAAGCCCGCGTCGTCCACGGCCTTGGGCCGGATGACGATCCGGGTCGCCTCCTCCTTGGGCTTGGCGGCCCGCGACTTGGCGACCAGCTCGGCCAGCCCGAACGACAGCTCCTTCAGCCCCTTGTGCGCCACGGCCGACACCTCGAAGACCCGGTAGCCGCGCGCCTCCAGGTCCGGCCGCACCATCTCGGCGAGGTCCTTGCCGTCCGGTACGTCGATCTTGTTCAGGACGACGATGCGGGGACGGTTGTCGAGGCCGCCGTACTCACGCAGTTCGGCCTCGATGATGTCCAGGTCGGAGACCGGGTCACGGTCGGACTCCAGGGTCGCCGTGTCCAGTACGTGCACCAGCACACTGCACCGCTCCACGTGCCGCAGGAACTCCAGGCCCAGCCCCTTGCCCTGGCTGGCGCCCGGGATGAGTCCGGGCACGTCGGCGATCGTGTAGACGGTCGAACCGGCCGTGACGACGCCCAGGTTGGGCACCAGGGTGGTGAACGGGTAGTCCGCGATCTTCGGCTTGGCGGCGCTCAGCACGGAGATGAGGGACGACTTGCCGGCGCTCGGGTAGCCCACCAGCGCCACATCGGCGACCGTCTTCAGCTCCAGGACGATGTCCTGCAGGCCACCCGGCTCACCGAGCAACGCGAACCCGGGCGCCTTGCGGCGGGCGGAGGCCAGCGCCGCGTTGCCGAGCCCGCCCCGGCCGCCCTGCGCGGCGACGTACGACGTCCCCTGGCCGACCATGTCGGCGAGCACGTTGCCGGCCTTGTCCAGGACGACGGTGCCGTCCGGGACCGGCAGCACCAGGTCCTGGCCGTCCTTGCCGGAGCGGTTGCCGCCCTCGCCGGGCTTGCCGTTGGTGGCCTTGCGGTGCGGGGAGTGGTGGTAGTCGAGCAGCGTGGTGACGGACTGGTCGACGGTGAGGGTCACGTCGCCGCCGCGTCCGCCGTTGCCGCCGTCGGGGCCGCCCAGCGGCTTGAACTTCTCACGGTGGACGGAGGCACAGCCGTGGCCTCCGTTACCCGCGGCGACGTGCAGCTCGACGCGGTCCACGAAGGTGGTCATGGGATGTGCCTCCAGTTAGGTACGGGATTGTTCTTGGATCAACACGCGAAAGGCGGACCCGCTTCCCGTGGAGGGAAGTGAGGTCCGCCTCGCGAAAGCTTCCGATCAGGCGACCGGAACGATGTTCACGACCTTGCGGCCACGGTGCGTGCCGAACTGCACCGAACCGGGCAGCAGCGCGAACAGCGTGTCGTCGCCGCCACGGCCGACGCCCGCGCCGGGGTGGAAGTGGGTGCCGCGCTGGCGGACCAGGATCTCACCCGCGTTGACGACCTGACCGCCGAAGCGCTTCACGCCGAGCCGCTGGGCATTCGAGTCGCGACCGTTCCGGGTGGACGATGCGCCCTTCTTGTGTGCCATCTCTCCTCAGTCCCTTACTTCGCAGCCGCGGGGATCTCAGTGACCTTGATCGCCGTGTACTGCTGGCGGTGGCCCTGACGACGGCGGTAGCCGGTCTTGTTCTTGTAGCGAAGGATGTCGATCTTCACACCCTTGTGGTGGTCCACGACCTCGGCCTGGACCTTGATGCCGGCCAGCACCCACGGGTCGCTGGTCACAGCGTCGCCGTCGACAACGAGCAGGGTCGAGAGCTCGACCGTGTCGCCAACCTTGGCAGTGGAAATCTTGTCAACCTCAACGATGTCGCCGACAGCAACCTTGTGCTGGCGACCACCGCTGCGCACGATGGCGTACACGCGGATCTCACTCTCTCGCTCGGGAACGGCACCCCCGCAGTCCAGCCACCCGGCACGCGGACGGCCTCTCCGGAGCACCCAGTGCCCTGGAGGATGAGGTTTACGGGGATGTGGCACGTCTAGGGACACGCCGACGGTCCAGGTTACGGGGCCGTGGCCGAAGGGGTCAAACCAGGTCCGGGTACGGGGGCGGGCGGCCGGTCGTACCCGGATGTCCCCGGTTCAGCCGCCGAGGCTCTCCCGGTAGGCCACGCACTCCTCGTAGGAGGGCAGCAGGCCCTGCTCCTGAGCCTGGGCCAGGGTGGGCGCCTGCTCGTCCTTGGCGGAGAGCTGCGGGGTGAGGTCCGCGGGCCAGTCGATGCCGAGGGCCGGGTCCAGCGGGTGGATGCCGTGCTCACGCTCGGGCGCGTACCCCTCGGAGCAGAGGTAGACCACGGTGGCGTCCTCGGTGAGCGCCATGAAGCCGTGCCCGAGTCCCTCGGAGAGGTAGACCGCGTGGTGGTCCCGGTCGTCCAGGCGGACCGCCTCCCACTGGCCGAAGGTGGGCGAGCCGGTCCTGATGTCCACGATCACGTCGAGGACCGCGCCGCGCACACACTTGACGTATTTGGCCTGGCCGGGCGGCACGTCGGCGAAGTGGATGCCGCGCAGGGTGCCCAGGCTGGAGACGGACATGTTGGCCTGGGCCAGGCTGAGCCGGTGGCCGACCGCCTCGGTGAAGACCGGGGCCTTGAACCACTCGTGGAAGCTGCCCCGGCCGTCGGGGAAGATCTTCGGTTCGTGCACCCAGGCGCCGGAAATCGAAAGAGGTCGCATCTCGGGGTCCTCAGCTCTTCTTCTGCTGGTTGGTCAGGGCACGCTTGAGGCGCCCGGCGGCCCGGCGCCACAACGGACGCGGCGGGGCGGCCTGTTGCACGGCGGGCTTGACCGAGGGGGTGTGCCGGTCGATCACCTCGGCGGTGCCGTCGGCGTCCACCACCACGTCGATCGGGAGCCGGGTCCAGTGTGCCCCGCCGCGGGCGGGCGACGGCACACCGATCCGGACGGCCCAGCGCTGCCCGGTGATCTTCGCCAGCGGCAGCGGGGCGCTCACGGTACGGCCGTCCACCACGGCGTCGGCTGGGAACTTGCCCACGTTCTTGCGCTCGAAGCGCAGCAATACCGGGTTCGAGGCGCCCGCCGTGACGTGCAGCGGCAGCGGGAGGCGGACCGTGGAGCCGTCGACCACGGCCGCGGCCGGGTTCATCAGGGCCACCGCCTCCCGCTCCAGCTTGGCGGTGTGCTGGTCGACGTCGAGGGAGAGATTGCCCGGCCCGTCCGTCCAGTACGGCAGGACCAGCCGCCTCGGCTCACCGGTGAGTGCGGGCAGGCGCCCGGCCTCCACGTCCTCGCCGCGCACCGCGCCGAGCCGGGTCTCCTTGCTCCAGCCGCAGGACCTGATGCGCAGGTGCAGGTCCCAGATGCCCTTGGCCAGGGGCGCGCCCCCGGCCGCGGTCTCCGGGTCGAGCACGGCACGTGCGGTGATCTGCTGGCGGAACGAGCCCTTCCCGGCGTCCAGCCGGTGCGGTTCGCTGTCCAGCGGGAGGTAGTACTGGGTGGCGTCGTCGCGGTGCCGGACCACCAGGTCCACACCGCTGCCGCCCACCGGGGCGTCGAGGGTGATGCCCTGCCCGGCCAGTGCCTCCAGGGCCTTCTCGGAGAGGGGCAGGCCGAGCAGATCGCGGTCGCC
This sequence comes from Streptomyces sp. NPDC006332, assembly GCF_040612855.1. Taxonomy (NCBI): domain Bacteria; kingdom Bacillati; phylum Actinomycetota; class Actinomycetes; order Kitasatosporales; family Streptomycetaceae; genus Streptomyces; species Streptomyces sp. NPDC006332. The sequence continues at coordinate 150,040 of NZ_JBEXRA010000019.1, forward strand.
GTCCCGGCGGAACGTCATCGGGGCGCCGTCGACCTCGTACTCGGCGCTGAAGTCGAGGTTCAGGGCGCCGTTCTCCCAGGCCAGGGAGGTCAGGCGGCCGGTGGGTCTGAGCTCGGCCTCCCAGCGGGCGAGCGCGCGGACGTCCTGGTAGAGGTCGGCGGCGACCAGGCCGGCGACCACCCGCTGGGTGGGGGCGACACAGGCGAACACGCCCGGTCCGAAGCGTTCGGTGACGACGCCGCGGATCTCCCGGTAGAGCTCCTCGGCGTAGTCCTCGGGGAGTTTGAGGAGCCGGTTGCCGCGCAGCCGCTCGACCATCTCGACCCGCAGCCAGCGGCTGTACAGCTTGTCGCGCAGCGGTCCCGGCTCGGTGAGTTCCTCGACCACGTCGAGGGCCTCACGGAGGTTGCCGAAGTAGCCGACCGGGTCGAAGCGCTGGAAGCCGGCGTTGGAGCCGTCGTCCCGGGTGATGTGGTAGTAGCACGGGTAGTCGCCGAGGACGGCGACGCTCTTCGCCCGGAGGTACGCCTCGGCGACGAAGACGTGGTCCTCCAGCCGGCGGCGGCCCTCCTTGAAGCGGATGTCGTGCTCGTTCAGGAACTCCCGGCGGAACATCTTGTGCGGGGTGAGGCTGTCGATCAGCGGCGCGTTCTCCACCGTGGCGCGCGGCCGGTTGACCCGGAACAGCTCCTGCGGGACCGGGCGGCCGATGCCGATCATCTTGCCGACGACCACGTCGGCGTCGTTCGCCTTGCCGTAGTCGTACATCCGCTCCAGTGCCTCGTCGCCGAGCCAGTCGTCGTGGTCGACGAACATCACGTACTCGCCCTGGGCGGCCGCGATGCCGGTGTTGCGGGGGCGGCCGGACCAGCCGGAGGACTCCTGGTGGATGACGTGGAGATGCGGGTGCTCGGCCGCCAGCTGGTCCAGGCGGGCGGGCGTCTCGTCGGTGGAGCCGTCGTCGACGAAGAAGACCTCGAACTCGTCGGGGGTGAGGCTCTGACGCAACACGGACGAGACGCAGTCCTCGACGTACTTGCCCGGGTTGTAGACCGCGATGACGACGCTGACCTTGACCGTCACGCCGGATTCTCCTTCGTCTGGGCCCGGTGGATCGCCGGGAATGCCTCGGTGAGGGCCGCGCGCCAGTCGCGCAGCGGCTCGATCCCGGCCGCCCGGAAGCGGTCGTGGCCGAGGACGCTGTAGGTCGGTCGGGGGGCGGGACGGGTGAATGCCTCGCTGGTGGTGGGGCGGACCCGGTCCGGGTCGGTGCCGAGCAGGCGGAAGATCTCCCGGGTGAGGCCGTACCAGGTGGTCTCGCCGGAGCTGGTGCCGTGGTAGATCCCGGCCGGGGCGGTGCCGGCGAGGGCTCCGCGGCCCAGGGCGAGCAGCAGACCCGCCAGGTCGGCGCTCCAGGTGGGCTGGCCACGCTGGTCGTCCACGACGTCCACGGTCTCCCGCTCACCCGCCAGCCGGATCATGGTGCGGACGAAGTTGGGGCCGCCCGCGCCGTACAGCCAGGCGGTGCGGACCACGTGGCCGAGGTCCGGGAGGGTCTTCAGGACGGCCTGCTCGCCGGCGAGCTTGGTGCGGCCGTACGCGCTGCGCGGGGCGGTGGGGGCGTCCTCGGCGTACGGCGTGGTGGCGTCGCCGGCGAAGACGTAGTCGGTGGAGACGTGGAGCAGGACGGAGCCGGTGCGGGCGCAGGCCTGGGCGAGATGGGCCGGGCCGTCGGCGTTGACGCTGTGTGCGTCGTCCTCGCGGGCCTCGGCGTCGTCCACGGCGGTCCAGGCCGCGCAGTTGACGACCACGGCGGGGCGGTGCCGCTCCAGGGCCCGCTGCACGGCCGCCGGGTCGGTGAGGTCCAGCGCCGCGCGGTCCAGCGCGACGGAGGGCTCGCCCTCGGCGGCCAGCGCGGCCAGCACGTCCTGGCCGAGCATGCCGCCCGCCCCGGTGACCAGCCAGCCGGCCGGGGCGCTTGCCTGTTCCCGTGTCGAGTTCATGCCTCTTCTTCTCTTCTGTTGTGCCGCGACGCTCGTGTGGCTGCGACGCTCGTGTGGGCTGCGACGCTCGGGTGTGCCGCTGAGCGGAACGGGCCCGGGCGGACCCGGGCCCGTGGAGGGGGTTGAAGCGTCAGCTCAGCGCCGCGCGCTCCTTCAGCGGCTCCCACCAGGCCCGGTTGTCGCGGTACCACTGGACCGTCTCGGCCAGGCCCTGTTCGAAGCTCTTGCGGGGCTCGTAGCCGAGTTCCTCGCGGATCTTGGTGCAGTCGACGGAGTAGCGGCGGTCGTGGCCCTTGCGGTCCTCGACGTACTCGACGCTGGTCTCCCAGTCGGCGCCGCACGCCGCCAGCAGCAGCCCGGTGAGCTCCTTGTTGGACAGCTCGGTGCCGCCGCCGATGTTGTAGACCTCGCCCGCACGGCCCTTGGTGCGGACCAGGTCGATGCCCTGGACGTGGTCGTCGATGTGCAGCCAGTCGCGGACGTTGCCGCCGTCGCCGTACAGCGGGACCTTCTTGCCGTCGAGGAGGTTGGTCACGAAGAGCGGGATGACCTTCTCGGGGAAGTGGTGGTGCCCGTAGTTGTTGGAGCAGCGGGTGACGCGGACGTCCAGGCCGTGGGTGCGGTGGTACGACAGCGCGATCAGGTCGCTGGAGGCCTTCGCCGAGGAGTAGGGCGAGTTGGGCTCCAGGGGGTGGGTCTCGGGCCAGGAGCCCTCGTCGATCGAGCCGTAGACCTCGTCGGTGGAGATGTGCACGAACGTCTTGATGCCGGCCCGGTGCGCCGCGTCGATGAGCGTGTGCGTGCCGACCACGTTGGTGCGGACGAACTCCGCGCCCCCGTCGATGGAGCGGTCGACGTGCGACTCGGCGGCGAAGTGCACGACCTCGTCGTGCTCGGCCATCAGCTTGCCGACCAGTTCGGGGTCGCAGATGTCACCCTGCACGAAGGCGAATCCGGGGTGGGTGCGCACCTCGTCGAGGTTGGCCGGGTTGCCCGCGTACGTCAGCTTGTCCAGGACGGTGATCGCGACATCACCGGGTCCCCCGGGACCGAGCAGCGTACGGACGTAGTGCGAGCCGATGAAACCGGCACCGCCGGTCACCAGGATCCGGGTCGGGCGGGTGGAAGGGACCGAAGGGGCCGTCATGAAGAAATCTGCACCTTGCTGTGATCACCGAGCACGAGCCGGTGGGCCTTGGGGTTACGGGGAGCGGGCGTGACCTCGACGTCACGCCCGATGAGTGAGGCCTCCACCCGGCGCACGCCGGTCACGGACGAACCGCGCAGCACGATGGAGTACTCGATCTCGCTGTCCTCGATCCGGCAGTCCTCCGAGACCGAGGTGAAGGGGCCGATGTACGCGTCGTTGACCACCGAGCCGGCACCGATGATCGCGGGTCCGACGATCCGGCTGCCGCTGACCCGGGCGCCCTCCTCGATCCGCACCCGGCCGATGATCTCGCTGCCCTCGTCCGCGGTGCCCTCGTTCAGCGGCTCCACGGTCTCCAGGACGGACCGGTTGACCTCCAGCATGTCGGTGACGTTGCCGGTGTCCTTCCAGTAGCCGTGGATGGTGGTGGAGCGGACGTCACGCCGGGTGTCGATCAGCCACTGAATGGCGTGCGTGATCTCCAGCTCGCCACGCCAGGAGGGCTCGATGGAGCGGACGGCCTCGTGGATCGCCGACGTGAACAGGTAGACGCCGACGAGCGCCAGATCGCTCTTCGGTTGCGTCGGCTTCTCCTCCAGGCCGACCACCCGGCCGTCACCGTCGAGTTCCGCGACTCCGAAGGAGGTGGGGTTGGGCACCTTGGTCAGCAGGATCTGCGCCTCGGGCCGCTCGGCCCGGAATTCGTCCACCAGACCGGTGATGCCGCCGACGATGAAGTTGTCGCCGAGGTACATGACGAAGTCGTCGTCGCCCAGGAAGTCCTGCGCGATGAGCACGGCGTGGGCGAGGCCCAGCGGTGCTTCCTGCGGGATGTAGGTGACCTTGATCCCGAAGAGGGAGCCGTCGCCGACCGCCTCACGGATCTCGTCCGCGGTGTCGCCGACGACGATGCCGACCTCGCTGATCCCCGCTTCGGCGATCGCTTCGAGGCCGTAGAAGAGAACGGGTTTGTTGGCGACCGGCACGAGCTGTTTCGCCGAGGTGTGGGTGATCGGACGGAGGCGGGTGCCCGCTCCCCCGGAGAGCACGAGAGCCTTCACGTATTGCGCCCCAATACTGTGGCTATACAGGGATGGGAAATCCCAGCTTGTCTTAATTTAACGGCGTTCTTGGGCCACATCATAACCACGACGGGATCAGGGGTTCACCATTCATTCATACATTCGGGTGTTGGTGTGATCGCCCGAGAAACGGAAGAATCCTGGAAGCCCGGCGCCTGCTGGGAAGTGCCCGGTGGGACGCCCGGACGGTGGCCGTCCACCTCGGCTTCACCGACCCCGCCAACTTCGGCCGC
>NZ_JBEXRA010000020.1:0-153590 GCF_040612855.1 Streptomyces sp. NPDC006332
GCGCGTCAGGTATGCAGAAGTTCACGTAACCCTCCACGGCCAGCCGTACGCCCGGCAGCACGGACTCGCCCGACGTGGTCCCGGGGCGCTGTCGTGCCGGGGCGCCGTCGTGCCCGGCCTGTGAACGGAAGTCGTGACGGACCGCCGTCCAGAGGATTGACGCGGCCATGCCGAGAGGGGCACCTTGGTTCCCGTCAGGTAAGGAAACTTTCCTAACAGAAGGGTCCCCACAGTGCGTATGCGACCACTGACCCTCGCCGTGGCCTGCTCGGCCGCCCTGCTCACCGCCGGAGTGCTCCCCTCGACCGCCACCGGCGCCCCCTCACCGGCGTCCCCCCAGGAGGGCACGGTCAGCGCGGCCGACCTGCTCGCCAAGGTGTCGGGCTGCTCCCAGCTCTCCAACGGCAAGTACCGGACCGACGACGAGACTTCGGCCACGATCCCGGTGTGCGGCAAGAACGGCGCGGTGTTCTGGAAGGCCGACATGGACATCGACTGCGACGGCCAGCGCACCTCGAAGTGCAACGAGGACACCGACCCCTGGTACCAGGACGACACGGCGTTCCACCAGTCCAACGGCAAGCCGCTGAAGGCCGATTCACTGCCGTACGTCGTCGTGCCCAGCTCCAGCAGCATCTGGAACTACTCCGGCGCCGGCATCAAGGGCGGCGGCGTGGTCGCCGTGATCTACAACAACAAGGTCGAGTACGCCGTCGTCGGCGACACCGGCCCCTCGAAGATCATCGGCGAGGCCTCCTACGCCACCGCCAAGGCCCTCGGCATCGACCCGGACCCGGAGTCCGGCGGAACCGACTCCGGGGTGACCTACATCCTGTTCAAGAACTCCCAGGTGTCCCCCATCGAGAACCACAACGCGGCGGTCACCCTCGGCGACCGCCTCGCGCAGCAGTTCCTGCGGGACAACTGACGTACAGAACCTGTTAGTTGGGCTGCCCGATCGGCCGTACGACGACCGTGTTGACGTCGACGCCGACGGGCTGCCCGACGGCCCACACGATCGAGTCGGCGATCTGGTCGGCGGTGAGCAGATGGCCGGGCGGCAGACTGCCGTAGCTGTCCCAGAACGGGGTCTCCACCCGGCCCGGCGCGATCAGTGTCACGCCCACCCCGAACTCGGTCACCTCACGGCGGGCGTTCTCGGCGAGGCCGGTCACCGCGAACTTCGTCGCCCCGTAGATGTTGCCGGGCGTGGGCACGAACCCGGCGACGCTGCCGACCAGCACGATCCGGCCCCGGGTCTCCTTCAGCGCGTCGATCGAGGCGCGGATGAGCAGCGCGGGGCCGAGCACGTTGGTCAGCACCATCTCGGTCCAGCCCGTGGGGTCACCCTCCGCGACGGAGTCGTGGGTGGCGACCCCGGCGTTGGCGACGACGGTGTCGAGCCGACCGAACTCCTTGAGCGTACGGTCGACCGCCGAGCGCACGTCGTCGTAGTCGGCCGCGTTGCCGACGAACGTCAACAGGCCGTCCGGATCACCGAGTTCCTCGGCGAAGCCGCGCAGCCGGGCCTCACCGCGGCCGGTGACGGCCACGCGGTGCCCGGCGTCGAGCAGCCGCCGGGCGACCGCGGCACCGATGCCGCTGCCACCGCCGGTGATCAGTGCTACCGGAGCGTCGTGAGAGTCGGTCATGAATCCCCCTGTGTTGCCTTGATGTGTTCAAGCGACGCCGGAATTCCATCAGTTGGAGTGCTCTCCAAGTCAAGGGCGGAGGATTCCGTGGCCGCCGGATGTGCCGGGCGGGGTCCCGACGGTCTCAGCCCGTACGTTCCGCCGTGTACACCGTGCGCGCCGCCAGCACGAAGACGTCCCGTCGGCGGTGCACGCTCGCCGGGTCCTCGGGGTCGAGCAGTCGGTCGAGGGTGGCCCGGTCGGTGGTGTCGAGGTGGTCGCCGAAGCCGTCGCGCAGGCGGGAGAGGGTGGCGGCCGCATGGGCGCGGGCCCGGTCGGTGGTGGGGGCGGGCAGGTCGAGCAGGAAGCTGCGGGTGCCGGTGTGCCGCAGGCCCGCGGCGGCCATCAGCCCCGGCCAGTCCTCGGCCTCGGCGACGGTGCCGGGCAGGTCCGCGCGCATCCGCGCGAACCACTCCTCCTCCAGCGCGTCCAGCCGCGCCTGTAGTCCTGGCCGACCGATGCCGATGTCACGGGGCAGGAAGCGGGCGGACAGGCCACCCTCCAGCAGGGCAAGCGTCCCACCGGGAGCCAGCCTGGCGGCGAAGCCGGCGAGGGCGGCCCGCTGGTCGCCGATGTGGTGCAGGCTGTGGCTGGCCCACAGCAGGTCGGCGGGGTACTCCAAGTCGTCCAGGACACCGGGCAGTTCACCGGCGAGGGTGCCGAAGCGGTCGGCGACGCCGAGCCGGGCGGCCCGGGCGCGGGCCCGTTCCAGCAGTGGCTCGGTGGCGTCCACGGCGACGACCCGGGCTCCGGGGAAGGCATCCGCGAGCAGGCAGGAGATGACGCCGGGACCGCTGCCCGCGTCGACGATCAGCCCGGGGTCGGTCTGCTTGTGCCCGAGCCAGGCCAGAGCCCGCTCGTACAGGGGGGTGAACAGCTCCGCCTGGGACTCCAGCATCGGAGCATGTTCGTTCCAGTCGACGTCAGTGTCGGTGCCGCCGTGGCCGTGATCGTGACCGGACCGGTCGTGGTCGTGGTCGTGCCCGAGGTCGTGGTGTGGGTGCGCCATGGTGGTCAGCCTCTCGTCGCGATACGGCCAGCGTGCGCCGACGCACCGCTCCCGGGCCACCACTGTTGCCGACCCGGCAAGAAACCCGGCAAGAAATCCGGCACACGACACGGCGAAAAACGGCATGAGGCACGGTGAGAAGGAACGGTCCCCGGCCGGCCGCACCACCTGCGGCCGGACGGGGACCAAGGACAGCCACGCACCCGATGTGCCGGGGTCCGGCCCGCGAGGGCCCGCCCCCGGCGCATCGCCCAGGCCGCTACAGCGCCGGGTAGGCGTTCTTCATCAGCTCCTGGAACTGGGCCGAGAACCAGTGCCCGGAGACCGGGGCGTTCGGCAGGGCGCCGGACATGTTGTTGCCGTTGCGCGGGTTGCCCGTGTAGGTCGGGTCGCACATCCGGTCGAAGCCCTTGCCCTCGTCGTTCGGGATCGCGCTGCTGGAGCCGTCGGACTCACCCGGGGGCTTCATCCAGACGTACGCGTCGATCCCGGCGGCCGGGCCGGCCTTCGGGCGTTCGCCGAGACCGGCACCGGACTGGTTGCACCAGTTGCCGATGTGGATACGGCGGTCGTAGCGGCCGCCGTTGACGTAGGTGTCGACGTCCGTCGTCGCACCGGGGCCGGTGGGCCGTGCGGTGCCGCCCCAGCCGTTGCGGGAGGTGTCGATCAGCATGCCGATGCCGGAGTTGAAGCCGGTGGTGACCAACTGGTTGCGGAAGGCCTGGGCGAACGACAGCTCGTCCGTGTACCGGTTCCAGTCCACCCACTTCGACTCGCGGACCGACTTGCCGCCCGCGTTGTCGTTGATGGAGAAGTTGTTCTCCTTCAGGGCGCTGTAGTTGGCCGTGTTGGTGATGAAGCCGTGCACGTCGTTGACGGTGGCGCCCTCCGAGGTGGCCGCCTCCTTCATCACGGTGGCGCTGGCCGCGAAGTTGTCGTCCCAGCCGATCCAGCCGTGGTGTCCGGCGTCGATGTAGTTGTAGACGTTGGGCACGTCACCCAGCTTGTTCAGGGCGTAGCCGACGCCCTTCTGGTAGTTGCCGTTGGCCTTCATCACGTCGCACTGCGGGGTGGCGGTGGGCCGGCTGCCGGTGTTGGTGACGAGGTTGGGCAGCGAGTCGATCTCGATGGTGGTGACGATCCGCAGGGAGGCGTACTTCGCGTCGGCGAGGATCGTCTTGATCGGGTCGATGTACTGCGTCTTGTACTTGTCGATCTCCGTCGGTCCGAGCTCGCCGTTGGAGGCGAGGGCCGCGCAGTCCCGTCCGGGCAGGTTGTAGATCACCAGCTGGACGACGAGCTGGCCGGAGCCCTTCTGCTTCAGTGCCTCGTCGAGGTGGGCGCGCAGGCCCATCCCGCCGTTGACACCGTTGATCGCTGCGATGCGGTCCAGCCAGACGCCGGTCGGCTGGTTGGAGATACGGCTGCCGCCGGGCTCGGCCGCGGCCTTCGCGGACCACTCCGGGTTCACGTACACCTTGGCGCCGCTGTAGGGGTTGTCGACCCGGGTGCCGCCACCGGGGTCCGTCGGGTCCGTGGGATCAGTGGGGTCGGTGGGGCCGCCGCCGTCGACGTTGCAGGTCACGCCGTCGAGGGTGAAGGCGGCCGGGATCGCGTTGGTGCCGCTGTAGGTGCCCTGGAAGCCGAAACTGACCGAGCCGCCGGTGGCCAGCGAGCCGTTGTAGCTCTCGTTGGCCGCGGTGACGGTGGAGCCGCTCTGGCTGACCTTGGCGTTCCAGCCACTGGTGACCTTCTGGTTACCGGCGTACGCCCACTTCACCGCCCAACTCGACTTGGCGGTACTGTTGTTGGTGACGGTGACGTTGGCGGTGAAGCCGGTGTCCCACTGGTTCTGCACCTTGTAGTCGACGGTGCAGGGGACTGCGGCGACAGCTGCGTCCCCGGCGACGGCGAACGCCGTCCCGGAGGCCCCGGCGACCAGCGCCAGGGCGGAAAGCAACGCGGTTCTGGTACGACTCATGAGTGCGGGTTCCCTCTCGGTTGCGGGTGTCAGCCGTTCAGGGCGCGCAGGTGATCACGCAGCCCGATTCCGTACGCGGTGGGGGTGCCGTCGTAACTGGAGATCAGGGACGGACCGGTGGCGCAGTTCCAGGTGTTCCAGGTCCAGCCCAGGTAGGACAGTCCGCGGTCGTCGAACCACTTCATGACCTGGTCGACGAAACCGTGTGAGCAGGTGTTCTCGCCGATCTCCCCGGCCACGAGCGGCACTTGGGCGGCGACCGGGGCGAGTGTGGAGTTCCAGCAGCTCTCGTTCGAGCAGGTGTTGAAGTTGTAGACGTGCCAGGCGGCGGCGAGATTGCCCGCCGGGTCTGTGGGCCGGTACGTGAGCCACTGGCTCAGGTCGTTGGAGTAGGCCAGTCCGCCGGCCAGGATCAGGTTCTTCGCGCCGGTGCCCCGGATCGCGTCGACCAGATCCTGCATGCCGGCCACCTGGTACCCGATGCCGGGGCAGGTGCCGCCGTCCCGCCAGCACTGCCATGCCTGGGTGGTCGTGGCGGTCGCACGGTCCGGGTAGGGCTCGTTGAACAGGTCGAACACCACGGTCGGATCGCCCTTGAAGGTGTTCGCCACCGACGTCCAGAAGGACGGCGTGTACTGCATGTCGGGCATCGGCTTCTGGCAGCTGGCGTGCACGTCGGAGCAGCCGGACGAGTTGCCGGTGTACTGGCCGTAGGTCCAGTGCAGTTCGAGCATGGGTGTCAGGCCGTGCGCCCTGACCTTCGCCACCAGGTCCTTGACCGCGTTGACGTAGTTGGCGCCGGCGTACTGCGCTGGGATGTTGGACAGGCCCAGCCAGCACTCCTCGTTGAGCGGGATGCGGACGGTGTTGGCCTTCCAGTCGGCGATCGCCTTGACCGAGGCGTCGTCGACCGGGCCGTCCCAGATGCCACGGCCCTGCACGCACATGAACTCGCCGCCCGAGCGGTTCACACCGAGCATGCGGCGGGTCCTGCCCGCGCTGTCCACCAGCTTGTTGCCCAGGACCCGCAGGACAGGTGCCGTGCCGTCACCGGGGGCCGGCGGATCGGTCGGATCCGTCGGGTCGGTCGGGTCCGTCGGGTCCGTCGGGTCGGAGTCGGTGTTGCAGAGGGTGCCGTTGAGTGTGAAGGTCGTCGGTACGGTGCCGCCGCCCGACCGGGACGCGATGAACCCGGCACTGACGCTCGCGCCGCTGCCGAGCTGTCCGTTGTAGCTCTCGTTGGCGGCGGTGACGGTCGTGCCGGACTGGGACCACTTGGCGTTCCAGCCCTGGCTGACCTTCTGGCCGCCCGCGAGGTCGAAGGTGAGGTTCCAGCCGCTCAGTGCAGCCGTGTTGTTGGTGATCCTCACGGCACCCTGGAAGCCGGTGTCCCACTGGCTGGTGACGGAGTACTCCACCGTGCAGGCAGGGACGGCCGCGGACGCCGTGACCGCCGGCACCGTCACGGACCCGAGAAGGGCGACCGCGGCGGTGACGGCTAAAACTACTGAAGGAGGGGGGTGTCGCATGAGCGACTCCTTGCAGATCAGGCGCGTCGTGACCAACGCGTCGACTGATGGAACCGCTCCCACTGGTGTCAAGGAAGGTAGCGCCAAGTGACGGCAAAGAACAGAGGGGTCACTGACTTTCCTTCAACACCCCGCGTCGAATCTTTTCGACTCTTCAAGCACCTTGACCCTTACCACACCCGTCCCCACTATGGGAGCGCTCCCACTGGTTCAAGCCTTGACTTCTCCGAGCCGCAAGGAGGAACCAGCACATGCCCCCCACGCAAAGACGCCGGGCCGCTCGGCGTATGTGGACCGCTGTCGTGGCGGCCCTCGCGCTTCCGTTCACGATGCTGAGTGCGGGTTCAACTCCTGCTCAGGCGGCGCCACTTCAGTGCAGCGTCGACTACAAGACCAACGACTGGGGTGCCGGTTTCACCGCGGAACTGACGATCACCAACCGCGGCACGGACGCCATCGACGGCTGGACCCTCACCTACGGTTACACCGGTAACCAGAAGCTGACGAACGGCTGGAACGGCACCTGGTCCCAGTCCGGCCAGACCATCACGGCGAAGAACGCCACCTACAACGCCAGGATCGCGGCCGGTGCGGCGGTGTCGACCGGCGCGCAGTTCACGTACAGCGGCACCAACGCCGCGCCGACGAACTTCGCGGTCAACGGCACCAGTTGCACGGGTGCCCACCAGCCGCCGATCACCGTGCTCACCAGCCCCACCGCGGGCGCGGTCTACACCCAGGGCGGCGCTGTCCCGCTCGCGGCGACCGCCGCCGCCGCGGACGGCGCGACGATCAGCAAGGTCGAGTTCTACGACAACACCACGCTGCTGGGCACCGACACGAGCGCGCCCTACTCGTTCTCCGCTTCTGGCTTGACCGTGGGCAGTCATTCGTTGCTGGCGAAGGCGTACGACAGCCTGGGCGCGTCCGCGGAGTCCACGCCGGTCGGCATCACGGTCGCCTCGGGTCCCGCCGTGGTGGCCTCGACCAACCAACTGGCCGTCCAGCAGGGCAAGACGGCCACGTACGACGTGAAGCTGTCCACGCAGCCGTCCGCCAACGTGACCGTGACCACCGCACGCACCACCGGCAACTCGGGCCTCACGGTGACCGGCGGGGCGTCGCTCACCTTCACGCCGTCGAACTGGAGCACCGCGCAGAAGGTGACGATCACAGCGGACTCCTCCGGGACCGGCGCGGCGACGTTCGAGTCGACGGCCACCGGTCACGGCAAGGCCTCGGTGACGGTCACCCAGATCGCGGCGGCCAAGACGTACGACGCCCGGTTCCTGGAGCTGTACGGCAAGATCACCAACCCGGCCAACGGCTACTTCTCCCCCGAGGGCATCCCCTACCACTCGGTCGAGACGCTGATCGTCGAGGCGCCCGACAACGGCCACGAGACGACCTCGGAGGCGTACAGCTACCTCCTGTGGCTGCAGGCCATGTACGGCAAGGTCACCGGCGACTGGACGAAGTTCAACGGCGCCTGGGAGATCATGGAGAAGTACATGATCCCCACCCACGCCGACCAGCCGACGAACTCCTTCTACAACGTCTCGAAGCCGGCCACCTACGCGCCCGAGCTGGACACCCCGAACGAGTACCCGGCGAAGCTCGACACGTCGGTCTCGGTCGGTTCGGACCCGATCGCCGGTGAGCTGAAGAGCGCCTACGGCACCGACGACGTCTACGGCATGCACTGGCTGCAGGACGTCGACAACGTGTACGGCTACGGCAACTCGCCCGGCAAGTGCGAGGCGGGTCCCACGGACACCGGACCGTCGTACATCAACACCTTCCAGCGCGGTGCGCAGGAGTCGGTGTGGGAGACCGTGCCGCAGCCGACCTGTGACGCCTTCAAGTACGGCGGCAGGAACGGCTACCTGGACCTGTTCACCGGTGACGCCTCCTACGCCAAGCAGTGGAAGTTCACCAACGCCCCGGACGCCGACGCGCGCGCGGTGCAGGCCGCGTACTGGGCGGACGTCTGGGCCAAGCAGCAGGGCAAGGGCAGTGCCGTCTCGGCGACCGTCGGCAAGGCCGCGAAGATGGGCGACTACCTGCGCTACTCGATGTACGACAAGTACTTCAAGAAGGTCGGCAACTGTGTCGGACCGTCGACCTGCCCGGCCGGTACCGGCAAGGACGCCTCGATGTACCTGATGTCCTGGTACTACGCGTGGGGCGGCGCCACCGACACCTCGGCGGGCTGGGCCTGGCGCATCGGTTCCAGCCACGCGCACGGCGGCTACCAGAATCCGCTGGCCGCCTACGCGCTGAGCTCCTACGCCGACCTGAAGCCCAAGTCGGCGACGGGAGCGGCGGACTGGGCCAAGTCGCTCGACCGGCAGCTGGAGTTCTACCGCTGGCTGCAGTCGAACGAGGGCGCCATCGCGGGCGGCGCGACCAACAGCTGGGCGGGCCGGTACGCGACCCCGCCGGCCGGCAAGTCGACGTTCTACGGCATGTACTACGACCAGCAGCCGGTGTACCACGACCCGCCGTCCAACCAGTGGTTCGGCTTCCAGGCGTGGTCGATGGAACGGGTGGCGGAGTACTACCAGCAGACGGGGAACGCTTCCGCGAAGGCGGTCCTCGACAAGTGGGTCACGTGGGCGCTGTCCAAGACCACCGTCAACCCGGACGGCACCTATCTGATCCCGTCGACGCTCCAGTGGTCGGGCCAGCCCGACACCTGGAACGCCACCAGCCCGGGCGCCAACAGCGGCCTGCACGTCACCGTCGCCGACTACACCGACGACGTCGGCGTGGCCGCCGCGTACGCCAAGACCCTGACGTACTACGCGGACCGCTCCGGTGACACCCAGGCCGCGACGACCGCCAAGGCGCTCCTCGACGGCATGTGGAAGAACCACCAGGACAGCCTGGGCATCGCCGTCCCGGAGACCCGCGCCGACTACAACCGCTTCGACGACGGCGTGTTCATCCCGTCCGGCTGGACCGGGACGATGCCGAACGGCGACGCGATCAATTCCTCGTCCACCTTCGAGTCCATCCGTTCCTTCTACGAGGACGACCCGGCCTGGTCGAAGATCGAGGCCTACCTGGCGGGCGGAGCGGCGCCCTCCTTCACGTACCACCGGTTCTGGGCCCAGGCGGACATCGCCCTGGCCATGGGCTCGTACGCGGAGCTTCTCGAATAGTCCCCGCCATGCGCTCTGCTCAGAGGGCGGTTCTTCGACTGCGGGTCCGTCGTGGCTGGTCGCGCAGTTCCCCGCGCCCCTAACGGGGCGCTGTAGGCACCGCTTCTTCTGCGGAACCGCTTGGAAGTTTCGCGTACGTGGTCTCGTCACCTGACGACGGGGCCGGTCGGCCGGGCGGCCTTCTCCCGCACTGGGGGTCGCCCGGTCCTCGCATGCTTTCCTCCTGAACGGCCCTCCCGGAAGGAAGGTCCCCCACCGTGCGAAGAACCCGCATCCTCACGGCCGTGCTGGCGCTGGCGGCCGGTCTGCTCGCTGGCACGCCGCCCGCGCTGGCCGCCGGCCCCGAGCGGGCGGCGATCGCCGCCGACACGTACACCTGGAAGAACGCCCGCGTCGACGGTGGCGGCTTCGTCCCCGGCATCATCTTCAACCGCGCCGAGAAGAACCTGGCGTACGCCCGGACCGACATCGGCGGCGCCTACCGCTGGCAGGAGTCGACGAAGACCTGGACACCGCTGCTGGACTCGGTGGGCTGGGACAACTGGGGGCACACGGGCGTGGTGAGCCTGGCCTCCGACTCCGTCGACCCGAACAAGGTGTACGCGGCGGTCGGCACGTACACCAACAGCTGGGACCCGGGCAACGGGGCGGTCATGCGCTCGTCGGACCGGGGCGCGAGCTGGCAGCGGACGAACCTGCCGTTCAAGCTGGGCGGCAACATGCCCGGCCGGGGCATGGGCGAGCGTCTCGCGATCGACCCGAACCGCGACAGCGTGCTGTACCTGGGGGCGCCGAGCGGCAAGGGCCTGTGGCGGTCGACGGACTCAGGTGTCACCTGGTCGCAGGTGACGAACTTCCCCAATGTCGGCGACTACCAGCAGGATCCGACCGACACGAGCGGCTACGCCAGCGACAACCAGGGCATCGTGTGGGTCACCTTCGACGAGTCGACGGGCACCGCGGGCACCGCGACGAAGACCGTCTACGTGGGGGTCGCGGACAAGGACAACGCGGTGTACCGGTCCACGGACGCGGGCGCGACCTGGACGCGGCTCGCGGGGCAGCCGACGGGATACCTCGCGCACAAGGGCGTGCTGGACGCGAAGAACGGCTATCTGTACCTCTCCTACAGCGACAAGGGCGGTCCGTACGACGGGGGCAAGGGGCAGCTGTGGCGGTACGCGACCGCCACCGGCACCTGGACGAACATCAGCCCGGTCGCCGAGGCCGACACCTACTACGGCTTCAGCGGACTGACCGTGGACCGGCAAAAACCCGGCACCGTGATGGCCACCGCGTACAGTTCCTGGTGGCCGGACACCCAGATCTTCCGCTCCACGGACAGCGGCGCGACCTGGACGAAGGCCTGGGACTACGCGTCGTCCGGGAACCGCGAGAACCGCTACACGATCGACGTCTCCTCGTCGCCCTGGCTGACCTGGGGCGCGAACCCCTCACCGCCCGAGCAGGCGCCCAAACTCGGCTGGATGACGGAGTCGTTGGAGATCGACCCGTTCAACTCGAACCGGATGATGTACGGGACGGGTGCGACGGTGTACGGCACCGAGAATCTCACCAACTGGGACGGCGGCGGCAAGTTCACCGTCACACCGATGGTGCGGGGGCTGGAGGAGACGGCGGTCAACGACCTCGCCTCTCCCCCGTCGGGCGCCCCGCTGCTCAGCGCGCTCGGTGACGTCGGCGGCTTCCGCCACACGGACCTCACCAAGGTCCCGTCGATGATGTTCACCTCGCCGAACTTCACCACCACGACCAGCCTGGACTTCGCCGAGACCACCCCGAACACGGTGGTGCGGGTCGGCAACCTCGACTCCGGCCCGCACATCGCCTTCTCGACGGACAACGGTGCCAACTGGTTCGCGGGGACCGACCCTTCGGGCGTCAGCGGTGGCGGCACGGTGGCCGCGGCGGCCGACGGCAGCCGGTTCGTGTGGAGCCCGGAGGGCACCGGCGTGCGGTACGCGGCCGGCTTCGGCACCTCGTGGGCGGCATCCAGCGGTATCCCGGCGGGCGCGATCGTCGAGTCCGACCGGGCTGACCCGAAGACGTTCTACGGCTTCAAGTCCGGGAAGTTCTACGTCAGTACGGACGGCGGCGCCACCTTCACGGCGTCCTCGGCGACCGGTCTGCCCGGCGGGGACAGCGTGCGCTTCAAGGCGCTGCCCGGCACGAAGGGCGATGTGTGGCTGGCCGGCGGGGCGAGTGACGGCGCGTACGGGCTGTGGCACTCCACCGACGGCGGGGCCTCCTTCACCAAGCTCTCCGGCGTCGAGCAGGCCGACACCATCGGCTTCGGCAAGGCGGCCACGGGAGCGTCGTACCAGACGCTGTACACCAGCGCGAAGATCGGCGGGGTCCGCGGCATCTTCCGTTCCACCGACAAGGGCGCGACCTGGACCCGCATCAACGACGACGCCCACCAGTGGGGTTGGACGGGTGGGGCGATCACCGGTGACCCACAGGTGTACGGCCGGGTGTACGTGTCGACGAACGGCCGCGGGGTGATCTACGGCGACAGCTCGGACAGCGGCGGCGGAACGGATCCCGGGCCGGGCCCGGATCCCACTCCCACCGGTGCCTGCTCGGTGGCGTACAAGGTCACCAACCAGTGGTCCGGCGGCTTCCAGGCGGACGTGCGGCTCACCAACACCGGTTCGGGTGCCTGGAACGGCTGGTCACTGGGCTGGGCCTTCGCGGCCGGTCAGAAGGTCACCCAGGCGTGGAACGCCGAGACCGCGCAGTCCGGTACGGCGGTGACGGCGAGAAACGTCGGCTGGAACGGGACCGTGGCGGCCGGCTCCTCGGTGGGCTTCGGCTTCACCGGAAGCTGGTCGGGGACCAACCCGAAACCGACCGCGTTCAAGCTGGGCGACCAGAACTGCGCGGTGAACTGACGCCGTGGGCCCCCGTCCGGGCACGGGACCGGACGGGGGCGCGCGGCAACTCGGGCCTGACCTGTGGCCCTACTTCACACTGCCGGTGAAGATCGCCGTCTCGGAGTCGAAGTCGGGAGCGACCTCGACCTGCAACAGCTTCTCGCCCTTGGGGAGTTCGCAACCCCACGGCACGTTGAGGGACCGGCCGGCCAGCACCTTCGTGTCGGGTCCGCCGTCGAGGCCGTTCTCACTGTCGAAGATGGACTCGCTGCTGCTCCCGTCCTTTCCGTAGGAGCAGTTGACCGTCAGCATGGTGGCGTCGAGCGTCTTGTCCCCGCCGTTGACGACCTTCACGGTGAACTTCACGTACGGGGTGTTCTCCGGTGACGCGTACTCGCCCGAGACCGACCGCGAGAACTTCGAGAGGCTGACGTCCACGTCGCTTTCGTAGGTGACGGTGTCGTCCAGGGCGTAGACGCCGTCGTCGTCGGTTTCCTCGGGGGCCGGGTCCTCGGACGCGTCCTCGGCCGCGGCGGCGGCCTCCTCGGGGGACACGGTCTTGGTGACGGTGACCGTGGGCGCGGGTTTCGCCTCGTCGGCGACGTTGGCCCCGACCGCGACGCCGGTGGCGACGATGGCGACGATCACGGCCGCCGCGGATCCGAGCACGATCGCGTTGGCGGGACCCTTCTTCTGGTGCGGCGGCTGCGGCGGGGGCGGGAAGCCCGGCATCGGCGGCGGCGTGATGTTCTGACTCATGGCTCCCCCAGGGATGGTGCTGTTTGCAGTGTGAATCATCCCCGAGAAGACGCGCATATGGACATCTCGTAACGAAAACGTGTTCATGACGAGTGGGTCCCGCGCCCCGTGCCCGCGGTGGGGGCGGTGGGAGGGCGCGGGATCCGGTTGATGTCAGCGGCTCAGGGGCGTGGCCGGCGTCACGGGGTGTAGACCGTCGGCCGGGGCGCGGTCGCCATGCCGTTGCCGAGGAAGAAGCTCGGGTGCGGGGGCTGGTTGTAAGCCGTATTTTGCCAGGCGAGTGCCGTGCGGTACATCGTGTCGTGCAGCAGGGTCGTGATCTTTGTGCCGGTCTCGATGGGCGTGGAGTACACCCGCAGGGCCGTGTTGTTCGACGTGGGCCAGACGACTTCCTCGCGCCAGTCGCCGAGGATGTCACCGGACAGGGAAGGCGTCGCCTTGGTGCTGTTGTTGGAGTGGACGTCGGACCCGGTCAGCAGCCGGGTGTCGCCCGAGGGGCCGTACTTGTCGATATGGGTGTTGTCGAGGAGTTCGCGGACGGGATCGCCGTCCCACCAGGAGAGGAAGTTGGCCGAGGACGGTTCGCGGCCCTTCGTCGCGCCCGACTCGTCGCGGATGGAGGTGTCGGAGGCCGACCAGACCTCGGCTCCGTCGTTGCCCGCCCAGATGTCAGCGGCGACGCCGCGGCCGTTGTCGCAGCAGGCGGCCAGCTTCCAGTCGACCGTGCCGTTCGCCGGGTCGATGTACAGCTCGGCGGGCTGGCTGGTGGACTCCGAGACCTTGAAGTACTCCAGGCCGGGGTGCGACGGGTCGAGGTCGCCGAGGTGCTGGGCGTCGCCGTGCCCGGTCCTGGTCGTCCACAGGCCGTTTCCGTTGTCGTCGACCGCCATCGCGCCGTAGACGATCTCGTCCTTGCCGTCGCCGTCGACGTCCCCGACGGAGAGGCTGTGTGAGCCCTGGCCGTCGTAGCCCTTGCCGCTGTTGGTGGAGGAGTTGGTGTCGAAGGTCCAACGGCGGGTGAAGGTGCCGCCCCGCCAGTCCCAGGCGGCGACGACCGTCCGGGTGTAGTAGCCGCGGGCCATGATCAGGGAGGGACGGGCGCCGTCCAGGTAGGCGGTGCCGGCGAGGAAACGGTCCACCCGGTTGCCGTACGAGTCGCCCCAGGAGGAGACCGTGCCGCGGGCCGGGACGTAGTCGACGCTCTGCATCGCCTTGCCGGTCTGCCCGTTGAACATGGTCAGGTACTCGGGGCCGGAGAGCACATAGCCGCTGGAGTTGCGGTGGTCGGCCGAGGAGCTGCCGATGACCGTGCCGGTGCCGTCGACCGTGCCGTCCGCGGTCTTCATGGCGACCTCGGCCTTGCCGTCGCCGTCGTAGTCGTACGCCTGGAACTGTGTGTAGTGCGCGCCGGAGCGGATGTTGCGGCCGAGGTCGACGCGCCACAGGCGGGTGCCGTCGAGTTTGACGCCGTCGACGATGGTGTTGCCGGTGTAGCCGGACTGCGAGTTGTCCTTGGCGTTGGTGGGCTGCCACTTGAGGACGAAGTCGAGGGCGCCGTCGCCGTCGAGGTCGGCGACGGAGGCGTCGTTGGCCGCGTAGGTGTAGGCGACGCCGTCGGGGGTGGTGCCGCCGGCCGGCGGGGAGATCGGAACGTCCTTGTAGCCGGTGCGGAGTTGGACCGCGTGCACGGAGTCGGCCTGCTCCACGCCCCCGACGATCGCGCGGACCGTGTAGTCGGCCTGGGCGGGGGCGCCGGAGTGGAAGTAGTTCGTCGAGCCCGTGACCGGCGTGGAGTTGACCTTCGTACCGGCCCGGTAGACGTTGAAGGAGACGTCGCCGGGGTCAGTGCCGAGCCAGCGCCAGCTGACCAGGTTTCCGCTGTCGGTGTGCACGCTGACCACGCCGCGGTCGAGCTTCTCGACCTGCCGGGCGGTGGCCGCCACGGGGGACCCTGCCGCGCGAGTCAGTTCGAGCGTGGGGGAGGTGTCGGGGGTGGTGAGTGTGGTGAGTCCGGCGCCGACCAGGGCCGCGGCTGCGGTCATCGCGCCGAGGAGCACGCGGCGTCTGCGGTGCGCGCGCGAGCGCGGGGCGGGGAGCGGGGGCGGCTGGGGGTGCGGGTGCTGCACGGGACGGGCCTCCTGAACTGGGGGGACGGACGCATTCCGGTCCCTGTCAGTCGCCGCCGTGCTCGCCCGGGTTGCCGTGTCTTCCAGCCAACTGCGCGCGGTGTTGGTCGACGGGCTCGATAGGAACGGTGACGACCGCCAAGCCGTCCTGCTCGGTGCGGCCGGAGGCAGGCCTGGTCGGTGGACGACGGGGAGGCTGGGTGACCGACCGGTTCATGGACTTCGCTCGGGTTTGCGGAACCCGAGCACGCTGAACACCGGATCGGCGCGCCGTCGGTCCTGGTCGGGGAGGGCCGCCAGTCGCGCGGCGAACCGTTCGGCCAGCGGGTCGTCGGGCGGGACCCGGGTGAACCAGCCGCGCCGCAGGTCCGCGGCCGTACTGCGGGGGCTGCGCCCCTGACCGACGCCGGGGAAACGGGCCCGGCCGACCGGATCCAGTCCGCAGGCGACCGCGTACGACGTGACGGCTTCGGTGGCGTCCTGGGCCGGCCGGCGCGGGCGCGGCGCGAGGACCGCGTCGATGTCGCTGCCCACGTCGTGTGCGGCGGCCTTGTCGACGGTGGTGACGTACGCGCCACCCGGCCGCAGCACGCGGGCACACTCGGCGACGACCTCGCGGACATCGCCCGGACCGTCCAGCAGATTCAGCAGCCAGACACTGGTGACGGCGTCGAACGCGCCGTCGGGGAACGGCAGCCGTCTGCTGTCCGCCAGGACGATCGCCCCGGGGAGACGTTCGGCGGCCGTCCGGGCCATGCCGTAGGTCAGGTCCACGCCCGTCACCCGCAGGCCGGGGCGGGCCGCGGCGAACCGCCGGGTCACGATCCCGGTGCCGCAGGCGACGTCGAGGAGCCGCCGGGCACCCTCGGGGACCAGGCCGAGCACGGCTTCTGCGGCCGCGGCGGCCCTGGGCTCGCCGCCGCGGGTGACGTCGTAGGCGTCGGCCTCCTTGTCGTAGTCCAGCACCGCCGTCACTGGGCTCCGTGGGCGGGGGCGAGCTCCTGCACCTTGTGGGCGAGCTCGAAGTCCAGCTCGGTCACGGCGCCGCCCACGCTGTGCGTGTTCACGCTGAGGGACACCGTGTTGTAGCCGAGGGTGAGGTCGGAGTGGTGGTCGAGCTCCTCCTGGACCTGGGCGATGTGGACGACCATCGCGGTCGCGGCGAAGTGCGTGCCGAGCCGGTAGGACCGGGAGAGGCGGTCGCCGTCGACCGACCAGCCGGGCAGTTCCGCGAGCCGGTCCTCGATCTCCTTCTGCGACAGCGGTTCCACGGGCATGACCTCGCTCCTTCCTGAATTGCGGATGCTTGTCCAGCCTGCCACAGCTGGGCCGCTTCGGCCCTGGTCAGACGGGTCTCCGAGGGATCGGGTCGCCGAGGGCGTCCCCGATCGCCCCTCCCGGCGGGCGGTCGTGCACGCCGGTGCGCCGCATTCCCCGAGGTCGACCGTCGAGCGCCCGTCCCCCGGCTAGGCGACTCCGCTCCTGGCGGGCGTTCCTCGGCTACGGTCGTCCGTATGACGATCATCGCGTCCGGTGACGCCGCTCCCCCCACCGCCCCCGCCGACCCGGGCGTCGGCCCGTTGCTGCGGGCCTGGCGGGAGGAACGGCGGGTCAGCCAGCTGGAGTTGGCGCTGCGGGCGGACTCCTCGGCCCGGCACGTCAGCTTCATCGAGACGGGCCGTTCACGGCCGAGCGAGGAGATGGTGCTCAGGCTGGCCGAGCACCTGGAGGTGCCCGTCCGGGAGCGCAACGCGCTGCTGCTGGCTGCCGGGTACGCGCCCCGCTACCCCGAGACCCCGCTGACCGACCCGGCGCTGGAGGCCCTGCGCGAGGGCATGGAGCGCCTCATCCAGGGCTACGAGCCCTACCCGGCGCTCGTGGTCGACGCGCTGTACGACGTCGTCGCGGCCAACCGGGGCATCCTGATGCTGCTGGAGGGCGTGCCGGAGTCCCTGCTCGTCCCGCCGCTGAACGCGATGCGGCTGACGCTCCACCCGGAGGGCCTGGCACCCCGTATCCGCAACCTCCGTGAGTGGCGCGGGCATCTGCTGGCGCAGATGGGGCGGCAGATCGCCCTGCGCCGTTCGCAGCGGCTGCGGGCGTTGTACGACGAGGTGTCCGCGTATCCGGTGCCGGAGCAGGACGACGAGGCAGGTCCACCGGCCGAGCCGGGTGCCTGTTTCGCGTTGCCCATGCGGATCGAGCACGAGGGACGGACGTTGTCGTTCGTCTCCTCCATCTCCACCTTCAACACCCCGATGGACGTGACCGTCTCCGAGCTGGCCATCGAGACGTTCCTCCCGGCCGACCCGTCGACGGTCAAGTACCTTCACTCACTGCTGCCTTGAGGGACTCTCAGGTCAACGTGGCGGAGGCGGACGGCAGCTGATACCGCGGGTAATGGGGCCACCGACGCAAAACGGCACCCGTGTCGCGTGTGCCTCGGTTCCGGCCCGGAGAGACTGATGAGACAGGCAGCGGAACATGACACACTGCATCCGGACTTCGACGCGTAGGGGAGGCGTGGCGTGAGTGAGCGGCGTCCTGCTCCCACGGTGGGCCAGGTGGTGCTCGGCAGGCGGCTGCAGGAACTGCGGGAGGCGGCCGGCCTCAAACGCGAGGAGGCCGCGCGGGCGCTGCGGGTGGCCCCCGCGACCGTACGGCGGATGGAGACGGCCGACGTCGCGCTGAAGATCCCGTACGTGCAGGTGCTGTTGGAGACGTACGGAGTCGCCGACGACGAGGCGGCCGCGTTCGTGGCACTGACCGAGGAGGCCAACCGGCCCGGCTGGTGGCAGCGGTTCCACGACGTGCTGCCGGAGTGGTTCAGCATGTACGTGAGCCTGGAGGGCGCCGCCGGGATCATCCGCTCCTACGAGCCGCACTTCGTGCCGGGACTGCTGCAGACCGAGGCCTACGCGCGCGCCGTGATGGAGGCCGGGACGATCGGGCAGGCGGACCCGGGGACGGTCGACCGACATGTGTCGCTGCGGATGGCCCGGCAGGGGCTGCTGGAGCGCCCGAACCCGCCGCACCTGTGGGTGATCATGGACGAGACGGTGCTGCGCCGGCCGGTGAGCATCGACGGCGAGGTCATGCGCGACCAGCTGGACAAACTCGTCCAGCTGGCGGAGAACGACCGGATCACGCTCCAGGTCGCGGAGTTCGCACAGGGTCCGCACCCGGGTACGTACGCGCCGTTCTCCCTCTTCCGCTTCACCGAGCCGGAACTGCCCGACATGGTGTTCACCGAGTACCTCACCGGGGCCCTCTACCTGGACTCCCGCAAGGAGGTCGTCGCGCATCTGGAGGTCCTGGACCACATGTCGGCGCGGGCGGCCTCGGCGGAGCGCACCAAGCAGCTCCTGCGGGAACGCCTCAAGGACTTCTGAAGCAGGGCTCAGGCTGCGCCGCCCTTGCGGTCCTGGTCCTTGTCGTCGTCGACGATCTCGGCGTCGACCACGCCCTCCTCGTCCTGCGGTGAGCCGTGCGGGCCGTCGCCGGTGTTCTCCGTCGGCGTCTGCTGGGCCTGGGCGTACATGGCCTGGCCCAGCCGCTGGCTGACGGAGGCGAGTTTCTCGACGCCGGTGCGCAGGGCGTCGGTCTCGGCGTTCTGCTCCAGGAGCTGCTTGACCTCGGCGACCGCCGCCTGAACCTCTCCCCTGGTCTCGGCCGGGACCTTGTCCTCGTTCTCACGGATGAACTTCTCGGTCTGGTACACGAGTTGTTCGGCCTGGTTGCGGGTCTCCGCCGCCTCCCGGCGGCCCCGGTCCTCCTCGGCGTACTGCTCCGCCTCCCGCATCATGCGGTCGATGTCGTCCTTGGGCAGGGCGGAGCCGCCGGTGACGGTCATCTTCTGCTCCCGGCCGGTGGCGAGATCCTTCGCCGAGACGTGCATGATCCCGTTCGCGTCGATGTCGAAGGCGACCTCGACCTGCGGCACACCACGCGGCGCGGGCGGCAGGCCGGTGAGGTCGAAGACGCCGAGCTTCTTGTTGTACGCGGCGATCTCACGTTCGCCCTGATAGACCTGGATGCCCACCGAGGGCTGGTTGTCGGCGGCGGTGGTGAAGATCTCCGAGCGGCGGGTGGGGATCGTGGTGTTGCGTTCGATGAGCTTGGTCATGATGCCGCCCTTGGTCTCGATGCCCAGGGACAGCGGGGTGACGTCGAGGAGCAGGACGTCCTTCACGTCGCCGCGGATGACACCGGCCTGGAGCGCCGCGCCCACGGCGACGACCTCGTCCGGGTTGACGCCCTTGTGCGGGTCCTTGCCGGTCAGCTCCCTGACCAGCTCGGTGACGGCGGGCATACGGGTCGAACCGCCGACGAGGATGACGTGGTGGATCGCGGCGAGCTTGATGCCGGCGTCCTTGACCGCCTGGTGGAAGGGGGTCTTGCAGCGGTCGAGGAGGTCCGCGGTGAGCTCCTGGAACTGGGCGCGGGTCAGCTTCTCGTCGAGGTGCAGCGGGCCCTCCGCGGAGGCGGTGACGTAGGGCAGGTTGATCGTCGTCTCGGAGGAGCTGGACAGCTCGATCTTGGCCTTCTCGGCGCCCTCACGCAGTCGCTGCAGGGCCATCTTGTCGTTGCCCAGGTCGACGCCGGTCTGCGCCTTGAAGCGCTTGACGAGGTACTCGACTACCCGCTGGTCCCAGTCGTCGCCGCCGAGGTGTGTGTCGCCATTGGTGGCCTTGACCTCGATGACCCCGTCGCCGATCTCCAGCAACGACACGTCGAAGGTGCCGCCGCCGAGGTCGAAGACCAGGACCGTCTGCTCCTCGCCCCGGTCGAGGCCGTAGGCGAGGGCGGCGGCGGTCGGCTCGTTGATGATCCTGAGGACCTTCAGGCCGGCGACCTCCCCGGCCTCCTTGGTGGCCTGCCGCTGGCTGTCGTCGAAGTACGCGGGCACGGTGATCACGGCGTCGGTGACGTCCTCGCCGAGGTAGGACTCGGCGTCCCGCTTCAGCTTCTGCAGCACCCGCGCGGACAGCTCCTGCGCCCGGTAGCGGGTGCCGTCGATGGAGCCCTCCTGGGGGAAACGCCAGTTCGAGTCGCCCATGTACCGCTTGACCGAGCGGGCGGTGCGCTCCACGTTCGTCACGGCCTGCCGCTTGGCGACCTCTCCGACGAGCACCTCGCCGTTCTTGGCGAAGGCCACCACCGACGGTGTGGTCCTGCCGCCCTCCGCGTTGGCGACGACCGTGGGCTCGCCGCCTTCCAGCACCGCCACCACCGAGTTCGTGGTCCCGAGATCGATTCCGACCGCACGTCCCATCGCTGTTCCCTTCCACCGTGCCAGGGAGCCTGTGCACTCCAGCAGAAAACTTGAGTGCGCTCTTGTCAATGGGTGGCTCCTGTCAAGGAACGGGTACCCCGGCTCAGGAGGACGGGTACCCCGCCGGGCGCTCGTCGTGCCGTCCGCCGCGCAGGGCGAGGGCGCGCCGAGGGCGGTCGGTGACCAGGACGTCGACCCGCGGGTCGGCCAGGAAGGTCCGCATCGGCAGGTCCTCGTTGATCGTCCACACCATGCTGAACAGGCCGTGCCGGGCCGCCTCGCGCAGCACACCCGCGCGCGCCAGCCGGTGGTGCACGGCGACCCCGCCGGCTCCGCAGGCCCGGACCCGCCGCATGGGCAGCAGCTCGCTCAACCGGGTGGCGGCCAGGCGGGCCGGAGCGATGTCCCTGCGGTCGCGGCCCAGCGACAGGGCCGTGCGCACCTGGGGGAAGGCACGCGCGACGGCGGCGACGGAACGATCCTCCAGGGTGGTGGCGACGAAGCCGTCGGCGCCGAGCAGGGCGATCGCGCGGTCGATCACCGTGCGCTCGTACCCGACTTCCTTGAGGTCCAGGTGCCCGGCCAGTTTCCCGGCGATCAGGGACATGATGTCCTCCATGACCGGTACGGCGTATCCGGCCCGTTCGCACAGTTCGGCGTGCGTGATCGTCGACAGCGGCGGGCCGCCGGGACCGACCCGGGGGTCGTGGTAGACGACGAGGACCTTGTCCGCGGTACGCCGGATGTCGAACTCCACGTACTCGGCGCCGGAGCGGACCGCGTCCTCGTACGCCTCCCGGGTGGCGGCCTCGGCGCGTTCGGATCCGCCCCGGTGCGCGGACACGGCGGGTCGTCGCGACATGTCAGCTCCCGGACGGGGATCGGGGCGCGGGCACCGTGGCGGGCCGGCCGTCGGGCGGGGACAGGAGGGCTCCGGAGCGTCTGCTGACCCTCCGGAGCAGCACGTATCCGATCACGGCGAGGACCACGAAGGGCAGCCAGGCCAGCGCGTACGCGGTGCCGTACGTGCCGAGGTCGAAGATGGAGCGGTCGGAGTGGACGTTGGTGCCGTTGACCCCGAAGTACGTCAGCAGCAGGGTCGGCGGCAGCGCGATCAGGGTGGCCGCGGCGACGAGCGCGGAGACGGTGCGGTCCCGGCGGTCGTCGCGCTCGGCGAGTTCGGCGTCGAGGGCGGCGGAGCGGGCACCGATGACGGAGGTGAGCCGTTCGACCATGCGCGCGGAGTTCTCCAGGCTGTCGCGGATGCCCAGGGTGTCGCGCAGGGAGGTCTGGAAGGCCTCCATCAGCATCTCCGGGATCAGCAGGCTGTCCACGTACGCCTCGACGCCGAAGGCCAGGTCCAGCTGGAGCTCGTTCACTCCGGCCGACAGCCGGGAGATGAGGGAGCGGACCTCGTACGGCGAGTCGGTCATGGGGGCCAGCTCGTTGGCGCGCATGGTCTCGAAGGCGGCGAGCCGGGTGCGCTGGAGCACGGCGAGGGCGGAGACCATGCCGACGGCGACCAGGATCAGGCCGTTCTCGACGTGCGGTGCCCAGCCGGCCTGGACGGAGACGCCGCGGCCGTGCGCGGAGAGGGTGACGCCGTGGTTCCTGAGGTTGGGCGGCAGGGTGTCCTCGGCGTCGGACGGGCGGTGCGCGGGCAGCCGGCCGCGGTAGACGATCTCGTTCAGCAGATCGGGCCTGCGGGTGGCGTCGGCGAGGTCCGCGCTCAGCAGGTCATGCCGCAACCGCCCGCCGGGGAAGACCAGCTGGTGGACGTTCTGGCCGTAGGTGAGGGGGGTCGGCAGGGCGAGCCGTTCGTTGACCACGTCGAGCAGCGGCCGGTCACCGAGCAGGATGCGCCGGCGGTCGAAGCAGGTGTCCGCCAGCCAGGCGGCGAGGGCGTCGGACGCGGTGTCCGCGGCGAAGCCGCAGTCGACGACGAGGGTCACATCGCCGCGCGGGGTGGCCAGGACCAGGAGTTCGGCGGCGGCGAGGGCGAGGGCGTGGTCGCCGTGCGCGGGGCGCAGCTCGTCGGGGCCCAGGCGCTCGCTGAGGACCGGCACGGGCAGGACCGCTTCGCTGGACCTCAGATGGGGTTCGAAACGGCCGAAGTCCAGCCGGTCGACGAGCGCGTCGGACGCGGTGCTGTGCGGGCGGGCGCGGCCGTCGAGGCTGAACAGCAGGACCGCGCGGGTGAGTTCACGGGTCGCGGAGTCGAGCACCGTCGTCCCGCCAGAGGTTCCCGCCACCGATGAGTCCTCCCACCGCGCCGTCGTTCCACCACCGTCAGCTACCTACCCGGGCCGGTGCCGGTGAACCGGCCGGGCGCACGCGTCGGCCGGGCGCACGCGTCGGCCGCCCACCCGCCGGACGCCCCGGGGTGGGCCGCCCGGCGGATGCGCTGTCCCGGGTGCCGGTTCAGGCGAGCTTCGCCGACAGCGTGATCGATACGGCCTTCAGGGCCTGGCTGACCGGGCAGTTGACCTTGGCCTGCTCGGCGGCGGCGACGAAGCCCTCCTCGTCGAGGCCCGGCACCGTGCCCTCGACGGTGAGGTGGATGCCGGTGATTCCCTCACCGGGCTGGAAGTTGACGTCGGCGGAGGTGACGAGCTTGGTGGGCGGGGTGCCGGCCCCGGCGAGGCCGTGCGAGAGAGCCATCGAGAAGCAGCTGGAGTGGGCGGCCGCGATCAGCTCCTCGGGGCTGGTCTTGCCGTTCGCTTCCTGGGTGCGGGCAGCCCAGGTCACCGGCTGCTCGCCGATGGCGCCGGAGGTGTCGAAGGTGACAACGCCGTTGCCCTCGAGCAGGTTGCCTTCCCAGACGGTGTGTGCGGAGCGCGTGGTGGCCACGGTCTTTCCTTTCGTATGGTCCCGGTCACGGGATTACGGCACCATCCGATCACACTCCGGCCCGGCGCACGCGAAGGACCTGCCCGCCCGCGCCGGACGGCGGCCGCGCCCGGCAACACGTATCAGGCGACCCGTCGTTCCTGACGCTCGGTCAGCGGGACCTGGGGGCCGTCCGTCTCCTCGAGCCAGCGGCGCAGCACCTGGTGGATGTGTTCGGCTCCGACGAGTTCCGCGCCGTCCTCGGCGGGCGCCGACAGGTCCAGCGGCGACAGCAGGAAGGCCTTGGCCTGGGCGCCGCCGAGACCGCCGTGGGAGCCGATCTGCTCCTCGAAGGCGAGGACCTCCCCGTCGGCCGGGTCGTACCAGGAGTTGACCATGATGTCGGCGGTGTGCGGGAAGGAGTGGGTACGGCGGACGGCGTCGGCGGCGCCGGGCCCGAAGTCGGCGAGCGGACCGGGGTTGTCGTCGAGTTCGTCGAGCGGGATCTGCGCGCCGAACGGACCGAGGACGACTCCCCCGTGCTCCTCGCTGCGCACCAGCAGGAAGCCGATGCCGGGATGGTTGGCGAGGGTGGTCAGCAGGGCGGGATGGCGGGCGTCGATCTCCTCCTTGCTCATCCGGTGGTGAACGTCGGGGAAGGAGACCAGGCCCAGGTTTCCGGAGGCCAGCACGATGGGTTCCGAGCGCGGGCTCGACGGCCGGAACTGCTCGGCGCGTTCCTCGACCGGCCGGCGCAGTGCGGCGCGCACGGCCGCGCGGGCCTCGGTGCCGCTGTGGGTGCGCCGCGCCCGGCGCGGCACGGGCAGCCCGGCGCCGGCCCGCACCAGGTCGGCGAGGGTGAGTCCGTAGCGGGAGCGGAAGGTCTCGCCGGGGCTCTGCCCGTGGTCGGACAGGACCACGATCCGGTACGGGCGAGGGGCGTGCTCGGCCACGTTCTCGATGAGGGCGAGGGAGCGGTCGAGGCGTTCGAGGACCTTCTCCGCGTCCCGGCTGGCCGGCCCGGAGTGGTGGGCCACCTCGTCGTACGCGACGAGGTCGGCGTAGACGGCGGTGCGTCCGGCGAGCATGTCGCCCATCACCGCGGCGACGACGACATCGCGTTCGACCACGGTCGCGAAGGCGCGGACGAACGGATAGAGGCCGCCGCGCCCCACCCGGGGCCGTACCTTGCGCGCGCGGGCTTGGCTGGACTGGCCTATCTCACGTCCGACGTCGGCGACGAAGGACATGGCGGTGCGCACCGCGTTGGCCGGGTCGGAGAAGTAGGCGAAGTACCCCGCCCTGGAGCGGGTCTCCCGGTTGCGGCGGCGGGCGGCTATGGACAGCACCAGGGCCTGTTCGTCGGCGCCGCCGGAGAACAGGTTGCCCCGGCTGGCGCCGTCGACGGTGAGCAGTCCGGCGTCGCCGGTGGCCTCCATGGCGCGGCGCTGGAGTTCGGCGGCGCTGGTCGGGCGGTTGCAGACCATCACCTCGCCGCGGTCCTTCTCGTACCAGCGGAAGGCGGGGATGTCGTGGTTGCTGCCGTGCAGGATGCCGAGTTGGCTGGCGCCGGTCTGGCTGGACCAGTCGGTGCGCCACGGGGTGAGCCGGTGGCTGGGTCCGCGTCCGGTACCGACGCCGACGCCGATGCCGGTGGCGAGCCAACGGGCGACGGTGGGCATCAGCCCCCTGCCGACGGCGTCGAGCAGCACGTCGTGGCCGACCCCGTCGAGCTGGACGAAGACGGTGCCGGGAGCGGCGGAGCAGGCCGGGCCGGATCGGCGGCGGCGGTCGGCGAGGCGGTACAGGCGGCGCCGGTAGGCGTCGTCGTCGCGGACGGCGAGCGCGGCGCCGGTCGCGGAGGCGACGGCGGACATCACGGCGGCCACCACGACCGCGGTCTCCGGAGCGGCGTCGCCCTGCTCGGTGGGGTTCAGACGCAGCGCGAGCAGCAGCAGCGCGCCGTTGAGGAAGAACACCAGCAGCCCCAGCACCAGGGCAGGCACCAGCAGCAACAGCCGTACGAGCAGGGGCCAGACGAGGGCCGACAGGAGGCCGAAGGCGCCGGCGCCGAACGCGGCCGTGACGGCGATATGGGTGGCACTGTCACCGTCGGCGGACTGGAGCCGGAAGTCCGGCAGGATCCCCGCCAGTACCAGCATCGTGAGGGTGCAGACCACCCATACCGCGACGCTCCGCCCGACCTGACTCGCGACCCGCCGCCAACGCTCTGATCGCACGCCCCGCACACCTCACGTCCCAGCCCGTCGTCGGTGCGGGCCCTGGGCCCAGACTGTCATACGGGTTTTCGAAGCAGGCCCCTACGGTTTCGTCAGCGCCCGTCGTAGCCGGCCGTCGGCATCGACAGCCTGCGGTGCACCCGGGCCTTCATCTGCGCGTCGTACGCGGGTTCCGCGTGGCCGACGGTCTCCACCCGCACCCCGCGTCGGGCGCACTCGGCGGTGAACTCGTCCACCGACGCCAGCGCGCTGCGCAGCACCCGCAGGCTCGGCGCGACGAACAGGTCACGGCCCGGCCGCACTCCCTCCCACAGGACGCCGTGGTCGGGGCGCAGCGCGCACACCAGGAGTTCCCTGGTGACGACCTGACCGCGCTCGGCGGCCCAGCGGGCGCACATCGCGTGCTGGCTGCGGGAGTCCACCAGGAACGGGTCGTCGTCGAGCTCTTCGAGGGGCGTCAGGCTGGCGATGGCCGTGACGCGCATCGGTAATGGTGTGTCGAGGTCACCTCGTACCCGTCCCATGGAGTCCCCCCTCACCTCCGGGTTTCGCCGCTGACCCTACTCCTGCCCGTACCCTTCGGGGGAGTCGCGCGAAGGAGGCAAAGAGGTGCCGGTGGAGATCACCTGGTGGGGTCACGCGACCTGCACGGTCACGGACTCGAACGTCCGCGTGCTCACCGATCCCCTGTTCGCCAGACGGCTGGCGCATCTGCGGCGCCGTCGCGGCGCGCTGCCCCCGCCGGGCGCCTGGCAGGCCGACGTGGCGCTGGTCTCCCATCTGCACGCCGACCATCTGCACGTCCCGTCGCTGACGCGGCTCGCACCGGGCACGCGCCTGCTCGTACCCCGGGGTGCGCCCCGTGCGGTACCGGGGCTGCGCCGGCTCACTCATCTCCGGCTGAGCGAGGTGGCGCCCGGGGACCAGGTCCGGGTCGGCGACCTGGTGGTACGGGTCGTGCCGGCCCGGCACGACGGGCGGCGGCTGCCGCTCGGGCCGCACCGCTCCCCCGCCCTCGGCTATGTCGTCGAGGGTGAGGCACGCACCTACTTCGCCGGGGACACCGGCCTCTTCGACGAGATGGCGAAGGAGGTCGGGCCCGTCGATGTGGCGCTGCTGCCGGTGGGCGGCTGGGGACCGTACCTCGGCGAGGGGCATCTGGACGCCGGGCGGGCCGCTCAGGCGCTGGCCCGGCTCGCGCCGCACAGCGCGGTGCCGGTGCACTACGGCACGTACTGGCCCATCGGGATGGACGCCGTGCGCCCGCACGAGTTCCACACGCCGGGCGACGAGTTCGTCCGCCTCGCGGCCACGCACGCGCCCCAGGTGGCGGTGCACCGGCTCGGGCACGGGGAGAACATACGGCTGGGGGCCGCACGGTGAGTTGGCTCGCCATGGTCCCGACGGTGGCGCCGACCGCGTCCGCGCAGCAGGCGCTCGGCTATCCGTCGCTGTTCCTGCTGGTGCTGATCGGGGCGCTGGTTCCGGTGGTCCCGACGGGGGCGCTGGTGAGTTCGGCGGCCGTGGTGGCCTTCCACCAGACGGCTCCGCTCACGCTGGCGCTGGTGTTCGTGACGGCCTCGACGGCCGCGTTCCTCGGTGACATGGCCCTGTACTGGCTGGGGCGGCGCGGCATGAAGTCGAAGAACGGCTCGCGCTGGCTGGAGGCGATCCGTTCGCGCGCGCCGGAGGAGCGGCTCGCGCAGTCCCAGGAGAAGCTCGCCGACCACGGGGTGGCGGTGCTGGTGCTGTCCCGGCTGGTGCCGGCCGGCCGGATACCGGTGATGCTGGCCTGCCTGATGGCCGAGTGGCCGATGCGGCGGTTCGCCCGGGGGAACCTGCCGGCGTGCCTGGCCTGGGCGGTGACGTACCAGGTGATCGGGATCCTCGGGGGCTCACTGTTCCGAGAGCCCTGGGAGGGCGTGGTCGCCGCGGTCGCACTGACCGTGGTGATCAGCGCGGCGCCGAGTGTGTGGAAGAGGATCCGCCGGCCCGCGAAGGCGTGATGGGGGATTTCGGGGCTCAGGGTTTTTCGTTCGGATCAGGCCGGGGACCCCGCGAGCCCGGCGTGATCCTAGCCCTGACCGAGGATCCGGGATCCGCCCACCGGCAGGTCCCACAGGTTCTCCCGGGCCAGGCCCGCCTTCTCCCAGGCCGCCCGGACCCGGGTGAGCGGCTCCAGTACCGGTTCCGCCGACAGAACGAACGTCGCCCAGTGCATGGGCGCCATCCGGCGGGCCCCGAGGTCCTGAGCGGCCCGGACCGCCTCCTCCGGGTCGCAGTGGACGTCGCTGAGCCACCAGCGGGGGTCGTAGGCGCCGATCGGCAGCAGGGCCAGGTCGATGCCGGGGTAGCGCTGTCCGATGCGGGCGAACCAGTGGCCGTATCCGGTGTCGCCCGCGAAGTAGACGCGCTGCCCGTCCGTGGCGGTGAGGACCCAGCCGCCCCACAGGGTGCGGCAGGTGTCGGTGAGGCTGCGCTTGGACCAGTGGTGCGCGGGGACGAAGTCGAAGCGGACGCCGTCCAGTACGGCGCCCTCCCACCAGTCCAGCTCGGTGACGTTGGTGAACCGTCGGCGGTGGAACCAGCGGGCGAGTCCGGCGGGGACGAACACCGGGGTCTGACGCGGGAGTCGGCGCAGCGTGGGCGCGTCCAGGTGGTCGTAGTGGTTGTGGCTGATGACGACCGCGTCCACGGGCGGCAGTTGGCTCCAGGCGACCCCGACCGGGGTGATCCGCGCCGGGGTGCCGAGGATGCGGCGGGACCAGACCGGGTCGGTGAGGACGGTCAGCCCGCCGATCTGCACGACCCAACTGGCGTGCCCCGCCCAGGACACGGCGACCGTGCGGGCGTCCACCCGGGGCGGCGGCCCCGGCTCGAAGGGCAGCCTGGGGATGTCGGCGAGGCCTTCACGGCCGGGGCGGATGGAGCCCTCGCGGGCGAAGCGGGCCATGGACTTCAGGCCGGGCAGCGGGGCGGTCAGCCGGTCGTGGAAGGTCCGCGGCCACACCCGCCGCTCACCGAGCGGTCTGGGCGCGACGGGTGGCGCGAGAGAGGGCGACGAGGACGCGGGAGGCGACGGAGGTGAGGCCGTCGGCGCGGCTGCTCCCCGGGTGGGCATGCTCCTGCTGGACTCGGACTGCTGCGTCATCGAGGAGACTCCCGTCCTTGAGCGTCGTCGCGGAGATCGTCGAAGACCGATTCCAGCAGGGCCAACCCGTGGTGCGCGTGCGGCAGTTCCAACGCCGAGGGGGCGTCGAGGAATTCCGCGCGCTCCTCGTGCGTACCCCCGGCCAGCAGCGGACCGGTGGACAGTCGCACGCGCAGCGCCTGGAGGTCGTCGCCGAAGCGGTGGCCGCCGGGCGCGGGCATGCCGAGCCGGGCGGTCAGGAAGTCCTCCAGTTCCTGGGCGTCGCCCACGCCGTGCGCGCCGAGCGCGGGCCGCAGCGGGTCGAGGTCGACGTAGAGGTGACGGCCGGCCTGCGGGGGCCGGGCGAGGGCGCCCGCGGTGACGACGGTGGTGTGCGCCGCGGCGGCCACCCGCGCGTGCAGCCGCACGGCGGCCCCCATACGTGCGGTGACCGGTTCGGGTTCTCCGAGGGCGTACGTGGCCGCGGCGGCCACGGGTGCGGCGACCCGGGCGCCGAGTGCGGTGAGGATGTCGAGCACGCGCGCGTGCAGGCCGGCGCCGTTCGCCTCGCCCGCGGGGAAGCGCGCGACGGCGGCCGGCCAGCCGGTCGGCAGCAGCGCGCCGGCCAGGTCGGTGACGAGGGTGACCTGGTCGGGCAGCATCTCGGCCGGGCTGAGCAGCACGGTGGCGTGCGGGTCGTGCAGGGTGTCCCGCCAGGTCTCGTCGCTGACCAGGTGCAGGCCCTCGCCGACGGCGGCCTCCACGGTCTCGTGCAGCAGTTCGGGCGGGGCGACGGTGGCGGTGGGGTCGTCGGCGACGGACAGCACGAGCAGCCGCGGATCGCCGCCCTCGGCCCGCACCCGGCGCACGGTCTCCAGGAGGGCGTACGGGTCCGGGACACCGCCGCACTCGGCCGGGGTCGGCACATGGAAGACGGGGCGTCCCAGCAGACGTGCGTACGGCGCCCACCAGGCGGCGCACGGTCGCGGTACCAGGACGTCGCCGCCGAGCGCGGCGGTCAGCGCGAGGAGCAGGGCGGGGGCGCCGGGAGCGGCGGCCACCCTGTCCGGTCCGGTGGTCAGGCCGCGCCGGTCCCAGTAGCCGCGGGCGGCGTCCAGCAGGGCGGGTCCGCCGCCGACGGGCTCGCTGCCCGGGCGGTCGGCCGCGGCGGCCAGTACGGCGGACAGTTCGGGCAGCACGGGCAGCCCGTCCTCGGGAAGCGGCGGGCCGAAACGGACGGGGCCGTGGCCTTCCGGGTCCGTCGGCGGCATCCGTACCTCCCTCTGGGGCCCGACGGTCTCTGGTGGGCCGGTGGGGCTGCTCGTCTCGTCCGTGGGTCCTGGCCGGCATGAGGTCGGCGGGGCCGGTGGGCTCGTGCGGTGTGTCGTACGGGGCGGGTCGTGCCCTCGGGCTCTGAGTACCCAGGGTGACGCGGTGCCATGAGCGTCGATGCCAGTTGCGCGGATCACACGAGGAGGGGGTCAGGTCGGCGGCGCACGGTGAGGGTCAGTCGTCGGTGGCGGGCTCCTTGCGGCGCAGGCGGTGGACGGCGGCGCCGAGCGCGCCCGCGATCAGCAGACCGCCGGCGACCAGGGCGGGCGTGGAGTCGGTGAAGGCACCGCCCTCACCGGCCCGTACCCCGTGCTGGACGGCGGCGCCGTGACTCCCCTGGTTCACGGTGAACGGGGCGCTCCACTGCTTGCCGTGCCCGCCGGGTGCCGTCGGGCAGGTGCCGTCCACGGTCCACGGGGACTCCTTGCCGGCGGTGTCCCCGGCCTCCCCAGCGCCCTCGAGGGTCGCGTCGGGGGTGATATGGGCGGTGCCTCGGTAGGCGGGGCCGGTCGCCTCGTCGCCGGAGACCAGGCCCAGCTGGACGCTGCCCGAGTCGACGGCCTCGGAGGTGGCGGTGATCGAGCCGGGCGGGGTGCCGCCGGTCGGATCGCAGGAGACGGAGACGGTGACGTCGCCGCCCGGGGACACGCTGCTCGGACTGACCTGGGCGGCCGGGTCGGCGAGCGCCTCCGCGACCGGTCCCGCGGCCGGGTCCTCGAGGGGAGCCTCGACCGACTGCTCCTCGACCGGAGCACCGGCCGACTGCTCCTCGGTGGGTTGCGCGACCGGCTGCTCCTCCGCCGGATCGGCGACCGGCTGCTCCTCGACCCACTCCTCCGCCGGTGCCGCGGCCGGCTGCTCAGCGGCCGGCTGCTCAGCGGCCGGTTGCTCCGCGGCCGGTCCCGCTGTCGGTTCGGCGATGGCGGCCGGCCCGGCGAGGCCGATGACGGTACCGGCCAGGACGGCGGCGGACAGGGCACGTGCGCTGCGGCGCATGGGGTGAACTCCTTCGGCCGACTGCGGGGACACGGCGGTCGTGCCCCCGCAGCCATCACAGCCCGCCCACCGCCCGGCCGCGCGCGGCCGGACACCATTCGCGGGACGCGGACCGCCGAGCGGGTGACACGAGGAGCGCACCCGGACGACAGTCGCCAGGGCCCCGCGGACAACCTCCGGCCCGCCGCCCCGCGGACACCTCGGGCCCGCCCTACCGGATGGCGTCCTTCATCACCTGTTCGCGCACCCTCCCGCAGCACCGGCTGATCAGCCGGGACACGTGCATCTGCGAGATTCCCAGCTGCTCGGCGATCCGGCTCTGGGTCATGTCGCCGAAGAACCGCATGTACAGGATCGACCGCTCACGCTCGGGCAGAGCGGCGAGCCGGTGCTTCACCGCCTCCCGGTCGACCACCAGGTCGAGGGCGGGGTCGGCCGAGCCCAGCGCGTCGCCGAGGGAGTACCCGTCCTCGCTGCCGGGCAGCTCCGCGTCCAGGGACAACGCGGTGAAGCTCTCCAGGGCCTCCATCCCGACGCGGACGTCCTCCTCGCTCATGTCGGCGTGTGCGGCGATGTCCGCGACGGTGGGCCGCCGCCCGGAGACGCTCTGGGCCAGGTCCTGGCGGGCGAAGCGGACCCGGTTGCGCAGGTCCTGCACCCTGCGCGGCACGTGCAGGGTCCACATGTGGTCCCGGAAGTGCCGCTTGATCTCGCCGGTGATGGTGGGTACGGCGTAGCTCTCGAAGGCCTTGCCTCGCTCGGGGTCGTAGCGGGCGACAGCCTTGACCAGGCCGAGGGCCGCGACCTGGCGGAGGTCGTCGAGGCTCTCGCCGCGGTTGCGGAAGCGGCCCGCGATGCGGTGGGCCATGGGCAGCCAGGCCTCGACGATCTCACCACTGAGGGTGTCGCGGCGATGACCGGGGGGAAGCGCGGCGAGCTCGCGGAAGGCGGCCGCCGTCTCGGGTGCGTCGTTGTGCGGGTGGTGCTTCGCGCTCGCATGAATGGGCATACGCGCCGCAACTCCCTAGGTAGTACCGGGGTGGAACGGTCACCGTGGGAGCCTGTTGCAGATTCGGGCAGGCTCGTCCGGGAGACCTCGCGGCCACTCCCACGGACGTGCCTCCGGTCCGAAGCACTGGGGCTGCGCCTGCCCCGGGCCCGCGGCGGCAAACGCCGGGCAGGTTTTCCCGAGGCGCGCGGGGTGACTCGTAGGGATGCTGCTTGTGGCACCTATGCCCGGGAGGTCCGTACATGAGCACCAAGGTCTCCGACCATGTCCTTCAGCGGCTGCGCGAGTGGGGTGTGGAGCACGTCTTCGGCTATCCCGGCGACGGCATCAACGGCCTGCTCGCCGCCTGGGGGCGCGCCGACAACCAGCCCCGTTTCATCCAGTCCCGGCATGAGGAGATGTCCGCGTTCCAGGCGGTCGGCTATGCCAAGTTCAGCGGCCGTCTGGGGGTGTGCACGGCGACCTCGGGGCCCGGTGCGATCCATCTGCTCAACGGGCTGTACGACGCCAAGCTGGACCATGTGCCGGTGCTGGCGATCGTCGGTCAGACGCACCGCACCGCGATGGGCGGCTCGTACCAGCAGGAGGTGGACCTGCACTCGCTGTACAAGGACGTCGCCTCCGACTTCGTGGAGACGGTGACGGTTCCCGAGCAGCTGCCGAACGTGCTGGACCGGGCGATCCGCACCGCGTACGCGCGCCGGTGTCCGACGGCGGTCATCATCCCCGGCGATGTGCAGGAACTCGACTACTCGGCGCCCACCCACGAGTTCAAGATGGTGCCCTCCAGCCTGGACCGCAGTTCCTGGACGGCGGTTCCGTCCGAGGAGTCGCTGCGGCGCGCGGCGGAGATCCTCAACACCGGCGACAAGGTCGCGATCCTGGTCGGCCAGGGCGCGGCAGGCGCGCGGGCCGAGGTGGAACGCGTCGCCGAGATGCTCGGCGCGGGCGTGGCGAAGGCACTGCTCGGCAAGGACGCCCTGAGCGACGAACTCCCGTACGTGACAGGGTCGATCGGCCTGCTGGGCACCCGTCCGTCGTACGAGCTGATGCGGGACTGCGACACCCTGCTGACCATCGGGTCCTCCTTCCCGTACACCCAGTTCCTGCCGGAGTTCGGCAAGGCGCGGGGCGTGCAGATCGACATCGACCCGCACATGGTCGGGATGCGTTACCCCTACGAGGTCAATCTCGTCGGCGACGCGCGGGCGACCCTGCAGCGGCTGATCCCGATGCTGGACGCCGACCGGGGCGAACGCGACTGGTACGAGACGGTGTGCGACAACGTGAAGCGCTGGCGCGAGGTGATGGAGGGACGGGCCGGGCAGTCGGCGGACCCGATCAACCCGGAGTACGTGGCGCACGTACTGGATCCGCTGCTGCCGTCCGACGCGATCGTCAGCTCCGACTCGGGGTCGACGGCGAACTGGTACGCGCGGCACCTGACGATGCGGTCCGGGATGCGCGGCTCGCTGTCCGGGACGCTCGCCACGATGGGCTGCGGCGTGCCGTACGCCATCGGCGCGAAGTTCGCGCACCCGGACCGGCCGGCGATCGCGCTGGTCGGAGACGGCGCGATGCAGATGAACGGGATGGCGGAGCTGATCACGGCGGCGAAGTACCGCGACCTGTGGGAGGACCCGCGGCTGATCGTCGCCGTCTGGAACAACCAGGACCTCAACCAGGTGACATGGGAGATGCGGGCCATGGAGGGCGCCCCGTCCTTCCTGCCCTCGCAGCAGCTGCCGGACGTGCAGTACGCGGCGTTCGCCCGTTCGCTGGGTCTGACCGGGATCCGGGTCGAGAAGCCGGAGGACGTCGAGGCGGGCTGGCGGGCCGGCCTGGAGGCGGACGGTCCCGCGGTGATCGAGTTCCTCACCGACCCCGCCGTGCCCCCGATCCCGCCGCACGCCACCTGGGACCAGATGGAGGCCACGGCCGCCTCGATCCTCAAGGGCGACGCGGACAGCGCGTCCATGGTCAGGCAGGGTTTCAAGGCGAAGATGCAGGAGTTCTTCCCGAGCCGGGAGAGGAAGTGATCTGGTCGGTGTTGAACGGCACCGAGCAGTTCGGTCGCGCAGTGTTCTGTGCACCTCGCCCGGCTGCGTCGGCCCACCGGCCCTCCCTTCGAATGCCGGCAGAAGAGGAGGAGATCACTACACTGAACAAGTGCTCTCATACGATGAGTTGACTTCACCGGAACGTGAGTTGTGGGACGCGTTCCCTGAGGGAAACCGTGTGGACCTGCGCACGGGCGTTCCCGAGGACGACCGTGCGGCCGAGGGTGGGCAGTGGGGTGCAGAACGGACGGTCCGGGCCGCCGTGATTGTGGCACTCCTCCTGGGCGGGAACACCACGCAGCCAGGCGCCGTCGCGTGCCTGAGGCTCGCCGGGGCGCGGATCTCCGGGCAACTCAACCTGGCTGGGGCGTAGATCGCCCATGCTCTCTGGATCGAGGACTGCTGGTTCGAGGAATCGGTGGACGTTCTCGGAGCGTCCTTACAGACGCTCGTGATCACGGGCAGCCGGGTGCCGGGCGTCGAAGCCGACTCAGCCCGCATCGAGGGAA
Organism: Streptomyces sp. NPDC006332; assembly: GCF_040612855.1. Lineage (NCBI taxonomy): Bacteria > Bacillati > Actinomycetota > Actinomycetes > Kitasatosporales > Streptomycetaceae > Streptomyces > Streptomyces sp. NPDC006332. Next base: position 34,540 of record NZ_JBEXRA010000020.1, read on the forward strand.
TCTTCGACCTGCGGCGCTCTATCGTGGAAAGTCTCGCTTACTCGCCTTTCAACCACGTGAGCACCGCCCTGTCGCTCACCGACGCCCGGGTGACCAATGGCCTGCTTCTCAGCGGAGCCGAGATCCGAGCGCCCGGCGGGTGGGCCGTGGCTGCCGGCGGCCTGGTCTTGGAAGGGGGCATGTTCTGTAAGGGCGGGTTCGTCGCACAAGGTGAAGTACGGCTGCTGGGGGCGCAGTTGCCGGGCGGACTGTTCATGCAGGGCGCGCACCTGATGGACCCCGGCCCGCGCGGAGTGGCTCTCGCCCTGGACAACGCCGTCGCCTCGACCCTCGACTTCTCCGACGGCTTCGTCGCGGACGGGACCGTACGGCTGCGGGGTGCCCGGATCTCGGGCACCCTGACCTTTGAAGGAGCCGTCCTGAACGGGCCTCCTGGCGGCGACGGCCCGGCCCTGCTGGGCATGCTGATGCAGGCCGTCGACTTCGCCCTCACTCTCGCCCGGCCACCGTCCGCCACCGTGGACCTCCGGGGCGCAGAGGTGTCCTATCTCCACGACAGCGAATACAGCTGGCCGGACGTGGTGGAGCTGGACGGCTTCGTCTACGGCTCCATCAAGGTGGACGAGGCAGGCGAACGGCGGGAGGCAGTGGGGTGGCGCAACTCCGTGGCCCGCCGTGTGGCATGGATACGACGCTGCCCGGGCTACAACCCCCAGCCCTACGAACAGTTGGCGAGCTGGTACCGCAGAGCTGGCCATGACGACGAAGCCCGCCGTGTGCTCCTGGCCAAACAGCGCCACCGGCGTCACACCCTCCCCCTGGTCGCGCGCGCCTGGGGACACCTTCTCGATGTGACGGTCGGCTACGGCTACCGCCCCTGGCTGGCCGGCGTCTGGCTCCTGGCGCTGACCTTGCTGGGCACGCTGTCCTTCAGCACGCACAACCCCACTCCGGTCCAGCGAGGCGACGGTGCCCCGTTCCAGCCCCTCGTCTACACACTCGACCTATTGGTCCCCATCGGCGGCCTGGGCCAGCGCACCGACTGGTACTGGTCGAACGACAGCCTCCAGTGGCTCGCCTACCTGCTGATCGCCTTCGGCTGGGTACTGACGACCTCCGTCATCGCGGGTGTCACCCGCGCACTGCAGAAAAACTAGTCGGCGACAACGCCCGCTGGTCCAGGCGTTACCAGCAGAGCGGTGGGCATGGTCGTCGCGCGGCTGGCTTCGCTCATGGGCGCCGCCTACGTGATCGTGATCGAGCCGAATCCGTTCCGCCGCGCCGAAGCCGAACGGCTCGGAGTGATCACGATGGAGCCCGGAGAGGGTGTCGCCGAGCGCAGCCGCGAACTCAGCGGTCACCGCGGCGGGGCCGACGTCGCCTTCGCATGCTCGGGAGCGGCCGCCGCACTCCCCTCCCTGTTCGACGCCGTGCGCCGAGAAGGAACGGTCGTGACCGTGGGACACCCGGGCCGGCCGGTGCCGATCGACGTCGCTGCCCAGATCAACAAGCGGGGCATCACACTTCGGGGCATCTTCGGCCGCCGCCTGTGGGAAACCTGGGAGCAGACGTTGCTCCTGCTGAACTCCGGGCGCCTGGACCTGGACTGGCTGATCACGCACCGACTGCAACTCAGCGAGGTCGACCAGGCGATGGATCTGCTCACCGGGGACGCCTGCAAGGTGCTGTTGGTACCTGGACTGGCCTGACGCTCCGAGCAACTGCGCCGCCCGCCGCACAGACCCCGGGCCGGACCCGGCCGGCGTTCACCGGCCCCGACGTTCGGGCGAGGGGCCGGCGGGCTCCGCGTCCTCGGTGGCGGACCACGCGGCGAGGAGTCGCAGGGCGTCATGCTCGGGTGTGCCGGGGGCGGCGCTGTACGCGGTGAGGGTCAGGCCGGGCTGGGCGGGCAGATCCATGGCGTCGAAGTCGAGGGTGAGGTCGCCGACGGCGGGGTGCCGGAAGGCCTTGCGGCCGGTGTGGTGCAGGCGCACGTTGTGCTTGGCCCAGGAGGTGCGGAACTCCTCGCTGCGGGTGACCAGTTCGCCGATCAGGCCGGTCAGGTCACGGTCGTGCGGGGCGCGGCCGGCCTCGGTGCGCAGCAGGGCGACGGTCGTGTTCACCGACTGGTCCCAGTCGGGGAAGAAGTCGCGTCCGTGCGGGTCGAGGAACTGGAAGCGGGCGATGTTGACCGTGCCCGTGGTGCCGTCGGGGAACAGGGGCGAGTAGAGAGCGCGGCCGAGGCGGTTGACGGCCAGGATGTCCAGGCGGCCGTTGCGTATGAAGGCCGGGGAGTCGGTCATGGAGTCGAGGACGCGCCGGACGCTGTCGGGCAGGGGGCCGCGGGCGCGGGTGCGGCGGGTGGGGCGTTTACCGGCGGCGCGGGCCAGGTCGTAGAGGTGGGCGCGTTCGGCGTCGTCGAGTTGCAGGGCGCCCGCGACGGCGTCGAGGACTTCCTCCGAGGCGCCGGCGAGTCGGCCGCGTTCCAGGCGGACGTAGTAGTCGATGCTGACGCTGGCGAGCAGGGCGACTTCCTCCCGGCGCAGGCCCGGCACGCGCCGGTTCCCGCCGTAGGCGGGCAGACCCGCCTGCCGCGGGGTGATCTTGGCGCGGCGGGAGGCCAGGAACTCGCGGATGTCGCTCTCGGTACTCACGCCTTCAGGCTAGGGGGGACGGTCCGCGCGTAGGGGGGCCTGTCAGTACCTGGCATGACAGGCCCTTCTTCAGCGCCCGGGACTGCGTTCTCCTCGATGGTGCGGACGTCGAGGAGGCCGGAACACCTGCCGGCGTCCCGGATCGCGAACCTCGCGAGACCTCGCCCAACCTCGCACTCTGAGAGATACACCATGGAATTCGTCAAGCAGCAGGCCACTGTCAAGGCGCCCGCGGACTGGTTCACCGGCGACGTCTGGTTCGACCAGCTCTACGCGGGCCAGGAGCCGTCCCGGATGTTCGCCAACCTGGTCCGCTTCTCCCCCGGTGCCCGTACCCACTGGCACGTCCACGCGCTGGGCCAGACCCTGCACGTCGTCTCCGGCATCGCCCTGATCGGCACCCGCGACGGCACCGTCTTCGAGGCCCACCCCGGCGAGACCGTCGCCTGCCCCCCGAACGAGGAGCACTGGCACGGTGCCACCCCCGACCGTTTCATGGAGCACATCGCCCTGTGGGAGGTCAAGCGCGACGGCGGCGAGGACGTCGTCTGGAACGAGCCGGTCGCCGACGAGCACTACAACCGCCCCCGCACCCGCTGACCTGCGAACCTACCGACCTGCGGACCAACGAAAGGATCTTCGATGACCGACCGGCAGAAGCAGATCGGCGGCGGACGCCGCATGATCGGCGATTTCGCTCCGAAGCTCGCCGAGCTCACCGACGACGTCCTGTTCGAGGACGTGTGGAACCGCGCGGCGCTGGACGCCCGCGACCGCAGTCTGATCACCGTCGCCGTCCTCATCGCCGGCGGTGACACCGACCAGCTGCGTTTCCATCTCGGGCGGGCGAAGGAGAACGGCGTCACCGAGGCCGAACTCGTGGAGGCGATCACGCACCTCGCCTTCTACACGGGCTGGCCCAGGGCCATGTCGGCGATCACTACCGCGAAGCAGGTCTTCACGGCCTGAGAATGGATCCCTCGGCTCTGGTCAGGAGATCCCTGAAGCCGCACCGCGCACCAGGCGGTGGCCCTGAACGGAAGGACACGCTCCCATGCCAGAAGCAGTCATGCGTCGGATCCTGGTGACCGGTTCCGCCGACGGCCTGGGACGTGCCGCGGCGGACGCGCTGTTGTCCGCGGGGCACGACGTGGTCGTGCACGCCCGCAACGAGGAGCGCGCCGCGGGCCTGGACGCACTGATCGACCGTGGGGCACACCTCGTGATCGGTGACTTCACGGAACGTGACGCCGTACGGGGCGTCGCGGCGGAGCTCGACAAGGCGGGGCCGCTCGAAGCGGTCATCCACAACGCCGGTGTCTGGAGCGGACCGGCGGTCATGCCGGTCAACATCATCGCGCCGTACCTGCTCACGGCCCTGCTTCGCGGACCGAGCCGGCTGGTCTACCTGAGCAGCGGCTCGCACTTCGGTGGGCGGCCCTCGCTCGAGCGCGTGGACTGGCGGGGCGTGAGCGCGGGCTCGTACTCCGACAGCAAACTGTTCGTCACCACGCTCGCCGCGGCGGTGGCCCGGCTGCGACCCGGGGTGCTGAGCAACGCCGTCGATCCGGGGTGGGTGCCCACCAGGATGGGCGGGCCGAGCGCGCCGGACGATCTCGAACTCGGTCACCGGACCCAGGAGTGGCTCGCCTCCAGCGACGAGCCCGAGGCCCTGACCACCGGCGGGTACTGGTACCACCGCCAGCGGCTGGAGCCGCACCGCGCCGTCCACGACGAGGCGTTCCAGGACCGCCTGCTGGAGACCTTGGCCGAGGAGACGGGCACCGCGCTCTGACCAGTGAGGGGGTCTGAGCGGTCAGGAGAGCTGAGCGGCCCCAGTCACCGCGTCGGTCACCGCGTCGTCGACTGAACCCTGGTATCTCGTCCGGCACCGGCCGCCGCGGGCGGCGCGGCGACCGGTTCGTACCGGTCGGCCTCCTCCCCGGGCAGCAGCAGGTCCTCGTAGCGGCCCAGTGCCAGCATCACGCCGAGCAAGAGCAGCGGAATCGTCACAGTCAGCAGCGCCATGGCCTGTTCCTTCTGCGGGAAAGGTGCGCGGGGGGTCCGAGTCGGGTCTCCCCGCATCGGGGGCGCAAACCCCGTGTCGGCCTCGGGTCCTCGGGTACGCGGTGCGGACCCCGAAGATGTGGAGGGAGACATGCAGCGAGGCAGTGACCGGCTGAGCCGTCACCGTGACGACGAGATGAAGCACGAACTGCAGGGTCTGCTGCGGTCCGGGCATCCCACCCGGGCCGAGGAGTGGAACGATCCCGAACCGACCGCCGACGACGATCCGGAGATCGCGGGCGGGCCGGTGGCACCACGCGCCGGGGCGTCGCTGGAGGCGGTCCGGCTGGAACTGGCCCGGAGCCTGGGCCGCCACTCGTTCCCCGCGAGCGCCGGCGACCTGGCGCACGTCCTGCGCCGCGAGAACGCGCCCGACGCCCTGGTCGAGGCCGTGGAACGGCTCCCGCGCAAGGAGCACCAGGCCAATCTGGAGGAACTCGCACAGGCACTGACCCGTGGCCCGGGCACCGCCCCGGCGGGGGGCCCGCGATGACGGCCGACTTCGTGAAGGACGTGATGACGCCCGGCGTGGTCGCCGTCCGCCCGGACGCCTCGCTCGTCGAGGCGGCGCAGCTGATGCGCGCGCAGAACATCGGCGACGTCCTGGTGGCCGACGGGCAGCACGTCGTCGGAGTGCTCACGGACCGGGACATCACCGTGCGCGCGGTCGCCGACGGCGCGGACCCGCTGACCGTGAGTGCCCAGGCCGTGTGCACACCCGACCCGGTACTGGTGGCTCCCGACGACCCGGTGTCGGCGGCGGTCGCGCTGATGCGGGCGCACGCCGTGCGTCGGCTGCCGGTGGTCGAGGACGGGCTGCCGGTCGGGGTGGTGAGCCTCGGTGACCTCGCCGAGGCTCAGGACCCGGACTCGACGCTCGCCGACATCAGCCGGGCCGAGCCGGGCGAGGAGCGCGGCGGCGACGGGCGGGAGTTTCTGTGAGTCCGGTCCGCGACCGGGCCGCGGAGATCGGACCAAGGAGTCCCTGATCCGCTCACTCATGGATCCACTCACTCATGAGGGCCGAGATCGGGCTCCCCATCACGCTGGGGAAGAAGCGCGCGACGAGCGACGAGGCCCACGGGCCGGCTCCGCGCGCCACACAGTTTTCAGGAAAGGTCGTTGAACCATCATGCGCATTGCGTTTCTGACGGCACCCGAGGGTGTCGAGCAGATCGAGCTCACCGATCCGTGGCAGGCGGCGAAGAACGCGGGCCACGAACCGGTGCTCGTGTCGACGAAGCCGGGCCGGATCCAGGCCTTCGAGCACCTCGACAAGGCGGACACGTTCCCCGTGGACGAGGTGGTCGGTGAGGCGTCGGCCGACTCGTTCGGCGGGCTGGTGCTGCCGGGCGGGGTGGCCAATCCGGACTTCCTGCGGATGGACGAGAAGGCCGTGGCGTTCGTCCGGGACTTCTTCGAGCGGGGCCTGCCGGTGGCCGCGATCTGCCACGCCCCGTGGACGCTGGTCGAGGCGGACGTCCTCCGGGGCCGGGTGCTGACCTCCTGGCCGAGCCTGCGGACGGACATCCGCAACGCGGGCGGCACCTGGGTGGACGAGCAGGTGAAGATCTGCGACCACGGCTCGAACAAGCTGGTCACCAGCCGTAAGCCCGACGACCTCAAGGCGTTCTGCGAAGCGTTCCTGGACGTGTTCGCCGAGGAGGCCGCCTGATGGACCCGGCCGCCGACAAGCAACGGCAGCGCGAGTCGTTCCACGCGGACGACCCGACCGCCGGGCCACTCACCACCGACCAGGGTGTGGAGGTCGACCACACCGACGACTCGCTGAGCGCCGGCGAGCGCGGGCCGACGCTGATGGAGGACTTCCACTTCCGGGAGAAGCTCACCCACTTCGACCACGAGCGGATCCCGGAGCGGGTGGTGCACGCCCGGGGCGCGGGCGCCTACGGCTACTTCGAACCGTACGAGTCCTGCGCGGAGTTCACCCGTGCCGCCTTCCTCCAGGATCCCGCGGTGCGGACCCCGGTGTTCGTACGGTTCTCGACCGTGCAGGGGCCGAAGGGCTCGGCGGACACCGTGCGGGACGTGCGCGGCTTCGCGACCAAGTTCTACACCTCGGAGGGGAACTACGACCTGGTCGGGAACAACTTCCCGGTCTTCTTCATCCAGGACGGCATCAAGTTCCCCGACTTCGTGCACGCGGTGAAGCCCGAACCGCACAACGACATCCCGACCGGCGCCTCCGCGCACGACACCCTGTGGGACTTCGTGTCGCTCCAGCCGGAGACGCTGCACGCGATCATGTGGCTGATGTCGGACCGGGCGATCCCCCGCAGCTACCGCATGATGCAGGGCTTCGGCGTGCACACCTTCCGGTTCGTGAACGCCGACGGCCGTGGCACGTTCGTGAAGTTCCACTGGAAGCCACGTCTCGGTGTGCACTCGCTGGTGTGGGACGAGGCGCAGGAGTGCCAGGGCCGCAATCCGGACTTCAACCGGGGTGACCTGTGGGACGCCATCGAGGCGGGCGAGTTCCCGGAGTGGGAGCTGGGCGTCCAACTCGTGCCGGAAGAGGACGAGTTCGCCTTCGACTTCGATCTGCTCGACGCCACGAAGCTCATCCCGGAGGAGCAGGTGCCGGTCCGGCCGATCGGCCGGATGGTGCTGAACCGCAACCCGGAGAACTTCTTCGCGGAGACCGAGCAGGTCGCCTTCCACACCGCCAACGTCGTCCCTGGGATCGACTTCACCAACGACCCGCTGCTGCAGGCCCGCAACTTCTCCTATCTGGACACCCAGTTGATCCGGCTGGGCGGCCCCAACTTCTCCCAGCTGCCGGTGAACCGCCCGGTGGCACCGGTGCGGAACAACCAGCGCGACGGCTACCACCAGAGCACGGTCCACCGGGGCACGAACTACTTCCCGAACTCGCTCGGCGGCGGCTGCCCGGCGCACGCCGGGGCGGACGCGTCCGCGTTCACGCACTACGCGGAACGTGTGGACGGGCACAAGATCCGGCGGCGCAGTCCGAGCTTCCAGGACCACTACAGTCAGCCCGCGCTGTTCTGGAACAGCATGGCGGACTGGGAGAAGCAGCACATCGTGGACGCCTTCCGGTTCGAGCTCGGCAAGGTCGACGCGTTGACGGTCCGCACCCGAACGGTCGAGCAACTGGCCAAGGTCGACGGTGAGTTGGCGGCCAAGGTGGCAGCCGGTATCGGGGTGCCGGAGCCGACCGAGAAGGTCAGCGCGTCCAAGGAGGCGTCCGCCGCCCTCAGCCTGGAGCGGGTGCGGGGCGACGGGTCGATCCGCACCCGGCAGATCGCGGTCCTGGTCACCGACGGCGTCGACCCCGAACAGGTGGCGTCCGTCCGGGAGGTGCTGGCGGCCGAAGGGGCGGTCGTGGAGGCCCTGGCGGCCACCGACGGCACGGTGGCGGGCTCCGACGGCGAGCGGTACACCGTCGACCGCGCGCTGCCCACCGTGGCCTCGGTGCTGTACGACGCCGTCCTGCTGCCGGGCGGGCCCGTGGGCACTCCGGGGACGACCGCCGACCCGGACGCGATGCGCTTCGTGCGGGACGCCTATCGGCACGGCAAGCCGGTCGGCGCGCTCGGCTCGGGCGTCGGGATCCTGTCGGCCCTGGAACCGGAGGGGCTGCACCTGTCCACCGAGTTCCACCGGGTGGTCGCCGACCAGGGCGTGGTGACGGACACCTCGCCGGGTGCCGCGAGCGAGGAGTTCACCAGGGAGTTCGTGGCCGCCGTGGGCGCGCACCGGCACTGGAACCGGCCGCCGGCGCGTCGCTGACCGGTCCGTAGGTTCAGGAACGACCGGTGCGAGGGATTCAGGAGCGGGGAGTCGCCGACTCCCCGCTTCCGCGTTCCCGGGCCCCCTCGCGGGTGCGGCTCGCGGCCACCGGGCGGTTCGGGTTGCGGCGCAGGAACTCGCCCTCGAGCTGCGCCATGCGGTCGTTGTGCGCCCGCAGCGCGTCGTTCGAGGCGTACAGCAGTGTGTCGTGCCGCGTGCGGTGGATGGTCTCCAGCTCCTTCATGAGCTGTTGGTCGTCCAGTCGGCTGGGTTCGACTCCGGTCATTGTGGGGCCCCGCTCGTCGTGTTCGTTCATACGGTTCGGGTACCCGCCCGGCACGCACTACCCCCGAGCGGAATCCGGGAGAGAAACCATGGATCTCGCCTTTCTCCATCCACTCTACGAACATCCGGGCCCCTGGGCCTCCGTCTACGTCAGCACCTCCCGGCATACGGAGGACACGGCCCACGAACGACATCTGACGGCCGTGGCGCTGTCCCGGGAGCTGTCCGGGCAGGGCGCCGACGAGGAGACCTGCCAGGCCGTGCGGGAGGCGCTGGAGGAGCTGAAGCACTCCCCCGAACCGCACGGGCGGGCCCTGTTCGCACGGGCCGGGAAGGTGGTCCTGGATCCGCCGCTGACCCGGGCCCCGGACGGCGACCGGGCGGTGTGGGCTCCGCTGCCGCACACCGCGCCGCTGCTGGAACTGGCCGGCGAGGACCCGGTCTGCGTGGTGGCGTACATCGACCGCAAGGGCGCCGACTTCGAGCTGCGTGCCGGGCTCGGCCGACAGGACGCGGGCTCGGTCACCGGCCGCCAGTACCCCGTACACCGTACGAGCTCGGCGGACTGGTCGGAGCGGCACTTCCAGCTCCGGGTGGAGAACACCTGGGAGCACAACGCGGCCGAGATCGCGGACGCGCTCGCCGTCTGCCAGGAGGAGGCCCACGCCGACCTGCTGGTCCTGGTGGGCGACGACCGGGAGCGGCGGGCCGTGCACGACCGGCTGCCCAAGCGGCTGCGCGACCTGGTCGTGGAGGCCCCGCACGGGGCCGGCAGCAGGCTGCTGGACGAGGACGTGGAGCAGGCCCGCGTCGAGCACGTACGGCAGCGGGCCGAGCGTGAGCTGGAGCGGTTCCTGGCCTCCCGGGAGCCCGGCGAGGACGGCCGCGCCCGAGCGGTGGAGGGCGTGCCCGCGCTGGTCGAGGCGGCGCGTGAGCACCGTATCGAGGAACTGCTGATGCGTCCGGACGGCCCCGACGCGCACCGGGAGGTGTGGATCGGCGAGGAGCCGGACCAGCTGGCGGTGCGCCGGACGGATCTGAAGATCCTCGGCGAGCAGCACTCCTGGGCCGCGCGGGCGGACGACGCCCTGATCCGGTCGGCGGTCGCGACGGGCGCCCCGGTGCTCTCGGTGACCCCGGCTCCGGCGGCCGAGGAGATGGAGATGCCGGTGGGCGGTATGGGCGCCCTGCTGCGCTGGAAGTAACCCCCCGATGTGCTCGTGACACGTCCGTGGCCGTGGGGCCGGGCCCGGTGACCTGATGGGTTACCGGGCCCTCTCCACGCGTCGATGGGTTACCGGGCCCTCTCCACGCGTCGTTCGTCCCACACGGGCTCCGCCGTCTCACGGACCCGGCCGTCGCTGCCGAAGACCAGGAAGCGGTCGAAGGAGCGGGCGAACCAGCGGTCGTGGGTGACGGCGAGGACGGTTCCCTCGAAGGCCTCCAGACCCTCCTGGAGGGCTTCGGCGGACTCCAGGTCGAGGTTGTCGGTCGGCTCGTCGAGCAGCAGGGCGGTGACGCCCTGGAGCTCGAGCAGCAGGATCTGGAAGCGGGCCTGCTGGCCTCCGGAGAGCCGCTCGAAGGTCTGCTCGGCCTGGTTGGTCAGCTCGTAGCGGCGCAGCCGGGACATGGCCGCGCCCCGGTCCTGGGCGTGTTCCTTCCACAGGATGTCGAGGAGCGTACGGCCCTCCAGCTCCGGGTGTGCGTGCGTCTGGGCGAAGTGCCCGGGCACCACGCGGGCGCCCAGCTTCCACCGGCCGGTGTGGGCCACGGGCTCGCCGGCCAGCAGCCGCAGGAAGTGCGACTTGCCGGAGCCGTTGGAGCCGAGGACGGCGACCCGCTCGCCGTAGAAGACCTCCAGGTCGAAGGGGGTCATCAGGCCGGTGAGTTCGAGTTCCTCGCAGGTGACGGCCCGTACTCCGGTCCGGCCGCCCTTCAGGCGCATCGTGATGTCCTGCTCGCGCGGCGGCTCCGGCGGCGGTCCCGCCTCCTCGAACTTGCGCAGACGGGTCTGGGCGGCCTGGTAGCGGGAGGCCAGCTCATGGCTGATGGAGGCCGCCTGGCGGAGGCTGAGCACCAGCTTCTTCAACTGGGCGTGCTTCTCGTCCCAGCGGCGGCGCAGCTCCTCGAAACGGGCGAAGCGTTCACGGCGGGCCTCGTGGTAGGTGGCGAAGCCGGCGCCGTGCACCCAGGCGTCGGCGCCCGCGGGGCTCGGCTCGACGGAGACGATCTTCTGGGCGGCGCGGGCGAGGAGCTCCCGGTCGTGGGAGACGAACAGGACCGTCTTGCGGGTCTCCTTCAGCCGCTCCTCCAGCCACCGCTTGCCGGGCACGTCCAGATAGTTGTCGGGCTCGTCGAGCAGCAGCACCTCGTCGGTGCCGCGCAGCAGGGCCTCCAGGACCAGCCGCTTCTGCTCGCCGCCGGACAGCGTGCGCACCTGCCGCCACTGCGCCTTCTCGTACGGCATCCCGAGCGCGGCCGTGGTGCACATGTCCCACAGCGTCTCGGACTCGTAGCCGCGTGCCTCGGCCCAGTCGGACAGGGCCTGCGCGTACCTCAGCTGGGCGGCCTCGTCGTCGACGGTCATGATGCCGTGCTCGGCCTGGTCGACGGCGCGCGCGGCCTCGCGGATGCGGGGCGGCGCCACCGACACCAGCAGGTCGCGTACCGTCGTCTCGTCCCGTACGGATCCCACGAACTGCCGCATCACCCCGAGGCCGCCGGTGACGGTGACGGTCCCGCCGTGCGGTTTCAGCTCGCCGGAGATCAGCCGCAGCAGGGTGGTCTTGCCCGCGCCGTTGGGTCCGACGAGGGCCACGACGGCCCCTTCGCCCACCCGGAAGGACACATCGCCGAGCAGCGTCCTCCCGTCGGGGAGGTGGTACTCGAGGTGCGCGGCTTCCAGATATCCCATGAGGAGTCAGTCTGCGGTCCCGGGCCCGGCCCCGACAAGCTGGTTTCCCTCCGGTCCCGAGTTGTCCGTATAGCAAGACACGGGGTCTCATAATTTGACATGCGGGCGTACGGTGAGGCGTGTTGCCGGTGGGGTCGTGGGGCCCGGTGAGCCGGTGCGTCGAGAGGGGATCAGCCATGTCCGAGGCAGGGGAGAGGGCCGTCTACACGCACGGGCACCACGAGTCGGTGCTGCGGTCGCACACCTGGCGCACCGCCGCCAACTCGGCGGCGTACCTGCTCGGTTCGCTGAAGCCCCATATGCGGGTCCTGGACATCGGCTGCGGTCCGGGCACCATCACCGCCGACCTCGCGGCACTGGTCCCCGACGGCCAGGTCACCGGTGTCGACCACGCGCCCGGCATCCTGGACCGGGCCCGGGCCACGGCCGCCGAGCGCGGCCTGACCAACGTCGACTTCGCGGTCGCCGACGTGCACGCACTGGACTTTCCCGACGACACCTTCTGCGTGGTCCACGCCCATCAGCTGCTCCAGCACGTCGGCGACCCGGTGCGGGCGCTGCGCGAGATGCGGCGGGTGACGAGACCGAACGGGTTCATCGCCGTCCGCGATTCCGACTACGCGGCCATGACCTGGTATCCCGCGTCGGCGGGCCTGGACGACTGGCTCGACCTGTACCGCCGGGTGGCCCGCGCCAACGGCGGCGAGCCGGACGCCGGACGCCGGCTGAAGGCCTGGGCGCTCGAGGCGGGACTGTCGGACGTCACGGCCACCGCCGGCACCTGGACCTTCGCCACCGCCGAGGAGCGGGCCTGGTGGAGCGGCCTGTGGGCGGACCGCACCCTGACCTCCGACTACGCGGAGCGGGCCACGGAGGGCGGTCACGCCACCGATGAGCAGCTGCGGGCCGTGTCGGAGGCCTGGCGAGAATGGGGCGCGCGGGAAGACGGGTGGTTCAGTGTGTTGCACGGAGAAATTCTGTGCCGAAAGTAAGCCTGAATCCCAGATTTCCGGAAACTAGAAGTGCAGGAGGTTCACACTATGGTTCCGATCCTGCTGGTAGCGCTGCTGGTGCTGATCCTTTTCGGTGCCGGTTTCGCGGTAAAACTGCTGTGGTGGATTGCGCTGGTTGTTCTGGTGCTGTGGCTTCTGGGCTTCCTGATGCGGGGTACGACCGCGGGTGGCGGCAGGGGTCGCTGGTACAGGTGGTGAAGTGACCCGGAAATGAATCCCGGCCCGACAACCGGGATTCATTTCCGGGGAAAGCACCGGGATTCATTCCCAGGGGTTCATTCCCGGGGAAGCAACGGTCCGAGCGGCCCGAGGTCCAGATTCAGGTCCTCGGGCCGCAGTCCGTAGCGCTCCCGCAGTTCGGTCATGCGGTCGTCGAGCAGCATCAGGGTGAGCCCGATGCGCTCCTCCTGGTCCTCGTTGAGGTCGCCCTCGTCGAATCGGCGCAGCGCTTGGCGCTCCATCAGCTGACGCAGCAGTTCCACCACGGTCAGCACGAGTTTGACCAGGTCTCGCTCGACGGTGTCGGGTTCGAGGTCCAGCCGGTTGCGGCGCTCGGTCACGACGACTCCCCCCACGGTGACGGCACCTGCGCGTTCACCGAACTGATCAGCGCGTTGAGGTCGATACGGACGAGGTCGACGTCAGCGATGCGCAGGGTGATGTCCCCGGTGATGACGACCCCGCCGGCCAGCAGCCGGTCGAGAAGGTCCACCAGGGCGACCTCACGGCGTTCGATCACCGTCACCGGATCTCCTCCTCGCCCGCGAAGGAATAGGCGGCCCAGGGGCCGGTGAGCTCCACCCGCATTCCCGGGGCCTCATCCTTGGTGCGGTCCACCATTTCCACGAATTTCTCGGAATCCGATCGTGGCACGAGATAGGCCGCGTTGAGTACGTTCTGCCCCGAGGCGCCAGAAAGAGCGGGATTCTGCGGGGCATGCAGCCGGGAATCCTCGGCGTGTTCGGAGAGTTTCTCGTGCAGTCGGGTCGCGAAAGCCTCCGCCTGCTGCCACATCTCCTCGCGCGAGCGCACCCGCATACGCCGCCGACGCAGATAGTCCCGACCCGACATGGCCTTTTCCGCGGGTGCCTCGCCGTCCGCGTCGCCGGCGTTCTCCGCGCCCGCGGCGTCCGTCTCGGCGTACACCTTGACGCCCCATTCGACCCGGCCGTGCAGTCGGTCGAGGGTGCGCCGGAAGGCCTCCTCACGCTCCTCGATCATCACGCGGACCCCGCTGTCGTCGCGGAAGACGGTGCCGAGCCGCAACGGCAGCGGGGTGGTGACGACGGTGAGAGCGTCGATCACGCCCTGGTGGGCGCGGGCGGTCGCGGTCAGCCAGTCCAGGTCCTCCAAATGCCTGTGGAGCGGTTCTTCGGCGAAGTCCCGCTCCGGTACCCGGCTGAGCACGGCGATCAGACCGTGATGCCGCAGCAGTCTCGGCGGATCGCCGGCCACCCCCGTCAACTGGGCCTGCAGAGGCGTGTCGAAGGGGTGGCATACGGCGTACACATACCGCAGTCCGGTCATGACGACTCCTCCTCGGCCCGGGACGGCTCGAGTTGCTCCAGGCGCTCCAGTCGTTCCCGCAACTCCGCGTTCTCCCGGGCGAGTTCGTCACGCCTGGCCCGAGTGGACAACGCCGGGTCGTCCTCCCACCAGTCGATGCCCATCTCCTTCGCCTTGTCCACCGAGGCGACGATCAGCCGCAGCTTGATGGTGAGGAGCTCGATGTCGAGCAGGTTGATCCGGATGTCCCCGGCGATCACGATCCCCTTGTCGAGCACCCGCTCCAGGATGTCGGCAAGGTTGGAGCCGCCGCCCTGGCCATAGGGCTCGGGCAGGCGGCTGGGTGTGCTCATCGTCGGCTCCCTCCATCGGAGTCGGCGTACTCGTACTCTTCCTCGTCCTCGGCGGCCTCGGCGTCCGGCTCCTCGGCGTCCTCCGCGTCCTCGTCGTACTCGGCCTCGGCGTCCTCGTCCTCCTCGGCGGGCTCGTCCTCGTCGTACGAGCCCTCCGCGTCCTCGGCGTCGGTCTCGTACTCCTCGTCGCCCTCTTCGGCGGAGTCCTCGGCGGCCTCTTCTTCGTCCGCCCCCTCCGCGCGGGCGGCCTCCTCTTCCTCGGCCACCGCGTCGTCGTGCTCGCGGACGACCTCGCTGTCACGGATCTCACCGCGCCAGCCGTCCTCAGCCTCGCCCTTGAGCGTGATGAAGCGGACGTAGTTCTTGAGGTCGAGCCGGGCCCGGCGGCCCTGGGCGCGCCAGATGTTGCCGGTCTTCTCGAAGAAACCCGAGGGGTAGTACTCGATGACCAGCAGGACGCGGGTGAGGCTGTCGGCGAGCCGATGGAAGGAGACGACGCCCTTCGTGTTGCCCTTGGCGCCCTCGGTCGTCCAGGAGATCCGGTCGTCCGGCACCTGTTCAGTGGTCGTGGCCTTCCAGCTGCGGCTGGACCAGAGGACCTTCAACTGCCAGTCGGACATCGTGTCGTCAGCCTTGCTCGCGCTCTTGACGCCCTTCGCGAAGGTGCTGAAGTCCTGGTACTGGGTCCACTGGTCGTAGGCCGTGCGCAGCGGCACGCCGACGTCGACGTACTCGATGATGACGGTGGGCTTCCCGCCCGCCCCGCGCTTCTTCTTGCTCTTGCCGTCGCCGCCGCCACCGAGGTTCTTGAACGCGCCGGTCACGCTGTCCTTGGCGCGTGAGGCGCCGACCTCCAGCGCACTGCGCAAGGGCCCCTTGCCCTCGGCGAGTTTGCGGCCGCCGTCGAGGGCTAG
Source organism: Streptomyces sp. NPDC006332 (assembly GCF_040612855.1). NCBI lineage: Bacteria > Bacillati > Actinomycetota > Actinomycetes > Kitasatosporales > Streptomycetaceae > Streptomyces > Streptomyces sp. NPDC006332. Next base: position 50,020 of record NZ_JBEXRA010000020.1, read on the forward strand.
CTTGGCGAAACCGGGGCTGTTGCCCTCGGCGATGTCGTTCAGCTTGCCCGTGGTCTCGCCGAGCTTGCGGCCGGCGCCGGTCAGCACGCGCTGAGCCTGGGCCGCGAGGTATTCCTGCACCTCGGCCTTGAGCCGGTCGACCGCCTCGCTCTTGGCCACGTCCGTGAGCGGATTGCTGTTCGTCTCGGACATCACTCACCGCCTCCCTTCGGGAGCCGACGGGCGCCACGGCCGGCGCTGCGGGCCGCGGCGGTCTTCTTGCCGGCCGTCTGCTTCGAGGCGGTCTTCTTGGCCGCCGTCTTCTTCACGGGAGCCTTCCTGGCCGGAGTCTTCCTGGCCGCCGCCGGCTTCTTGGCGGGCGCCTTCTTGCCCGGGGCCTTCTTCGCCGGCGCCTTCCTGGCCGCAGGCTTCCTGCGCGGCTCCTCCTCGGCCTCTCCGCCCTCGTCCTCGTCCTCGTCCTCGGCGGTGGCCTCGTCGTCGCCCTCGTCGCCCTCGTCGCTCTCCTCCGCCTCGGGCTCCTCGTACTCGTCCCGCTCCTCGTCCTCGGAGTCCTCGTCCTCGGCGCCCACGTCCGGCGCCACGCCCGAGAGCTGGTCGCGGACCTGGGCGGTACGGCCGTGCAAGCGGTCGGCGATGGCGTCGATCTGCCGCTCGACCATGGCGCCCGAGGCGGCCTTGCCGACCCCGCGCAGATCCTGGCGCAGCTGATCGCCGATCTCCTTGAACTGCGGGTTGTTCTGCAGCTGCTGGGAGACGAGCTCCGCGACTCCCTTCGGGGTCAGGTTCATCTTCTTGCCGGCCACGAGGGATCCCACCGCGAACGCCAGCTTCATCTTCTTCGTACGTCCGAGGAGGTATCCGGCCCCTACCGCGAGGCCCATTGCCGTTCGGTTCATCGTGCCGTCCCATCGCCAGTCCCCGCGCCACCGCGCAGGCCGATCTCCAGTCGGTCGAGGAGTTCGTCCTCCTGCCGGTCGAATTCCCCCTCGTCGATCTCGCCCGCCTCCAACCGCTCCTCCAGCCGGGCGAGTTCGGCCCTGACCGCGGCCGGGTCGTAATACAGGCGTTCGGCTTCCTCCAGCACCTGTCTGATCACCCAGCCGCTGCCGCGCACGGGTGCGAACGGCAGCAGCAGCACTTCTCCGATCAGTCCCACGGCTCGGTCACTCCCTCGCGCTCTCCCGGCCGACCTTGGTGCCCGCGGGCTCCGCGGGTCCGGGGTCGACGAAGCTGTACGGCGGCAGCGGGCCGTTGACGCGCAGATCCAGGTGCGGGTTGTCCTTGCGGATCCGCTCCACCTCGTTCAGGAACCCGGCGGCCGAGTCCCGCTCCACCAGGAACGACACGTTGGCGAGCCAGCCGGTGGACTCGGGGCCCACACTGGTCGCGTCCGCGAGCGGTTCCAGGGCCTGCTGCACCGCGACGGCGTCCTCGGCCTCGCGGGCCTTCACGGCGGCGACGACCATCTCGCCGAGATGCAGCTTCTGTTCGTAACTACCGCCACCGGCCTGCCGGTTGGCCTCGGTCAGGGATCGGATGTCCGGGTTCTTGGACATCACGAGATGCAGGACGGCCTCTTCGTCGTGGGTCGCCTTGACGTTGTACTCGACCTTGCCGTCCAGAGTCCGCAGCCGCTCCTTGTAGTGGTCGGCGCGCTCGGCGAGGACCGCGGTCACGGCGGCGTCGTCGGGGGCGACACTGCCGAACCGCATCGGCAGGATGCAGCCGTCGGCGCCCGACTCGCTGAGGACGTTCTGGTGGGCGAGCAGGTCCCTGCGCTTGGGGCGCAGCCCCTCCGGCGCGTCACTGACGACGGCCGCCAGCTCGCCCTCCTCCAGCACGCGCACGGGCTGCGGCGGGTCGCCGACACCCCCCAGGCCGTCCGGCAGCGCGGGATGCGACGCGGCGGTGATGCCGTAGACGTAGGTGCTCACTCGCTTTCCTCCTTCCGGCGTGAGGCGGTCGACTTACGGGCACGGGGCCGGGACTCGCCGCGTCCCTCCTCGCGTGCCTCCTTGAAGGCTCCGGAGATGGTCTCGGCGGCACCGGACAGCGCACCCTTGGACTTGCCGCGGGCGCCGGACTCGGTCATCTCGCCGACCAGGTCGGGCAGGCCGGGGTCCTTGCGCGGCCCGGCCTCCAGGTCGAGCCGGTTGCACGCCTCGGCGAAGCGCAGGTAGGTGTCGACGCTGGCCACGACGACCCGGATGTCGATCTTCAGGATCTCGATGCCGACCAGGGAGACCCGTATGAACGCGTCGATGACGAGACCCCTGTCGAGGACGAGTTCCAGGACGTCGTAGAGGCCACTGCTGCCGCCTCCGCCGCCGCTCTGCTGGGCCGGGACAACGGTCATGTCGACCGCGCCTCCTTGTCTGTGTGTGTCTGGGGATGGTGAGCGATTGGATGTACGGGCGGACGGCCTAGCGACCGCCCTGCCGATGTGCGTCGGCCCGCCCGCGTTCGTAACGGCGAACGCGCCGGTAACCGGTGAGCTCTCCGTCCGGGTCGAGCTCCACCTGGTAGCTCGCCATCAGGCTCATCGTGTCGGGCACCCGGGAGAGCTCCAGGACCTCGACCTCCAGCGACCAACCGTCCTCGGTCTGCTCGAACGAGGACACGTTCTCGGCGGACATGCCGGTCAGCTCCTGGAGCTGGGCGCGCGCGCCACGGAGCACGTCCATGGTGCTCGGCCGACGGCGGTGCGCCTCGCGGTGCTCGGCGCGCCGTCCGGTGTCCTCCTGCTCGATGTCGTCGCCTTCGGTGTCCTCGGGCGAGTGCTCCGAGGACGGCTTCCGTGCGGGAGCGTCCTGTGAACGCTGTGATTGTGATGTGTTTCTTGTGTTCGACATGGCCACCTCTCACTCCGGGTGGCCGCTCGTTCCTTGGCCAAACCTTCAGGAGGACATCAACGCGTCGAGGCGGCGGCGCGCCGGTCCCAGAGCGCGGCCTTTGCGCATGATGTCGGCCCACGGGTCGCTGCGGGCCTGCTCGACGGCGTCGGCGATGGTCCAGCGGCGGGCGTCGAGGCCGGGGTCGTCCAGCTGCTCCCAGGTCAGCGGGGTGGCGACGGGGGCGCCCGGCAGGGCGCGGACCGTGTAGGGGGCGACCGCGGTCTGGGCGTAGGCGTTGCGCTGGATGTCCAGGTAGAGGCGGTCGCCGCGGTCCTTCTTGCGGGCGGCGGTGGTGAGCCGGTCGGGGTGGGCGGCGACGAGGGTGTCGGCGATGTCCCGGGCGAACGCGCGGATCTCGTCGAAGTCGTGACGGCCGTCGACCGGCACCACCACGTGCAGGCCGCGCGAGCCCGTGGTCATCAGCGCGGAGGGCAGCTTCAGCTCGTCCAACAGGGCGCCCAGCAGCCGGGCCGCCTCCCGCACCGCCTCGAAGTCGTCCCCGGAGGGGTCGAGGTCGAAGACCATCCGGTCGGGCCGCTCGACACTGTCGACCCGGGACAGCCAGCGGTGCAGGGTGAGGCCGGCCTGGTCGGCGAGGTACAGCAGGGTGGCGGTGTCGTCACACACGGTGTGGCAGACGGTGCCGCCCTCCTTGGCGACCTCCACGCGGGTGATCCACTCCGGGTAGTTCTCCGGGGTGTTCTTCTGCATGAAGCGCGGACCGTCGATGCCGTCCGGGTGGCGCTCCACCATCAGCGGGCGACCGCGCAGATGCGGCAGCATGAACGGGGCGACGGACCGGTGGTAGTCGACCAGGTCGGCCTTGGTGTACTCCTTCGCGCCTGCGTCCCCGGGGAAGAGCACCTTGTCCGGGCGGTGCACCTCGACGGTGTGCCGGCCCGCCCGGACCGTGCGCGGACTGTCGCCGCTCACCGCACGACCGCCTCCTCCACCAGCAGCTTCCCGGCCGCCGCGATCGACTCGGCGTCGATGCCCGCGGCGTGCAGCTGTTCCTCCGGGGAGCCCGAACCCGGCATCGTACGGACGGCGAGGCGCACCAGGCGCGGCACCGGCCGGCCGTCGGTGAACGCGTCGAGGACGGCGTCGCCGAGGCCGCCCTCCTCGTGGTGGTCCTCCACGGTCAGCAGGCAGCCGGTGTCCTCGGCGGCCTGGCGCAGGGTGAGCCGGTCGACGGGCTTGACCGAGTACAGGTCGATCACCCGGACCGGGATGCCCTGGCCGTCCAGCGCCTCGGCGGCGGCCAGCGCCTCCGGCAGCGTCACACCCGCGGCGACGATCGTCATCCGGTCCTGCTCGGAGGAGCGCAGCACCTTGCTGCCGCCGATCGGGAACTCCTCGTCGGGGCCGTAGATCACCGGGCTCTCGCCGCGCGAGGTGCGCATGTACCGGACGCCCTCCAGCCCGGCCATCTCGACGACCAGGCGCGCGGTCTGGTTGGCGTCGCACGGGTACAGCACGGTCGAGCCGTGCACCGCCCGCATCATCGCCAGATCCTCCAGGCCCATCTGGCTGGGCCCGTCCTGCCCGATCGCCACGCCCGCGTGCGAGCCGACCAGGTTGATGCCGGAGCCGCTGATCGACGCCATGCGGATGAAGTCGTACGCGCGAGTGAGGAACGCGGCGAAGGTGGTGGCGTACGGCACCCAGCCGCGCGCGGCGAGCCCGACGGCGGCGGCGACCATCTGCTGCTCGGCGATGTAGCACTCGAAGTAGCGGTCGGGGTGTTCCTTGGCGAAGAACTCCGCGCGGGTCGAGTCACCGACCTCGCCGTCGAGGGCCACGACGTCGCCGCGTCCGGAGCCGAGCGCGGCGAGTGCCTGCCCGAAGGCGTTGCGGGTGGCCACGTCGTCGCCGCCCTTGTCCCAGCGGGGCAGTTCGAGGTGTCCGGCCGGTACGGAGTGCAGCATGCGGGCCGCCTGCGGCTCGTGCACCTTGACGCGGATGTTCCGGCGGCCGCCGAGTTCGGCGATCGCCTCGTCGGCCTCCGGCAGCGGCTTGCCGTGCAGGCCCTCGCGGTCCTGGACGGACTCGACGCCCTTGCCCTTGAGGGTGCGGGCGAGGATCGCGGTCGGCTGGCCCTTGGTGGACGCGGCCTCGCCGTACGCCCGGTCGATCGCGTCGACGTCGTGGCCGTCCACCTCGACGGTGTGCCAGCCGAAGGCCTGGAAGCGGCGGGCGTACGCGTCGAGGTCGTGGCCGTGCCGGGTCGGGCCGCGCTGGCCGAGCCGGTTCACGTCGACGATCACGGTGAGGTTGTCCAGGTGCTCGTGCCCCGCGTGCTCGGCGGCCTCCCAGACGGAGCCCTCGGCCATCTCGCTGTCGCCGCACAGCACCCACACGCGGTAACCGACACGGTCCAGCCGCTTCCCGGACAGCGCGATGCCGACGCCGACGGGCAGTCCCTGCCCGAGCGAACCGGTGGCCGTCTCCACCCACGGCAGCTGCCGGGGCGTCGGATGCCCTTCGAGTCGGCTGCCGAACTTGCGGAAGGTGAGCAGTTCCTCGTCGTCGACGGCGCCGGCCGCCTTGTAGGCGGAGTAGAGCAGGGGTGAGGCGTGGCCCTTGGACAGCACGAAGCGGTCGTTGCCCGGGTGGGCGGGGCGGTCGAAGTCGTAGCGGAAGTGATTCGCGAGGAGTACGGCCATCAGGTCGGCGGCGGACATCGAGGACGTGGGGTGCCCGGAGCCCGCGGCGGCCGAGGCGCGCACACTGTCCACGCGCAACTGCTGGGCGAGTTCGACGAGTTCACCGGTGTTCATGAGTTTCCTTCCGCGGGAGTGCCGTCGGGGGTGCCTTCGGTCCGCTTGACGGGGCCGGGAGCCGGGTGAGGCTCACCGCCCGGTGGGTCACCGGCGGGTTCGCCGCCGGGCTGGTTCTTGGCGGGTTCGCCGCCCGGCTGGTTCTTGGCGGGTTCGCCGCCCGGCTGCTTCCTGGCGGGTTCGGCGCCGGATCGGTTCCCCGCCTCCTCGGGCCCGGCCTCGTCCTGGGCCACCTCGGGGGTCGGGGAGGTGATCGTCTGCTGCTCGTCGGGCTGCGCGGGCCCGTCGACGGATGCGGCGCCGGGGGCCGCCTCGGCGATCTCGGGGTCGGCGCCCTCCCTCGCCACGTCCGGCGTGGGCGCGGTGATCGTCTGGTAGTCGGCGCCGCCTCCGGGCCCGTCGGTCACGTCCTCGGGGACGGCCGCGCCGGGACCCGACCGGGCCTTCGCGTCCTGCCGTGTCCGGGACTCGCTCGGTCCGCCCGGCACCCGGGCCAGCTCCGGGGAGGCCGTGTCCAGCGGCACCGACCAGGACCGTACGAGGCCCAACTGGACGGCCTGGCGCGGGAGTACGGACTCCAGCAGCCAGTCTGCGGCGACCCGGACGCGGTTGCCGGGCATCGCCGCGAGGTGGTAGCCGCGGGTGACCGCCCCGGCCACGGGCCCCGACAAGGGGATGCCGAGGGGGTTGGCGGCGGCCTTCGCGCCACCCAGGTCCACGACGAACCCCAGGTCCTTGTGCTGGTAGGGACGCAGGGTGCCGACGCCCAGCGAGGCGGCGACGTTGCGGGCCGCGACCTTGCCGTGCCGCCAGGCGTGCTGCGCGGTCATCGGGGTGTACTCACCGGGAGTGTTCAGATCCGGTACGGCGGCCGCGTCCCCGCAGGCGAACACCTCGGGACGGCCCGGGAGCCGCAGATAGGGGTCGACGATCAGACGCCCGCGCTCCATCGGCTGCCCGGTGCCCTCGACGAGCGGATCGGGCCGTACGCCTACGCACCACACGAGCGTCCGGGTCGGCACGAACTCGCCGTCGGTGAGCAGGACCCCGTCGGAGGTGGCCTCCTTCACGGAGGTCCCCATACGTACCTCCACGCCGCGTTCCCGCAGCGTGCGGTCGGCGGTGCGGGACAGGTGCTCGTCCAGCTCGGGCAGCACCCGCGGCGCCACGTCGAGGAGGATCCAGCGCGGCCGTACGCCTTCCCGCAGGGGGTGCTCGCGCACCTGCGCGTCGGTGTACAGCTGCCCGTGCGCGGCGACCTCGGTGCCGGTGTAGCCGGCGCCGACCACCACGAAGGTGGTGCGCGCGGCACAGCTCTTCGGGTCGTCGGCTGCCGCGGCCAGTTCCACCTGCCGGGTCACGTGGTCGCGCAGGTACAGCGCCTCGGGCAGCCCGCGGAAGCCGTGCGCGTGCTCGGCCACCCCGGGGATGGGGAGCAGCTTGTTGACGCTGCCGACGGCCAGCACCAGCCGGTCGTACGACAGCGTGCCCTCGCCGCCCTCGGGGTCGGCGTAGTGCACGGTCCGGTTGTCCAGGTCGATGCCGTCGGCCTCGCCGAGCACCAGGCGGACGTGCCGCAGGGTGTCGGAGAGGGAGACGGTGACCCGGCGCGGTTCCAGGATCCCGGCCGCGACCTGGGGCAGCAGGGGCAGATAAAGGAAGTAGTCGGTCGGGTTCAGCAGGGTGATGTCGGCCTTGCCGCGGGACATCCGGGAAAGCTCTCGGGCCGTCCGGTACCCGGCGAAGCCGGCACCGACGATCACAATGCGGGGTCGACTCACGGTTCGCCTCCGGGGCTGTCGCGTACCTCGGGAGACTTCCGCGTCCCCCCGGCCAGGGCACCCAAACGTCCGCCCGGCCCTCGGCCGGCGCCGCTGGGGCCCGGTTTCCGCCCTGACCGCCGGGTACTCGGGTCGGCGAACCACCCGCTCATCCCGTGGAGGCACATCCCCCATGCCCGAGTACGGCTATTTCCTCTCGTGCGAGCAGTACGGTCCCGCGGAGCTCATCGAGCAGGCGCGGATGGCCGAACAGGCCGGGTTCCAGTCGCTGTGGATCTCCGACCACTACCACCCGTGGAACGACGCGCAGGGCCAGAGCCCCTTCGTGTGGTCGGTGATCGGCGCGCTGTCCGAGGCGGTGTCGCTGCCGATCGAGACGGCGGTGACCTGTCCGACGGTGCGCACCCATCCGGCGGTGGTGGCGCAGGCGGCGGCGACCAGCGCGGTGATGACCGACGGCCGCTTCCGGCTCGGCGTCGGCTCCGGCGAGGCGCTCAACGAGCACATCCTCGGGGACGCCTGGCCGCCCGCCCACGTCCGCCTGGAGATGCTGGAGGAGGCCATCCAGATCATGCGCCGCCTGTTCACCGGCGAGGAGGTCAACCACCACGGCCCGCACTACACGGTGGAGAACGCGCGCCTGTACACCGTCCCCGACGAGCCCGTCCCGATCGACATCTCCGGCTTCGGTCCGGCGGCGACCAAGCTGGCGGCCCGGGTCGGCGACGGCTTCATCACGATGATGCCGGAAGAGTCGATGGTGGAGCAGTACCGCAAGGGCGGAGGCGGCGGCAAGCTCGTCAGCGGCGGCACCAAGGTCTGCTACGACACCGACAAGGACGAGGCGGTACGGACCGTCCACCGACTGTGGGCCAACGAGCAGCTGCCCGGGGAGCTGAGCCAGGTGCTGCCCTCCCCCAAACACTTCGAGCAGGCGCAGACGCTGGTCACCGAGGACATGGTCCGTGAGAACCGGGTGTGCGGCGACGACGTGGAGGAGCACGTCGCGGAGCTGAAACAGTTCGCCGACGCGGGCTTCGACGCGGTCTACGTCAACCAGATCGGCCCCGACCTGCGCGGCTTCTTCGACTTCTACCGTACGAAGGTGCTGCCCCAGCTCCAGCAGGACTCCTGAACTCCCCTGAACTCCTGGGGGCCTGCACTCCTGGGGTCCGGTGAAGGCGAGCGGGTGCCTCAAGGGGCCGTCGGGCGGTCGTGGCCGAGGCCACGGCGCAGTCCGGCGGTCACCAGGGCGCCCAGGCCCGCCGCGGCCAGCGCCCCCGCTCCCACCCGTGACCGGTTGCGCGACACCCAGTCCTGGGGGCTGTGCGACACGGCCTCGTCGTCGAAACGGCCGTGCGCCCCGAAGTCCCGTCCGTGCGGTCCGTCGGCCGGTGCCCACAGGTTGCCGGAGCGGCCGGGCTGCCCGCCTCCGTCGCGCTCGCCCTGACGGTCGGCCTGCTGGGCGGCGAACCCGGTCCGGGCCAGGTACCGGTCCAGTACGCCGGGGGCGACCGCGTTGGCGAGCAGGGTGGCCACGGTCGATCCGCCGACCCAGTACTCGCGTCGCCGCGCGTGGGACGCGGCGTGCACGATCGCCCGTGCCGCCACCTCGGGCTGGTACACGGGCGGGACCGGCCGGGGCCGCCCGGGCATGCGGTTCAGCACCCAGTCGAACTGGGGGGTGTTGAGGCCCGGCAGCTGCACCATCGTGGTACGCACGCCGCTGCCCTCGTGCAGCAGCTCGCAGCGCAGTGACTCGTTGAAGCCCTGGATGGCGTGTTTGGCCCCGCAGTAGGCGGACTGCAGCGGAATCCCGCGGTACGCGAGCGCGGAGCCGACCTGCACGATCGTGCCCCGGTCGCGCGGCAGCATGTGGCGCAGCGCGGCCCGGGTGCCGTACACACAGCCCAGATAGGTCACCTCGGTCACCCGCCGGAACTCGTCCGGGGTGATCTCCGGGAACGGGGCGAAGACCCCGCTGAAGGCGTTGTTGACCCAGACGTCGATGGGTCCGAACGTGTCGTCGACCTGCTGGGCGGCGTTCTCCACGGCCTTGGCGTCGGCCATGTCCACGGAGACGACGAACGCCTCACCGCCGGCCCGCCGGACGTCGTCCGCCGCGGCGGCGAGCCCCTCACGCCCCCGGGCCAGCAGGGCGACCCTGGCGCCCCGGGCGGCGAAGGCGACGGCCGTGGCCCGGCCCACCCCGCCGCTGGCGCCGGTCACCACGACGGTCCTCGGGCGCTTCGACGACGCGCCCTTCGACAGCGGGCCCTTGCGAATGTCGCGCACCGGCCATCACGCCCGGTGGTGCGGCTGCTCGGGGTCGCTGTCATCGGGGCGCGGCGGCGCGGACCACGACTCGCCCGGGCCGGGGGCCCGGGTGCCCACCCGGGGCGCCACGGGCGGCATCGGCGGGTACGACGGCATGTCCGCGGCACGTGGCGGCGTGGGTGGCATCCCGCCGGTGGACCGCCGGCCGCTCGCGGCGGATCCGGCGGCGTGCGCGGGGGCCGGCCCGGTCATGGAGGACGCCGTCGGCCGGGCGGCCGCGCGCAGCGCGTAGGCCACGGCGCTGAGGATCGCCGCGGTGATCAGGGCGGCGGCCCAGCTCGGCAGCACGACGGCGAGCGCCAGCCCCACCGTGAGCGCGAAGGCCGCGCCCGCGTACAGGGCCACGGTGCCGGACGCGGCGTACAGCACGGCCCTACGGCGTTGCTTACGCGTCTGCTCACGCAGTTCGTCCCGCACCGTCTCGCGCGCGACCTGCGCCAGCTCATCGACCAGATGCTTGTCCAGATGCTCCAAATGATCCAAGCGGTCCATTGCCGCCGGGTACCCCGGGCCACCGGCGCGTAACGCCGGGGCGGCCGTGGCGCCGGGGCGGCCGTGGCGAAAAGATCACGTGAAGCGATCTCACTCCCTGGGCCGTGCCAACTAGGCTCGTCGTCATGGAGATTCTGGGAGCCACGCTGCGCATCTGCGTCGACGACCTGGAGACCGCGGTCCCCTTCTACGAGCGCCTCGCGGGCGGCACGGCCCTCCGCTTCGAACGCGGCGGCGTCCAGGTCGCCGCGGTCGGCTGCTTCCTGCTGATGAGCGGGCCCGAGGCGCAGCTGGAGGTGCTGCGCAAGGTCGCCGCGACGATCGCCGTCAAGGACGTCGACGAAACCCACCGGGTGCTGACGGAACTGGGCGCCCGCATCGTCGCGGGCCCGCTCGCGACGCCGGGAGGCCGCAACCTGATCGCGATGCATCCGGACGGGGTGGTGTACGAGTACGCGGACCGCGGCGGCTCGTAGCCTCTAGGACCTCGTACCCGCCGGATGCCGGGGCCCCGTCACCGTTTCCGGCGAGGCCCTCCCCTCCGGGGTCGCGCGGAATCCCGCATCTCCACCGTGAGCGCCCACCGCTCGTGGTCCCGCCAGGCCCCGTCGATGAAGAGCATGTCCGGGGAGAAGCCCTCCAGCCGGAACCCGCAGGCCCGGGCGAGCGCTATGGAGGCGGCGTTCCCGGGCTGCACGTTGATCTCCAGCCGGTGCAGCCGCATCCGCCCGAACGCGAACCCGACCACCAGGTCGAGCCCCTCCCGCATCAGTCCGCGCCCGGCGGCGTGCGCGAAGGACCCGTAGCCCAGCGTCCCGCACTGGAAACCGCCCTGGACGATGTTGTTGATGTTGACGAACCCGGCGATGGCGCCGACGTCGCCCGACTCGGGGTCCTTCTCGCACACCAGGAACCCGGCCTTGGTCGGATCCTCGATCAGCCGCCCCGCGTACGCGGTGTACGCACCCGCGCTGTCCGGCGGGAAGAGCCACGGGCGATGCAGCTCCCTGCTCTCCCGCACCCGGGCGGTGAACTCGGCGCGGTCCTCCTGGGTGAAGTGCCGTACGCCCACCCGGGGGCCCTCGGCGAGATAGCGGGACGCATGATGAGGCACCCCGCCACCCTACGGCCCGCTCACCCGCCGACGGCGGATCCGGCGTCCCGGTGTCCCCCGGCCGCGCACGCCACGGTGCGGCGGCATCAACGCAGCGCCGGCTCCCGCAAGGTCAGCGTGCCCGCGTCGGCGTCGAGTTCGGCCGCGACACCGAACGGGATCGTCCACGCCCCATCGCAGTGCCCGAACCCGAACTCCTCCACGACGGGCACGCCCAGGCTCCCGAGCCGGTCGGTGAGCAGCACGCGTACGTCGTCGTACGCCTCGCACCGCTCCCAGGATCCGAGCAGCACCCCGCGCACCCCGTCGAGCCAGCCCGCGCGCAGGAGCTGGGTGAGGTAGCGGTCCAGGCGGTACGTCTCCTCGCCCACGTCCTCCAGGCACAGCAGTCCGCCGTGCGCGCCGGTCCTGGCGTACGGGGTGGCGAGTTCGGCGGCGAGCAGGCTCAGGCAGCCGCCGAGGGTGACACCTCGCGCCCGGCCGGGCACCAGGGCTCTGCCGCCGGAGGTGATCGTGCGGACCGTCTCAGGGGCGAACAGGGTGGCTCTGAGGTGTTCCTGGGCGCGGGCGTTCTTGATGAAGTCGATGCCGGCCGCCATCGGGCCGTGCAGCGTGACCAGGCCCAGGCGGCGGGCGAAGGCCTCGTGCAGGGCTGTGATGTCGCTGAACCCGACGAACACCTTCGGTCCGGCCGCCCGCATCGCCTCCCAGTCGAGCAGATCGACCATCCGCTGCACCCCGTACCCGCCCCGCGCGCACAGCACGGCGTCCACGGCGGGGTCGCACCAGGCGCTCTGCAGATCGGCGGCCCGGTCGGCGTCCGTGCCCGCGAGGTAGCCGAACTCCCGGTGCCGGTCCAGTACATGCGGTGCCACCACCGGGTCGAGGTCCCAGCCGCGCAGCACGTCGAGGCCGGACTGCAGCCGCTCCTCGGGCACCGGTCCGCTGGGCGCGACGACGGCCACGCGGGCGCCGGGGGCGAGCCGTGACGGCCGGCTGAGTTCGTTCACCTGGTGAGCTCCAATGCGGGGACGCCGGGCGGGTTCAGCCCGAAGACCTGGGCGTACAGGGAGAGTTCGGATTCCAGTACCCGGATCGTGGTCTCGGCCCGGCGGAAACCGTGCCCCTCACCCTCGAAGGCGAGGTACGCGTGCGGTACCCCCAGGCCGGCCATCCGGGCGAGGAACCGCTCGCACTGGACGGGCGGGCAGATCACGTCGTCCAGGCCCTGCAGCAGCAGGAACGGGGCGGTGATCCGGTCGGCGTGCTCGGTGGGCGAGCGTTCCGTGTACCGGCCGGGGACCTCGGCGTACGGCCCGATGAGGGTCTCCAGGTAACGGGACTCGAAGTCGTGGGTCTCTCCGGTGCCCCACCCGACCAGGTCGAGGATCGGGTAGAGGATCGTGCCGCAGGCGTACACGTCGGTCATGGCGAGCGAGGCGGCCGCGGTCCAGCCGCCCGCGCTGCCGCCCCGGATCGCCAGCCGGTCCCGGTCCGCGGTGCCCTCGTCGGCCAGGGCCAGCGCGACGGCCGCGCAGTCCTCGACGTCCACCACACCCCACTGCTCCCGCAGCAGGTCGCGGTACTGGCGGCCGTATCCGGCGGAGCCGCCGTAGTTGACCTCGGCGACCCCGATGCCCCGTGAGGTGAAGTAGGCGATCTCCAGGTCGAGGACGAGCGGCGCGCGTCCGGTGGGTCCGCCGTGCGCCCACACCACGTACGGCGGCAGTTCCTCGTCGGGCGCGGTGCAGCCGGGGTGGTGCGGCGGGTAGATGTGGGCGTGGATCTCGCGTCCGGCGGGGCCGGTGAAGGTGCGGATCTGCGGCTCGGGGTAGAACGCGGGGTCCACGGCGTCGTCGTGCGGGGCGCCGATCACCCGGGCCCGGCCGGGCCGGGCGTCCAGCTCCACCACCTCGTACGCGCTGCGGGGGCTGGCCCCGACGGCGACGACCTGCTGTCCGCGCACGGCGAGGTCGGGCGCGAACTCGGTCCAGGGCCCGGCCGTGTCGACGATTTCGCCGGTCTCCGGGTCGAGGATGCCGAGGGCGGTGGCGCCGCAGCCGTGCACCACGGCGATGTGGCCGCCCTCCAGCGGGGCGAACCAACGGGATCCGAGCTTCCACAGCGGCCCGCCGAACTCCTCCTCGCGCGGGGCGAGCGCAGCGAGAGAGGGGTCCGCCCGCCCGAAGGGCTCGCCCTCCCGGTACAGGTTCCACCAGCCGCTACGGTCGCTCGCGTACAGCAGACCGCCGTCCGCCGACCACTCCACCTGCGCGATGGCCTCAGCCGGTCCGCCCGCCACGGTCCGCGGCGGCCCGAAGGTGCCGTCCGTGCCGACCTCGGCGACCACGAGTTCGGTGCCGTCCCACGGCATCCGCGGGTGGTCCCAGGCCAGCCAGGCCGCCCGCCGCCCGCCGGGCGACAGGTGGGGCCCGGCGACGAAACGGTGCCGGTCGTCGGTGAGTTCACGTACGCCGGCCCGGTCCTCGGCGGCCGAGCCGTCCAGCGGTACGGCGGCCAGGACCCGTCGAATGTCGTCGGGGCCCTCGCCGGTGAACTCCTCCAGCACGCACCACACTTCACCGCGTTCGGGACGCAACCGCGGTTGCGCCCAGCGCAGTCCGTCGCCGACCGGGGAGAGCGGGGTGAGCGGGAGTGGTTCGCCGTCCGACCGCAACCGGTACAGGCGCTGGTCGGCGAAGTTCACGAAGACGACGAGCTGTTCGCCGTCGACCACGGCGCCGGCCCAGGGCTGTCCGCCGTACTCGATGACCCGGCTGCGCACGTTCCACGGAGCGGGCAGTACGGACTCCTGGGTACCGTCGGCGCGCCGCCTGACCAGGGTGCGCCGCCCGCCCTCGGTGGGCCGGGGCTCCGTCCACCAGGCTTCGTCGCCGACGAACCCCACGTACTCGGGTCGCCCGTCGTGCGCGGCGGCGAGCTCGGCGCCGATGGGTGAGGGCCAGGAACCGTAGGCCAACGTCCGCACTTCGTCCCCCGGGTGTCTAGGCGGTGCGCAGGAAGCGGTCGAGGACACGGACGCCGAAGTGCAGCGCCTCGATGGGCACGCGCTCGTCGACCCCGTGGAAGAGGGCCTGGTAGTCGTAGCCCTCGGGAAGTTTCAGCGGGGTGAAACCGTAGCCGGTGATCCCGAGTCGCGAGAACTGCTTGCCGTCGGTCCCGCCGGACATGCAGTACGGCACCACGTGCCCCTGAGGCGCGAACTCCTCAACGGCGGCCCGCATCCGCGCGTACGTCACGGAGTCCACCGGCGCCTGGAGGGCGACCGACCGATGCTGGAACTCCCACTCCACATCGGGCCCGGTGAGCAGGTCGAGGGTGGCGCGGAACTCGTCCTCGGCGCCGAACAGGAAGCGCCCGTCCACATACGCCACGGCCTCCCCCGGGATCACGTTGAGCTTGTAACCGGCGTCCAGCATGGTCGGGTTGGCGCTGTTGCGCACCGTGGACTCGACGAGTTTCGCCGCCGGGCCGAGCTTCTCCAGCAGCCCGTCCACGTCGGTCAGGTCCGTCTCGATGCCGTGCAGCGCGGCGAGTTCGGTGAGCGCGGCGCGCACGGTCGGGGTGAGCCGCAGCGGCCACTCGTGCTCGCCGATCCGGGTGACGGCGGCGGCCAGCCGGGTGACGGCGTTCTCCCGGTTCACCTTGGAGCCGTGTCCGGCGCGGCCGCGTGCGGTCAGCCTCAGCCAGCCGGTGCCGCGCTCGCCGGCCGCGATCGGGTACAGCTCCCGCCCGCTGCCGTCGTGGAAGGTGAACGCACCCGACTCGCTGACGCCCTCCGTGCAGCCCTCGAACAGCCCGGGGTGCTCGTCGGCGAGGAATCCGGAGCCGTCCTCGGCGCTGTCCTCCTCGTCGGCGGTGAACGCGACGACGATGTCCCGCCGGGGCCGCACGCCGTGCCGGGCCCAGTCCCGCAGCACGGCGAGGATCATCGCGTCCATGTTCTTCATGTCGACGGCGCCCCGTCCCCAGACGACCCCGTCGCGGATCTCCCCGGAGAAGGGGTGCACGCTCCAGTCCCGGGCCTCGGCGGGCACCACGTCCAGATGACCGTGCAGGAGCAGCGCGTCGGCCGACGGGTCGGTGCCCTCGATCCGCGCCACCACGTTCGTACGTCCCTTGGTGCGCTCCAGCAGGGTGGGCGTGAGGCCCGCCTCGGTGAGCCGCGCGGCGGCGTACTCGGCGGCGGGCCGCTCCCGGCAGTCGCCGCCGCCCCGGTTGCTGGTGTCGAGGCGGATGAGGTCCGAGGTGAACCCGACGACCTCGTCCAGGGCCTGCTGGTCAGCCATACTGCTCCTCCACGGCGGCCGAGACGATCGTGGTCACCGCCTTGAAGGTGCGGATCCCCTCATACATGGTGTCACTGGTGTACGACACCTTCCGCTCGCCGACGCCCCTCACCCCCGGCACGACGGTGGCGGCCATCGCCAGGTGCGCGGCGTCGAACTCCAGAACCACGGTGAACGGCCCGCCGTCCACCGGTTCCTGACGGACCGCCAGGGATGCGGCCGCCTTGGCCGCCGCGCGGATGTCGGCGGCGGTCCTGGTGGGCGTACGGCACACGGCCGCGTACCGCGACACATGGTCCTTGACGGCGACCTTCAGCGCCTCGGGGGCGTAACCGAGCGCGTCCTCGCAGGCCACGTCGTCGCCGGTGACCAGGACGACGGGCACTCCGTACTCGGCGACGACATGGGCGTTCAGCAGTCCCTCGCTCGCCCGTACGCCGTTCAGCCAGACTCCGGTGACGGAGTTGGCGAGGTAGGTGTGCGCCAGGACGCCCTCCATGCCGGCGCCCGCGTGGTAGCCGACGAAGGCGACGCCGTCCACGTCGCCGTGCTGCACGCCCTCCACCATGGACAGCGACTTGTGGCGGCCGGTGAGCATCTCGGCCCGCTCGTCGAGCTGTTCGAGGAGCAGGTTGCGCATGGTCCAGTGGGCCTCGTTGACGACGACCTCGTCGGCGCCGCCGTCGAAGAAGCCCCGCACTGCGGCGTCGACGTCGGAGGTGAACATCGAGCGGCACCGCTCCCACTGCGGGGTCCCCGGCAGCACGTCGGCCGGCCAGGTCACCCCGGTGGCGCCCTCCATGTCGGCGCTGATCAGGATCTTCATGCTCGGTCACGTTACGCGCCGGAGGGGGAACGGGCCAGGAAGCTGTTCGTCGGTCTCCGGCTCTGTTCGGCCGGCGGTCCGGGTGGACCCGCCGCGAACGCCACGAGGTCCGTCGCACGACGCCCGAAGCGGATCGGGCCGTGGCGCCAGTCCCCTGGTCAGGCGGGGGTCACGGGCACCCGGTCGTATGGGCTGAACTCCAGGAAGGGGTGACCCAGTTCGAGGACCTGGGCGACGACGCGGGCACTGTCCTCCGCGCTCATACCGGGCAGGATCTCGGGGAGCCGACGGGCGAGCTCGTCGGCGCCGGGGAAGTCGGTGCGCGGGGCGAAGGCGGGTGCGATCCGCTCGACGGCCCTGCCCCGGTCGGCGTCACCGTGAGGGAGTCCGCCGGCGTCCGCGGCGAGCACGAGCAACCGCTCCGGCCCGGGGCCGGCCAAGGGGTAGGCCCACCACAGGACATCGACCCTCCGCCGCCTGCCGGGCGGGGAGTTGCCGGTCTCCTCGTGCTCGTTCCCGGGCACGGTGAGCCGGGCGCGTCCCGCGGTCGGAGAGGTCGGCGCTTTGTTCAGAGGCGGTTCGAGGCCGGGGCCGGGGCTGTCATCGGCCGTGTACGGCCCATAGGGCGCGTCCTCCTCGGGCAGCGCTCCGAAGACGGGCAGCAGATCGACGACCGGCCGCCCGATCGCCTCCCGTTCGGCCACGGCGAACAGGCGTCGGGCGCCGGTGCTCCAGTGGGACACCCGGCCGCGACGGTCCACCACCACCACGGCCAGCGGGATCCGTCCGGGCTCGGCGGTCTTCGCCGTGCCGGTCCCAGCCGAGGTGCCGGGAGGAGTGTCGCTGTGGGTGCCACGGTCCACGGCCCAGGCCCTCTCTCCCCACGGCTCGAGCAAGATCTGTACTGCCGTCACCACCGTACGCCTCGGCCGGTCACCAAGTGCGGCAATACGGGAATCCGCGGCACCGGAACACACCGGCGTGCGCCCCCGACCGCCCCGCGCTGAGCTGGGACGACGGCTCGCGGATGGTGGAGTCACCGAGGGGTCGTCATTCCTCGTGCCCCAGCCTGAGATCGCGCTGGGTGGGTCCCGCGCCCGCGACCTGGAGCACGGTGGCGACCGGCGGGTAACCCGCGGCGATGACGGTGTACTCGCCGGACGACAGGTCGACGAACCGGAACGTTCCGTCCGGGCCGGTGTTGAGGGTGTCCACGACGCTGCCTCCCACCTCCAGCAGCGTCACCCGCGCGTCTTCGACGGGGCGCCCGTCGGCCGCCCGCACGGTGCCGTGCAGCGCGGCGCCGCCGGCGAGTTCGACGTCCTGCCGGGTCTGGCCGGCGGCCTGGACGGTGACGGGCAGCGCGGCCGGGCGGAAGCCGGGAGCGCCGACGGCGAGGGTGTACTCGCCGGCCACCAGGTCGGTGACGACATAGCCGCCCTCGGCGCCGCTGCGGGTGGTGGCGACGACCTCGCCGCGCGCGTCGGTGAGGGTGACGGCGGCGCCGGGCACGGGCGTGCCGTTCGCGGTCAGCACATACCCGGCGAGGCGTCCGGCGCCGCCGAGGACGATGTCCAGTTCGACGGGGCGCTCGCCGACGGTCAGCGGGACCGCCTGCGGATGATGCCCACCGGCCGCGGCGATCAGGACGGAGGAGCCGGAGCGCGCCGGTGACACCGCGTACCGGCCGTCCTCGCCGCTCGCGCCCCGCCCCATCTGCTGTCCGTCGGTGTCGATCAGGGTGAGCGCCGCATGCGGCACGACGGTGCCGTCGGGGCGCCGCACGGTGCCGCGTACGGGGGCGCAGGCACCGTACGGCGAACGACGCGAGGCGCCGGTCTCTTTGCCCGGAGGGCGGGTGCGGGCCCGCGGGACGGTGGCGTTCGGCTGCGCGGCCTCCGGCTGGGCGGCGGGGGCGTCGAGCGACACCAGCGGCTTCTCCTTGAGGAAGAAGGCGAGGAGCAGGCCGAGGACGAGTACCGGTACCAGGTAGAGGAAGATCCTCGGCATGGCGTCGGCGTAGGCCCGGATGTAGCCGTCACGCAGCGCCGGGGGCAGCGTGTGCACGAGCTGCGGGGTGACGGAGTCAGGGTCGGGCAGCCCGGCACCCGCGCTCGCGCTCGCGGGGAGGCTCTCGCGCAGGGCGTCGGCGAGCCGGCCGGCGAAGAGGGTGCCGAACACCGCGGCGCCGATGCTGCCGCCGATCTGCCGGAAGCAGTTGGTGGCGCTGGTGGCGGTGCCGAGGTCGGCGGGGCGTACGGAGTTCTGCACGGCGAGGACGAGTACCGGCATCACCATGCCGATACCGGCGCCGAGGACGGCCATCCAGACGCTGTAGTGCAGCCGGGGCGTGTCGGCCTCCAGGCGGGACAGCAGCCACATGCCGGTCGCGGTGAGCGCGGCACCGATGATCGGGTGGATCTTGTAGCGCCCGGTGTGGCTGATGAGCTGCCCGGAGATGACGGAGGCGCCGACGATGCCGCCCGTCATCGGGAGCATCAGCAGACCGGACTCGGTGGCGGAGGCCCCGTCGACCATCTGCAGGAAGGTCGGCAGATAGCTGGCGGCACCGAACAGGGCGATCCCGATCACGAGGCCCATCAGGCTCGTGACGACGAACACGGAGTCCCTGAACAGCCTGAGGGGGATGAGGGGTTCGGTCGCGACATGCTCGACGACGAGGAACAGCAGGGTGGCGACCGGCACGCCCGCGCCGAGGCCCAGGATGACGCGCGAGTCCCAGGCGTACTCGGTGCCGCCCCAACTGGTCAGCAGCACCAGGCAGGTGGAGGCCGCGGCGAGCGACAGCGCGCCGAGGACGTCGAAGCGTGCCGTCGTCACGGGCTTCGGGAGCTTCAGTACGACCGTGACGACGGCCAGGGTGAGGAGACCGAAGGGCACGTTGAGGTAGAGGCACCACCGCCAGTCGTGCTGGTCGGTGAAGTAGCCGCCCAGGAGCGGGCCCGCGACGGAGGCGAGTCCGAAGGCGGCGCCGACCGCGCCCAGGTAGCGCCCGCGTCGCCGGGCCGGAACGATGTCCGCGATGATCGCCTGCACACCGATCATGAGGCCGCCGGCGCCGGCGCCCTGGACCGCGCGGAACGCGATGAACTGGTCCATGGTGTGCGCCCGGCCCGCGAGCGCGGAACCGACGACGAAGACGACGATCGCGAACTGGAAGACGCCCTTGCGGCCGTACAGGTCGCCGAGCTTGCCGTAGACCGGCAGTCCGACGGTGGCGGTGAGGAGGTACGCGGTGATCGCCCAGGACATCCGGTCGAGGCCGTGCAGTTCGCCGACGATCTTCGGCAGCGCGGTGGCGACGATCATCTGCTCCAGCGCGGCGAGCAGCAGCGCGAGCATCAGTGCACAGAACACCAACCGCACGCGTCGTGGGCTGAGTTGCGTGGCGGTGGCGGATGTCGGGGGCGGGTCGTCGATGAGGGGTGTGGTGACCGGTTGGTCCTGCACCAGAGTCGTTCCGCCCACGAACCGTTCCCGTCGTCGCACCTGTCACGCAATTCCCGCAGTGAGCGACAACTACGAACAAGTGCGACGAGTTACGGCGTCATGGCGGTCCGATCGGAGTTCCACTCGAACCGGTGAGGGGCCAATCGCCCGTCATGAGTGGCCGATTGGACCTACTTCTCGACCTCGGTGGCCAGCTTGGCGAGCACGGCGTCGTAGATCCGGCCGAGCCCCTTGGGCGCGAAGGTCTTCTCGAAGAAGCCGCCGATCCCGCCGGCTCCCTGCCAGGTGGTGGTGACCACGACCCGCGACTTGCCCTCGCCGGCCGGAGTGACCCGCCAGGTGGTGACCATGGAGGAGTTGCGGTCCTTCTCGACCAGCTCGCCGTCGGTGGGCTCGCTGACCTCCAGAAGGCAGTCGCGCACGCGCTTGCTGGTGGCCTGGAGCCGCCAGTGCACCAGGGTGCCCTCACCGTCGCCGCCCTCGCGCACCTCGTACTCACTGAACTGCTCGGGCAGCAGCTTCCCGCGCGTGCCGGTGTAGTCGGCGAGGGCGTCGAACACGTCCTCCGCGTCCGCCGCGACGACCCGCTCCGTAGTGGCCTCGACCTGCGCCATTGACTTCCTCCAGGACCTGAGTGCTCGGGGTTGGGGCAAGCCAACCACCCCGGCCCTCGGGCCCCCAAATCGGGGTCCCCGAAGCGATCGGAAACGACCCTTGCACGATCACGCGAACAGGTGTTCTATTCTGGGCAGCAGTGCTACCGAGGAGGCCTCATGCGCTGGGAGAACCTCACCGACTCCGGCGAACACAGCCGGGCGGACGCCACGCTGTTCGACGCCGACGCGGTGACCACCCGCACCTTCGACACCCCCGAGTTCCGCGGGATCACCTTCCACGAGGTCCGGGCCCGGTCGATCATCAACCGGGTGCCCGCGGTCTCGCGGATGTCCTTCCAGTGGACGGTCAACCCGTACCGGGGCTGCTCGCACGCGTGCGTGTACTGCTTCGCCCGCAAGACCCACAGCTATCTGGACCTCGACACGGGCCTGGGCTTCGACTCCCAGATCGTGGTCAAGACGAACGCGCCGGACCTGCTGCGCCGCCAGCTCGGCTCCCGCCGCTGGCAGGGCGAGCACATCGCGATGGGCACGAACGTCGACTGCTACCAGCGCGCCGAGGGCCGCTACGGCCTCATGCCGGGCATCATCGGCGCCCTGAGCGACCACGCCAACCCCTTCTCCATCCTGACGAAGGGCACGCTGATCCTGCGCGACCTGGACCTGCTGACCCGGGCGTCCGAGGTGACCGACGTCGGCATCTCGGTCTCGGTCGGCTTCACCGACCCCGCGCTCTGGCACACCGTCGAGCCGGGTACACCGGCGCCGGAGCGGCGCCTGGAGGTCGTACGGACGCTGGGTGAACACGGCATCCCGTGCGGGGTCCTGATGGCGCCGGTGATCCCGTTCCTGAGCGACCAGCCGGCCCGGCTGCGGGAGACCGTGCGCGCGATCGCGGCGTCCGGGGCGACTTCGGTCACCCCGCTGGTGCTGCATCTGCGTCCCGGTGCCCGCGAGTGGTTCATGGCCTGGCTGGCCCGGGAGCACCCGTATCTGGTGCGGCGCTACGAGCGGCTGTACGCGGACGGCTCCTACGCCCCGAAGTGGTACCAGCGCCGGATCACCCGTCAGGTCCATGAGCTGGCCGAGGAGTACGGCATCGGTCCGACGCGCGCGGGGATGCCGCGCCGGATCCGGCAGCCCGAGCCGGAACAGCCCGAGCTGCCCGAACCGACCCAACTTTCGTTGATCTGAGAGCATCCGAGCGCATAGCGCGACCCGATCGGGTCAACTATTGCCAGAACGCGTTCTTCCAGGTCGTCTTTCCGGGACGATGCGGCGGGACCGCGACCCTCGCGGTCCGAAGACCCTCCGTCCTGGGAGGACTCCATGAGAAATCGCGCAGCCGTGCTGTGCGGTGTCGCCGTCGTCGTGGCCGGGGCCTTCACGGCCGTGCCGGCCGACGCGAGTGCCCCGCGCTCCGCGGAAACCGCTCGAGCCGCCCAAGCCGCTCCAGCCGCGAAACCCACCTGGAAGAAGTGCGGCACCACCGACTACCCGACGCTCCAGTGCGCGTCCCTCAAGGTGCCGCTCGACCACGCGAAGCCGCACGGGAAGCAGATCACTCTCGCGCTGTCGCGAGTGAGGCACACCGCGAAGAAGTACCAGGGCCCGCTGCTGGTCAACCCCGGCGGTCCCGGCGGCAGCGGTCTGACGCTGGCCGGCTTCGTCGCGGCCGCGCTGCCCAAGGCCGTCGCGGCGCAGTACGACGTCATCGGCTTCGACCCGCGCGGAGTGGGCGCGAGCAAGCCCGCGCTGGACTGCAGGCCCGGCTACTTCGACCCGGTGCGGCCGGACTCGGTGCCGAGCACGCCCGCGCTCGAGAAGGCCAACCTGTCCCGCGCCAAGTCCTTCGCCGCCGCCTGCGGCAAGAAGTACGCGCGCGTGCTGCCGTACATCAACACGATCAGCGCCGTACGGGACATGGACTCGATCCGCGCGGCGCTCGGCGCGAAGAAGATCAACTACTTCGGTTACTCCTACGGGACCTACCTCGGCGCGGTCTACGCGAAGCTCTATCCGGACCGGGTGCGGCGCCTGGTCCTGGACTCGATCGTCGACCCCACCGGCGTCTGGTACGACGACAACCTCACCCAGGACTACGCCTTCAACGACCGTCACCGGGCCCTCATGGCGTGGATCGCCCGGAACGACAGCGCATACCGGCTCGGCACCGATCCGGAGAAGGTCGAGGCCAAGTGGTACGCGATGCGCGCGGCCCTGGCCAAGAAGCCGGCCGACCGGAAGGTGGGTGCCTCCGAACTGGAGGACACCTTCATCCCGGGCGGCTACTACAACGGCTACTGGCCCTATCTGGCCGACGCGTTCGCGGCGTACGTGAACGACAAGGACGCCGGCCCGCTGGTGGAGGCGTACGAGAACTTCGCCGCCATCGACGCGTCCGGGGACAACGGCTACAGCATCTACACCGCGGTGCAGTGCCGTGACGCGTCCTGGCCACGCGACTGGAACCAGTGGCGCAAGGACAACTGGGCGGTGTACGAGAAGGCCCCGTTCATGACCTGGAACAACGCCTGGTACAACGCACCGTGCGCGTCCTGGCCGGCCAAGTCGCTGAAGCCGGTGAACATCGCCAACAGCAAGCTGCCGCCGGTGCTGCTCTTCCAGGCGACGAACGACGCGGCCACTCCCTACGAGGGCGGCGTCACGGTCCACCGGAAGCTGGCCGGCTCCAGCCTGGTGGTCGAGGAAGGCGGCGGGAACCACGGCATCACGCTCAGTGGGAACACCTGCCTGGACAAGCACCTGTCCGCGTACCTGACCGACGGCACCGTGCCGCGCGGTCACGGTGCGGCCGACGCGGTCTGCCGGGCGCTGCCCGACCCCGAGCCGCTGACCGCGGCCGCGGCCACGTCGATGGCGGCGTCGCCGTCGGCACACGGCTCGACCCTGCACGGCCTGCTCGGCTACCGCGGCTGAGCATCCCGTGAAGGTCCGGCGGGGGCGTTGGACACAATCGCCCCCGCCGCAGTCATGGCCGCACAGCGGCTTTCGTCACCACCGGCCGGGCGTGCCGCCCGCGTCGGGGGCTCAGGCCGGGACCTCCCCGGCGCGCAGAGTCCACGCCCATCGGTAGGTCCCCGGACCTACCAGGTAGGCAGGCAGGGTGTCCGGGCCGCAGGAGGCGGTGCCCAGTCCCCGGTGGGCGGCGTCGAGGTGGACGGTGACGCAGGGCTGGGCGGTGAGTTCGTCGTGGTGGCGCGCGGCGGCCAGGTCGGTGGCGGTGAAGTGGGTGAGTCCGACCTGACGGGGTGTGTCCAGGTGCACGGTGAGGCCGTTGCCGCCGTCGTCGTCCGCGGTGAGGGAGAACCAGCGCACCCCGTGTCTGCCGCCGCTCTCCTGGGGCCTGACGTAGGGGGTGAACAACTCCCGCACCGGTGCGCCGTAGTGGCCGACGGGACCGCCCGCGTACCGGTCGGGGTACGTCTCTTGCGGGCCGTGGCCGAACCACTCGGCCCGGTCGAGTCCCGCGGCGGCGGTGAAGACCGTCCCGACCCGGGGCAGGTCATCGAGCCCCTCGGGGATCACCGCGGTCTCCTCGACCAGGAGCACCCCGCCGGCGAGCGCGGTGAGCACCTGCTCGTGGAGGACCGGGCCGGCCGCCGTGAGGTACTCCGCGCGGACGACGACGCGTTCACCGTCCCGCTTGATGTCCGTGAGGGAACGCGCCGCGGACGGCAGGCCCTGCTCCTCCCAGCGGTCGGCGGCCCGGCCGAGCCGGTCGTTGTCGGTGGGTGCCCGCCACAGGCTGAGCACGGGCGGGGCGGCCAGCCGAGGGTGGACGAGGAAGCCCTGGTCGTCCACGCACACCGGCGCGGCCGATCGCTCCTCCCGCGCCGAGGCGCGGGCGAGAAGTCCGCGGGTCTCGCGGCGCAGCCGCACCTGCGGGACGCACACCTCGGTGCCGCGTGGCGCCCACACCTGGTCGGCGGCGGTGCGGACGCGGAGTGTCAGCCATGCCTCGCCGTCGGTCGCGTCGGGCAGCCGGGCGAGCAACTCCGCTGGGACGGGGAGCGTCGCGCTCTCGCCCGGCCCGAGGTGCGGCAGCCGCGCCGGGGCCCGGACGGCGTCCGCGTCGGGGGTCTCCAGCCGCCACTCGCCCGTCAGCCACGTCAGGTCGCGGAAGTGCTGGTGATTGGTGATCAGGACGTCGCCGGAGTCGAGCCGTCGCAGCCGGACGGGTGCGGCGATCTCCCGGTGCTCGTACATCGCGGGTTTGGGTGTGCGGTCGGGCAGCACCAGCCCGTCCGCGCAGAAGGCGCCGTCGTGGGGGTCGTCGCCGAAGTCGCCGCCGTACGCCCAGCGATAGCCGGGTGCGGTGACCCCGGCCGCGTATCCGCCGGTGGTGCCGGGGCCCGCCGGGCGGCCGGAGCCCGGCTGGTCGGCGACGCGCTGCAGGATGCCGTGGTCCCAGAACTCCCAGACGAAGCCGCCCTGCAGACCGGGGGTCGACTCGATGGCCGTCCAGCAGTCGGCGAGGGAGCCGTTGCTGTTGCCCATGGCGTGCGAGTACTCGCACAGGATCAGCGGTCTGGTCTGATCGCCGGAGGTGGCGTGCGCGACGATCGTGTCGATCGGCGCGTACATCGGGCAGATGATGTCGGTGGCGGTTCCCGGCCGCGCCCAGTCGGCGCCGAGCGCGCCCTCGTACTGCAGGGGGCGCGTCGGATCGTAGCGGCGCAGCCAGCCGGCGGCGGCGTCGTGGTTCGGGCCGTAGCCGCTCTCGTTGCCCAGCGACCAGATGACGACGCTCGGATGGTTCTTGTCCCGGCTCGCCATCCGCGCCACCCGTTCCAGGAAGGCGGCTCGGTAGCCGGGTTCGTGGGCGATCTCGTCGTAGTGGCCGTGGCTCTCGATGTCGGCCTCGTCCACCACGTACAGGCCGAGTTCGTCGGCGAGGTCGAGCAGCGCGGGGTCGTTGGGGTAGTGGGAGGTGCGGACGGCGTTGAAGCCGAAGCGCTTGATGACGGTCAGGTCCGCGCGCAGGTCGGCCTCGTCGAGGACCCGGCCGGTGAGCGGGTGGAAGTCGTGCCGGTTCACTCCCCTGATGAACACCCGCTCGCCGTTGACCAGCAGGTCCCGGCCGCGGATCTCGACGGTGCGGAAACCGACCCGGCAGCCGGCCTGGTCGGCGATCGTGCCGTCGGGGTGGTGGAGCCGTACCGTCAGCTCGTACAGCTCGGGTGTCTCGGCCGACCAGGGGCGGACCTGTGGGACCGTCGCGGTCAGCAAGGCCCGGCCCTGCCAGGGGGAGCTCGGGTGGGGCGGGGTGGCCACCCCGGTGAGCGGCTCGTCCAGACCCTCCAGTTGTCCGGAGACGTACCAGCCCACGGGGAGCAGACCGTCAGTGTGCCGTGGGTCGGCCTCGACCCGCAGCCGTCCGGTGCCGCCCTCGGCCAGGTCCGCCGTCACGCGGAGGTCGGCGAGGTACAGCGGGTCGGTGGCGTACAGGAACACCGAGCGGGTGATGCCGCCGTGCCACCAGTGGTCCTGGTCCTCGACATAGGTCGCGTCCGACCATTTGACGACCGTGAGCCGCACGGTGTTGGACTGCCCGGTGCGCACGGCACCGGTGACGTCGAACTCGCTGGCCAGGTGTGCGTCCTTGCCCGCCCCGACGGGCTCCCCGTTGATGTGGGCGATCAGCGCGCTCTCGGCGGCACCGACGTGCAGGACGATCCGCCGTCCCGCCCAGTGCGCCGGGACGTGGATCTCACGCTCGTGCACTCCGGTGGGGTTGACGGGCGGCAGGTGGGGTGGCGGCTCGGGCCAGGGCATGCGGAAGTTGGTGTACTGCGGCAGGTCGCCGACGCCATGGACGTCGTCGAAGTCCTGCATGGTCCAGCATCCCGGCACCTCCAGCTGCGACCAGGAGCCGCCCGGCTCGGCGTCGGGGCCCGGCAGCAACTGGAAGCGCCAGCGGCCGTCGAGGTCGACGCACTCGCCCTGGCCGGCGCGGGGGACGGCGTGCAGGGGCAGTCGCCGCCAGCCGCTGACGTCGGGGCTCTCCCACAGGCGCAACGGGAGGGCGAGGGCGCGGGAGCGGGTCATGCTGATTCCTCCGGGGAGTTTGGTGCGCGCACGAACCGCAGGGTGACGATCTGGAACGGTCGCAGCGACAGCTCCACCGTCGCGTCGTCCCGTACGGAGGTGACGGCCGCCCGGTGCGGCCAGTCGTCGTCCCACGGCCGCTCCAGCAGGTCCGTCTCCACCACCCGGACGGCGGTGAATCCGGGCGTGAGGGCAGCCGTCGCCCGCGCGCCGTGCGCCTCGTACAGCCGGACGACGACGTCACCGGAGCCGTCGTCGGCCAGCTTCACCGCCTCCACGACGACGGCGTCGGCGGCGGCGTCGGCGGCGCCGACGACGGTCACCAGCGGAGCGACCGGCGCGTCGCCGGGCACCTCGCGCACCGGAAGGTTGACGCGGTATCCCTCGCGGACGGCGTCGGCGATGCCCGCGCCCGGCACGAGCGCGTAGCCGAACCGGTGGACGCCGCGGTCGGGGTCGGGGTCGGGGAAGGTGGGCGCGCGCAGCAGCGACAGCCGGACGGTCGTGGTGATGCCGCCGTCCCCGCCGTCGGCCTCGTCGCGGCGGGAGCGGGTGACGTCGTGCCCGTAGGTCGAGTCGTTGACGACGGCGACCCCGTAATCGGGTTCGCCGACGTGGATCCACCGGTGGGCGCAGATCTCGAACTTGGCCGCTTCCCATGAGGTGTTGGTGTGCGTGGGGCGGTGGACGTGCCCGAACTGCGTCTCGCAGGACGACCGGTCGGTGTGGACGTCGAGCGCGAAGGCGGCCTTGAGGATGGTCCGCGTCTCACGCCAATCGACGGTGGTGTCGATGTCGAGGCGTGCGGCTCCGGCGGCGAGCCGCAGCGTCTGCTCGACGCGCGAGTCACGGAAGCGGCGGACGACTTTGACGCTCACGGCCTCCGGTCCGTTCTCGAGCGGTGTCACCTCGTCCACGTCCGTCAGGTCGGTGACGGTGTGCCGGTAGTAGTGGTCGACGTCCCAGGCGTCCCCGTTGTTCGGCAGGTCGGGGTGGAGTTGCAGCAGGTTGCCGTAGCCGCCGGGAGCGATCGCCTCCCGGCCGGTGGCGCTGTCCCGCGAAGACACGACAAGCCCCCGGGCGTCGATGACGACGCGCACCAATCCGTTGTCCAGCACATGACCGCCGTCGCCGGACGTGAGGGTGGCGGGCGACACCCCTGCCGAGCGGGTGGTGGTGGGTGTGGCGCCCAGCGCGGGCACGCCGTCACGTCCGTGGGGCGCCGCGTTGAAGACGACGGTGCCGCCCGCCGAGGTGTCACCGGCCAGCGCCCGCAGCGCCTCACCGATGACGGTCTCCAGCTCGGACATGACGTCCTGGTAGGTGGTACGCGCCTCCCGGTTGACCCAGGCGATCGACGACCCGGGCAGGATGTCGTGGAACTGGTGCAGCAGCACCGTCTTCCACAGCCGGTCCAGCCGCTCGTACGGGTAGGCGAGCCCGGTCCGGAGCGTGGCCGTGGCCGACCACAGCTCGGCCTCGCGCAGCAGGTGCTCGCTGCGCCGGTTGCCCCGCTTGGTGGTCGCGACGGACGTGTAGGTGCCCCGGTGCAGCTCCAGGTACAACTCCCCCAGCCAGACAGGGGCGTTGGGGTAGTCGGCCTGGGCCTTGGCGAAGAACGTGGACGGCTTCTCGATCTCGACGCGGGGTGCGCCTTCGAGGTCGGCGAGGCGGCGGGCGCGGGCGAGCATCTCGCGGGTGGGGCCTCCGCCGCCGTCGCCCCAGCCGAAGGGCACCAGGGAGCGGGTGGCGGAGCCCTTGTCCTGGAAGTTGCGGACCGTGTGCGCCATCTCCTCGCCGGTGAACGAGGCGTTGTAGGTGTCGACCGGCGGGAAGTGGGTGAAGACCCGGGTGCCGTCGATGCCCTCCCACCAGAAGGTGTGGTGCGGGAACTTGTTGAACTGGCTCCAGGAGATCTTCTGCGTCAGGAAGTAGGTGGAGCGCGACAGGCGCACCAGCTGCGGCATCGCGGCCGAGTAGCCGAAGGAGTCGGGCAGCCAGACCTCGTCGGTCTCGATCCCGAACTCCTCCAGGAAGAACCGCTTGCCGTGGGTGAACTGACGGGCCATCGCCTCCGAGCCCGGCATGTTGGTGTCGGCCTCCACCCACATGCCCCCGACCGGCAGGAACTGCCCGCTCGCCACCTTCTCCCGGACCCGCTCGTACACCTCGGGCCGTCGTTCCTTGATCCAGGCGAGCTGCTGGGCCTGGGACATCGCGAAGAGGAACCCGGGGTCGCGGTCCATGAGGTCGGTGACGTTGGACGTGGTCCGGGCGACCTTGCGGACCGTCTCGCGCAACGGCCACAGCCATGCCGAGTCGATGTGGGCGTGTCCGATCGCGCTGATCCGGTGCGCCGAGGCATGGGCCGGTCTGGCCAGCGCGTCGGCGAGCACGGCGCGCGCCCGGGGCGCGGCCCGGTTCACGTCGCCGTCCAGGTCGAGGACGTCGACGGCGCGTTCGAGGGTGCGCAGGATCTCCCAGCGGCGCGGGTCGTCGGTGGACAGGTGCAGCATCAGCTGCTGCAGCACCTCGAAGTCCTGGGTGAGCTCCCACACCTCGGTGTCGAACACCGCCAGGTCCATGCGGCGCAGCCGGTAGATCGGGTCGTCGCCGGAGGTGTCCCAGTCGCCCATCCGGCTGACCGGGCCGTCGATCTCCGGGTTGGAGGAGGCCTCCAGGTGCATCAGCACCTCTTCGCCGCCCTCGGCCTTGTCGGCGACGCGTACCCAAGTGGTGCGCGGGTTCAGGGACTTGATGGCGGTGGCGTCCGGGCGGTAGACCAGCGCCTCCGCCTGGAAGCCGGCGACGGCGCCGGTGAAGCCGAGGTCCATGACGGCCTCGACCGCGCGTCCGGCCCAGGTGTCGGGCACGGTGCCCCGGACCCGGAACCAGACGGTCCCCCAGGGACGGCCCCACGCCTGGCCGGCCTCGACCGGCTCGTACGGTGCCGCAAGCCCCTCGGCCACCGGGACCGGTTCGCCGGGTGCGCTCCAGGCCTCGACCTCCAGGGGCACCGCCTGTGGATGGACTGCCGGACTGATCCGTTCCGCGAGTGCTTTCGCGAGCCTCGTCTCGATCAGGGTTCTGTCGTCATGCATGACTGATGCTCCTTGTACACCGCGCCGGCAGCGCCAATCCATCGGATCTTTCGAGGCTTGCAGTACGTGTCGCCACGTGTCAATGCCCTTCGGTGACCCAGCCCCACGGAGATCGCCCGAGGCGACCGGCAGGGCGCTTTACATCGCCTTCTCTCAGCAGCTCACAAACAACTTGACAGGAGTGTTGACATCCCGGCGGTGCGCCCCCATAGTCGGTCGCAACAGAGCCCGTGAACGATCCCGGGATCGTTATCGGCGCCGCGCCCCCATCGCGTGCTGCGCCCTCTAGAGCTCCGATGTATCTGCTTCGGTCGGCCCATTCCCCCAGAGGCCACATCTGCGACGCGACGAGCGCGCCGAGAACCAAGCAACTCGGGAAGGAACCACACCATGAGAAAGCGGCTGCGGCCGGGTGCGTTGTGTGCCGTCGTGCTCGGGCTGACCCTGTCGCTCGGCGCCTGTTCAGAAGGCGCCACCAAGCAGTCCTCGGCGAACGCGGGCACGATCACCGTCGAGGCACCCAACAGCGCCCCCACGTTCACCAACAACTTCAATCCGTTCAGCCAGTCGGACACCGGCCCCGGACTGAACATCATCTACGAACCGCTCGTCGCCTCGAACCGGGCCAAGGGCGGTGTGCTCATACCGTGGCTCGCGAAGTCATGGGCCTGGTCGGACAGCGGCCGCACCGCCACCCTCACCCTGCGGCCCGGCGTGAAATTCTCCGACGGCGGGGCGCTCACGCCGGCCGACGTGGTGTACAGCCTCGACCTGCGGCTGAAGAACCCCAAGTTGGGCGGCGCCTCGTACTCGGCAGTGAAGGCGGTGGGCTCGGACGCGGTCGCGGTCACCTGGAAGTCCGCGGCATACCAGCAGCTCGGCGACTTGAAGAACGTCAACATCATCGAGCGCAAGCTGTGGGTGGGCCGCAATCCGCTCACCTACGTGGACAAGAGCCCCGTGGGCACCGGCCCCTTCAGCGTGAAGACCTTCTCCCCGCAGGCCGTCACGATGGCCGCACGCGCCGACTACTGGGGCGGCAAGCCGGCGATGAGCAACCTGAGGTACACCGCCGCCACCAGCGCCAACATCCAGACGCAGCTGCAGAACAACAGCATCGACTTCTGCACCTGCGACATCGACGCCAAGAGCTATGTCGCCTCCGACCCCAAGAACCACCGCTTCATCATGGCGTGGGACGGCTCGGTGGTGTCCGTGATGCTCAACAACGCCAAGGGCGCCTTCAGCGATGTCCACGTACGCCGCGCCTTCGCCCAGGCCGTCGACAGCGACGCGATCGCGAAGCTGTCGTCCAGCAAACTGCCGCTGCAACAGCCGCCCGCCAGCCCCACGGGCCTGTCGACCAAGACGTACAAGGACTGGATCGATCCCCAGTACCTCGCGCCACGCAAGCAGGACGTGGCCGCTGCCAAGGCGTCACTCCAAGCCGGTGGTTACACGGTCCAGGGCGGCCGACTCGTCAAGGACGGCAAGCAGCTGCCGGTCACCTTCGTGGCGCCCAGCGACACGCCCTTCATCAAGACCATCGCCCAACTCGTCGTCCAGCAGATCAAGCAGACGCTCGGCATCGACGTCCGGCTCAGCGGCGGCTCGAACACCGGGGACGAGATCTCCAAGGGCCACTTCGATCTCGCGGCGACCTGGATGTCCAGCGGTGAGGGCATCTACACCGCACTGAACCAGATGAACGGCACACTGGCCTCCCCCATCGGCACGATGTCCGCCAACAACACCATCCGGTTCCGCGACGCCGACTACGACAAGATCCTGGCCCAGATGGCCGGAACGAAGGACCAGGCCCGCTTGAAGCAGCTCGGCAGGCAGGCCCAGGCGATCATCGTGGACCAGGCCCCGACCATCCCGCTCTTCTCCTCCGGCGCTGCGGGCGTGGCCAACACGGCGCACTGGAGTGGATGGCCGGAAGCCGCGAACCCGGACTACCTCGCCAACACAGGTTCCGGCACCGAGTTCATCACCACGCTGCTGCACCTCAGGCCCACCAAGGGCTGAGCGGAGATCCCCATGACCTCCCCCCTGATCGCCTCCGAGACCGGCCTCGCCCAACAGGGCGGGGCCGGGGAGGCCGCCCGGCGCCCGGCACGCCGCCGCCGCACCAGTTGGACCTGGCTCGGCAGCCGGCTCGGCTTCTACCTCTTCGTCACCTGGGTCGCCATCACCCTGAACTTCTTCATTCCCCGGCTCATGCCGGGGGACCCGGCGCAGGCGATCATCCAGGCGATGACCGTGCGCAACGGGCAGACACCGCCGCCCGAGACCGTCCACTCGATCCAACTCCTCTTCGGGAACCCCGACAAGCCCCTGCTCTCCCAGTACCTCGGCTACCTCGAGCAGCTCATCCACGGCGACCTCGGACTCTCCATCAGCCAGTACCCCGTTCCGGTGATCGACCTGGTGAGCGCCGCACTGCCATGGACGCTTCTGCTGGTGGGCGCCTCGACGGTGATCGCCTTCGTCATCGGTGTCGGTCTCGGCATCGTCGTCGGCTGGCGGCCCGGCCGCCGGTTCGACACCGTGGTCACCCCGCTGTCGACCGTGATCGGTGTCATCCCGTACTTCTGGGTCGCGCTGCTCGCGGTGTGGGTCTTCGCCGTGAAGCTCGGCTGGGCTCCGGTGTCCGGCGGCTACTCGGTGGACACCGTGCCCGGCTTCAACCTGCCTTTCCTGACCGGCGCCCTGCACTACGGCATGCTTCCGGTCGCCACCATCGTCTTCTCCGCCTTCGGCGGCTGGGTCTTCGGCCAGCGCAACATGATGGTCACCACCCTGAGCGAGGACTACGTGCTGCTCGCCCGGGCCAAGGGCCTGCCGGGCTGGAAGGTCATGCTGGTCTACGCGGCGCGCAACGCGATGCTCCCCAGCGTCACCAACTTCGCCCTCGCCATCGGCGGGCTGGTCGGCGGCGCCCTGCTCACCGAGATCGTGTTCTCCTACCCGGGCATGGGGTTCCTGCTGTTCGACGCGGTCTCCAAGCGCGACTACCCGACCATGCAGGCCGTCTTCCTGCTGATCACCCTCACCGTGCTGCTCGCCAACCTCGTGGCGGACTCGGTGTACGTCCTGCTGGACCCCCGGACCAGGGAATCGAGGTGACTCATGGTCAAGAAACTGCTGAAGGGCTGGAAAGTACGCCTCGGTGTGGCGGTCTTCGCCGCTTTCTGCCTGCTCGCGCTGTTCGGGCCGTGGATGACAAGTGCGCTGCTCCACCAGAGCCCCACCGTGCTGGACCTCAACGCCGTGAGCTCTCCGCCGAGTTCCAAGCACCTGCTGGGAACGACCGCGAGCGGTCAGGACGTGCTGGCCCAGATGGTCTCCGGCACCCGTGAGTCGATGCTCGCCGGACTGGTCGCGTCCACACTCGGCACCTTCATCGCCATCGTCGTCGGGGTGACGGCCGGGCTGGCCGGTGGGATCGTCGACTCCGCCCTCACCGGCCTGACCAACGTCTTCCTCACCATGCCCGGCTTCGCGCTGATCTTCGTCATCAGCGGCTACACGCGAGGCGGCGGACCGGTGGTCATCGGCATCATCATCGGTCTCTTCGGCTGGGCGGGCGGCACCCGGGCACTGCGGGCCCAGGCCATGAGCCTGCGCAACCGGGAGTTCGTCCTCGCCATGCGGATGCTCGGTGAGAGCCGGTGGCGGCTCGCGACGGTCGAGGTCCTGCCGCACCTGATCGGCTGGATCTCCGCCATGTTCCTGGGCGGCTTCGTCGGTGGTGTGCTCGCCGAGTCCGGTCTGGCGTTCCTCGGGGTCTCCGACCCCACCACCATCAGCTGGGGAATCATGATCAGCGACGCTCAGCAGGGCAACGCCCTCATCAGCGGCATGTGGTGGTGGTTCGCCCCGCCGGGCCTGTGCATCGCGCTGCTCGGCGCCTCCGTCGCCCTGATCAACTTCGGTGTCGACGAGATCTCCAACCCCCGTCTGCGCAGCGCCAACCCATCCCTGGTCAAGCGCGCGCGGGAAGCGAGCCGAGCCAAGGAGGTCTCGCATGCCCGGTGATCACGGCGAAACCCTGCTGGACGTCCGGGCACTCACCGTCGAGTACGTCTCCGAGCGGGGCTCCGTACGTGCCTGCGACGACGTGTCCTTCTCCGTCCGGCGTGGCGAGATCCTCGGCGTCGCGGGTGAGTCCGGCTCAGGCAAGTCCACCCTGATCACCGCGCTCACCCGGCTGGAACGGCCCCCCGCGGTGACCACGGCGGGCGAGATCCTGTTCCGTCCCCGGGGCGCGGCGGACCCCGTCGACCTGGTCGGTCTGAGTGAGCGCGACCTCAGGAAGCTGCGCTGGCGGGACATGGCCATCGTCCTGCAGAGCGCCATGAACGCCCTCAACCCCGTCGCCCGGCTCGGCGCCCAGTTCACCGACGTCCTGCGCGAACACGACCGGACGCTCAGTCGGCAGGCGGCGCGCGAACGCACCGAGGAACTCCTCACCCTCGTCGGCCTCACCGCCGGTCAGGCGGGCCGCTACCCGCACGAACTGTCCGGCGGCACCCGGCAACGCGCCACCATAGCGCTCGCTCTCGCCTGCGGCGCCGACCTCGTCGTCATGGACGAACCCACCACCGCCGTCGACGTGGTGATGCAGCGTCAGATACTGGCGAACATCCTGCGGCTGCGCGCACGGCTCGGTTTCGCCGTGGTGTTCGTGACCCACGACCTGTCACTGCTGGTCGAGCTCGCCGACCGGATCGCCATCATGTACGCGGGCCGCATCATCGAGATCGGCACCGCCGCCGACATCTACCACCACCCCAGGCACCCCTACACCGAGGGCCTGCGCGCCTCCTTCCCGCCGCTGCGGGAACCGGTCCGGCGACTGAGCGGCATCCCGGGCTCGCCACCGGACCTGCGCCACCCGCCGCCGGGGTGTGCCTTCCACCCGCGGTGCCCCCAGCGGTTCGCGCTGTGCGACAGCGTCCTGCCGGTGCTGGGCCAGGTCGGCGCCCAGGAGGTCGCCTGCCTGCTGCACTCCGGGGGCCCCACCGTGGGGCACGCGCGAAAGGAGAGGACCGACGATGCTCTCGGACACTGACGGCGGCGTGGACGCGTGGCGGCACCCCGAAGAATCCGACGTCGTCCCGGAACCGCCCGTCCTCGAGGCGGACGACGTGACCATGCACTTCACGGTGCGCGGCGGGCTCGGCCGTACCTCCACCGTCAAGGCGCTGGAACACGCGTCGCTGCGACTGCGACGCGGACGCATCGTCGCCCTCGTCGGTGAGAGCGGCAGCGGCAAGACGACCCTGGCGCGGTTGTTCGCCCTGATGTACACCCCGACCTCCGGTGAGATCCGGCTGCGCGGTGAGCCGGTCGGGCCGCGTCGCGGCCGGGCGGCCCGGGAGTACTACTCCGAGGTCCAGATGGTGTTCCAGGACCCGTTCGCCTCCCTCAACTCCATGCACACCGTCCGCCACAACCTGGCGCGCGCCCTGCGCATCCACGGCCGGGCAGGCCGCGGTGACATCGAGGAGCGGGTGCTCGACCTGCTGGAGCGGGTCAGCCTGACGCCCACCCGGGACTTCGTCGGCAAACTGCCGCACGAGCTGTCCGGCGGTCAGCGCCAGCGGGTGGCCATCGCCCGGGCGCTCGCGGTCGGCCCCCGGGTGCTCCTCGGGGACGAACCCATCTCGATGCTCGACGTGTCGATGCGGCTGGACATCCTCAACCTGCTCGCCAGGCTGCGCGACGAGGAGGACCTGGCCCTGCTGTACATCACGCACGACATCGCCGGCGCCCGGTACCTCGCGGAGGAGATCCACGTCATGTACGCCGGCCAGATGGTCGAGGGCGGGCCGACCGAAGAGGTCATCCAGAATCCCCAGCACCCGTACACACGGCTGCTGCTGAGCTCCTCGCCTGATCCGGCGCGGACCCTCGCGCCCGGCGGGAGCTCCGTCTTCACCGACGTGGAGGACAGCGGCGAGCCCCCGAACCTCGCGTCCCCGCCGCCGGGTTGCCGCTTCCATCCCCGCTGCCCCTTCGCCACCGACAGTTGCCGCCAGGCCTTCCCCGCCCGAACCGAACACCCCACCGGCCAGTGGGTGCACTGCTGGCTCTACCCGTCCGGAGCTTCCGCATGACCATGCACATCAGCCGCAGAGCCCTCGGCAAGTCGGCCCTCGCGGCCTCCGCCCTGGCCGCCGTCCCCACTCTCGCCGGCGCCACCGCGGCGGAGGGCGCCTCGACCACCTCCACGACCCCGGCCGGAATCGCCCTGCCGAAGGGCACCGCCCTGCGGTCGCTGGACGTGATCCCGTCCGCCAACCTCACCTCCAACCCGGACCGGGTGCTGGTGGCCTCGCTGCAGGGCCTGGTCGCCAAGACCTCCTCCGAAGGCATCTTCATCGACGAGGGCGGACCGGGCGCGATCTGGAAGAACTTCCTGCACACCACCTACGGCATCGCCCTCGACGACGCCTACCCCACCTGGCAGCAGCTGCTGACCCGCTTCCGGCGCACCGTGCGCGGCTACATCCGGTACGACCTGACGGCCAACCCGGCGTCACTCAACGTGGCGTCGTCGCTGGGCGGACCGATGAACGCCCTGATCGTCGACGTGACACAGGAGAGCGCCGTGCAGGCCCTCGGCGTCACGCGGATGCTGCTCGACGTCTCGGACAAGGACGAGCACTGGGCGTACAGCACGTACCAGACCCTCTTCGCCGACCACATCGCGGCCGAACTCAACCCCACCGTCTACTACCACCTGCGCGACTACATCGCCCTCACCGACTCGTTCACCTTCTACGACGGGGTGACCAAATGGCGGGCCGGTGTGCTGGGCGACCTGGAGCCCGCCGCCACGCTCATGGGATACGGCAACGACGAGACCGCGATGATCCAGCAGGCGTCCGAGGAAGGCGTCACGTCCATCCCGTCCGACCTGGCCCCCAACCTCTCCGTACTGAGCGGCATCCACAGCACCGAGGGCCTGTCCCAGAAGCCGGAACCCGCACCGGCGACCGCGAACAAGCACTACGTCACCTTCGTCATCAGCGACGGCGACAACGTGGCCTTCAACCTGTGGGGGCTGCAGCAGTACTTCGCCAACCCGGTGCGCGGCAGCTTCGACGTGGGCTTCGGCATCAGCCCCTCCCTGGTCGACCTGGCCCCCGGCCCGCTGCGCTGGTACTACGAGAACGCCTCGGCCGGCCCGGCCTGGGACAACTTCATCGCCGGTCCCAGCGGTCGCGGATACACCTATCCGAGCCACATGCCCGCCGACGCGCTCGACGCCCACACCGTCACCCTGAACGAGTACATGGGCAAGGCGGACCTGCGGATCTGCGAGATCCTCGACGACCAGCCGGTCTTCAAGCGCTCCGACCTGTGGGCGCCCTACCTGCGGCAGCCGAACATCGACGCCCTGTTCTACTTCGGCCCTGGCGTGAAGGGCGGGATCAGATGGGTCAACGGCAAGCCGGTGATCGCGCAGCGCAACGTCCTGTGGGCGGGGCAGACCGAGGAGCCCGACCTCATCGACGCCATCAACAAACGCCCCGCCGCGCCGGGCTCCGCCGACGGTTACACACTGGTCCTGGTGCACTGCTGGACCAAGACCCTGACCGACGTGCAGACCGTGGTGAACGGACTGGGACCGCAGGCCGAGGTGGTCACACCGCGCACCTTCGTCCGTCTGATCAACGACAACCACGCCCACTGAGCGCGCCCGAGGGAATCTGGTAAGCACATGACCTCCGAACCCTTTCCCCGGGTCGCCGTCGACCCCGGCGACAGCGACGACGAGCTGCGCCGCAAGGCGTCCACGGTCCGCCCGACGCCCCGGCAGGTCGCCTGGCAGCGGCAGGAACTCGTCGCCTTCGTGCACTTCGGCATCAACACCTTCACCGGCCTGGAGTGCGGCTCGGGCACCGACGACCTGTCCCTGTTCGACCCGGTGGAGCTGGACTGCGGACAGTGGGCGCGCAGCCTCGCGGACGCCGGTTTCCGGTCGGTGATCCTCACCGCCAAGCATCACGACGGGTTCTGCCTGTGGCCCAGCCGCTACACCGCGCACTCGGTGGCGGCGACGCCCTGGCGAGCGGGGCGGGGCGACGTCGTCCGCGAACTCGCCGAGGCCGCCCGCGCGGTGGGACTGGGCCTCGGCGTCTACCTCTCCCCCGCCGACCTGCACCAGACGCACGCCGCCGACGGCTGCTACGGCAACGGCAGCCCCGCCGTCGAGACGGTCATCCCGACCCTGGTGCCCGGCGACGACCGGGCGGCCCGCGTCGAGTCGGGGGAACTGCCTTCCTTCACCTACGTGGTGGACGACTACAACCGCTACTACCTGAACCAGCTGTACGAACTGCTCACGGAGCACGGGCCGGTGGGCGAGGTGTGGCTGGACGGCGCCGATCCGACCGCCACCAAACAGCACTACGACCACGACACGTGGTTCTCCATGGTGCGCGCGCTGGCGCCCGACGCCACGTGCGCGGTCGGCGGTCCCGACGTCCGCTGGGTGGGCAACGAGAGCGGCTACGCCCGTTACAGCGAGTGGAGCGTCGTCCCGATGCGCGACGAGCCGTCCGAGTTCGGGCACACCACCGCCGTGGCTGAGGAGGAACACGACCTCGCGGGGCCCGCGGCCATGCGTCGGGCCGGTCACTTCGCCTGGTATCCCGCCGAGGTCGACGTCTCCATCCGGCCGGGCTGGTTCCACCACGCCTCCCAGGACACCGCCGTCAAGTCGCTGCCCCGGCTGATGGACCTGTACCGGCACTCGGTGGGCCGCAACGCCGTCCTGCTGCTCAACGTGCCGCCCGACCGGCGCGGCCGGTTCGCCGACCCGGACCTGGCACGGCTCACCGAGTTCGGCCGCGTCCTGCGCGAGGCGTACGGCGTCGATCTCGCCGCCGACGCGCACACCGGCGAGGACGTTCCCGACAGCGTCCTGGTCGAGCTGCCGCAGCCGCGCACCTTCAACGTGGTGGGCCTGAGCGAGGACATCCGGCACGGGCAGCTCGTCGAGTCCTTCGCCGTCGACGTGTGGCTGTCGGGCGCGTGGGAGCGGGTGGCGACGGGCACGACCGTGGGGCACAAGCGTCTGGTGTCCCTGCCCCGCCCCCTGACCTCCCACCGTCTGCGGGTCCGTGTCCTCGCCTCGCGTGGAGCCGTGCGGCCCGACGTCTCCCTCATGCTCGATCCGACGGTGCCCGCGCCCGTCGTCCACGACTCCTTCGCCGCGGCCCGCGACAGCAGAGGGATCAGCAGCGACGACGCCCCCGGCATCGCCGACCTGGGCGGCACCGGCGTCAGCCTGTCCGCGCAGGCCCTGGCCGCGGCCGGCATCGTCCCCGGTGGCCCGGTCGCGCACGGGGGCCTCGAGTTCCGGTGGCCCGACACCGCCCCGGGGGAGCCTGACAACGTACGGGCCGACGGGCAGACCATCACGATGAGCGGCTCGGGGTCGCGGATCGGCTTCCTGCTCCTGGGCACCGCCGACCGCAGCTTCGGGCCGGGCCTGGCGACCTACACCGACGGCAGTCGGCAGGAGATCCCGCTGCTGGCCCTCGACACCCTCGGCGAGGGGGACTACCCGGCAGGCGCGCACACCATCGTCTCCATGCCGTACCACAACCGCCCCGACGGCCGCGCCGACAGGCCCGCCCGCGTGGGCTGGTGCGCGGCGCCGCTCGACCCGGCGAGGACGCTGGAGTCGATCACTCTGCCGCGTTACGGCGAGGGGACAAATCCCGAAGAACCGGGGGTGCACGTCTTCGCCGTCACCCTCGGCTGACAATGTGGGATCTCAGACCAGGGATGAGCACACCTGTTTAAGGACGGTTGACATGGTGCCGGGCAAACAGCAGCGACCCGCTGACCACACGCTCGTGCGGCCCGGCCGGGCCACGATCCTGGATGTCGCCAGGCTGGCCGGGGTGTCCCGGCAGACCGTCTCGCGTGCCATCAACGACAAGGGCGAGATCGATCCCGCGACCAAGGAGCGCGTGCTGGCCGCCGTCCGCAGCCTCGGATACCGGCCCAGCCGGCACGCCCGGGGCCTGCGCCGGGCGGGCTCGGTGACCATCGGGCTGGTCGTCTCCGACCTGGCCAACCCGTACTTCCCCGAGGTCGCCGCCGGTGTGCTGGAGGTCGCCAAGCCGCAGGGCTGGAACGTCACCGTGTTCGAGTCCCGGCACGACGCCGAGGAGGAAGAGGAGGCACTCGACCTGCTGTCCGGACAGGCCGACGCCATCGTCGGCTACTTCGACAGCACCGACGACGTACTCGCCCGGTACGCCGCCGGGCTGCCGATCGTGCTCCTGGAACGCGCCCCGGACCAGACCCGCTTCGGATCGGTGGGCATCGACTTCGCGACCGGTATGCGGGCCGCCATGGCGCACCTGGTGGAGCGGGGGCACCGCCGGATCGGCATGCTGGACTGCGCGGTGCCCGGCACGCGCAGCCCCCGGGGCGAGTACTTCCTGGCCGAGGCGCGTGAGCACGGGCTGGCGGTGGGCCCGGACTGGCTGTCCCACTGCGACGACCACAATGTGGCCGCGGGCGAGCGGGCCGTCGAGCGGCTCCTCGAGCGGCATCCGGACGTGACCGCCGTCGTCGGCTTCAACGACCTCGTCGCCATCGGCGGCATGCGGGCCGCCCGCCGCCGGGGTCGGCGGGTGCCGCACGACCTGGCCGTCCTCGGCTTCGACGGTCTGTCCCTGGGCGAACTGGTCGAGCCCGCGCTGACCACCCTGAGCATCGACAAACGGCAGGTGGGGCGTCTGGCGGTCGAGCAGGTGGCGCAGATGCTGGAGGGCAAGGAACCCGCCGTGGGGGAAGGCGCGTGGATGGTCCCGGAACTCGTGGTCCGCGCCTCGACGTGACGCCCGGCTCAGGCGCCCTGGTCGGCTCGCTCGTCGGGGCCGTACGTCTCATCGGCGCTGCCGGGGGATCCGGGCCAGCGCGTGCACGGCCGCCTCGGCGAGCACCGGGTGGGCCAGGGCCTCGTTGAGGACCGGTCGGGCCCGGGGGTCGCCGAGCGTGCCGAGCCCCTCCACGCAGGCGAGTGCCACCCTGCGGTACGGGTCGTGCGGGCGCAGCCGTCGCTGCAGGGTGGTGATCAGCGCGGGCACGGCCTCGGGGGCGCGCAGGTGCACCAGGAGGCGCACCGGGTGCAGGGCGTAGGCGACCCGCAGTTCGTTGGTGGCCAGGGCGGCGGCCGCGCGGGCGGTGCGGGGATCGCTCAGGCGGGCCAGGGCGTGGGCGGCGGAGGCGCAGCGCGGTGGGTCGCGGTGGTTGAGGAACAGGACGAGGGATTCGAAGGCCCGTCGGTCGCCCGCCGTCCCGAGCCGGAAGGCGGCCAGTTCCCTGGCCCACAGCGGCTGTCCGGGAGCGGTGAGCACTTCCGCCAGGTCGTCGAGGTCCTCGGTCGCCACCAGCCGGTCGTAACCGGCCGTCGCGCCTGCCTCCTGCCGTAAGCGTTCCGTGAGTGATCGCAACTCTTCGTCCATGGAACCCGAGATTAGGGGTGCTGCCGGGCGACCGGGACCTACATCACAAACTCGGGGGCTGGCGCGCTCGTTACCCACCGGTTAAGCTCATACGAGCGAGTTACCCACTCGTAGATCGGTTCGCGGTGGCCTGGTGACGCAGCCACCGCGAGAGCAGTCGGTTCGGTACATCGCGTACCTGATTACGACCCGGCCCCGGGACAGGGCCGGTCGGTTCCGCCGTTGTGGGGCGTGTGCACGCCCGTCAGCACGGCACCGGGCGTGTGCGCTAGCAGCCCGGCAACACCCGCACTCCTTCTCCGCACCCGGTGCACGTGGTTCCCGGCTTCGGCCGCGATCCCCCGGCGCACCGGGCGCGCTCCCAGTCGTCACCTCTTTCCTGGAGTCCGCGATGGCCACTCCCCTGTCCGACACCCCTCTGTCCCCGTTGCAGACCGTCGCCGTGGTCGGCCTCGGCACCATGGGCACCGGCATCGCCGAGGTCCTGGCCAAGGCCGGCCGCGACGTCGTCGGCATCGACATCAGCGAGGCGGCGACCGCCAAGGCCGTCGCCGCCCTGGAGACCGCCACCGCCCGCGCCGTGGAGCGCGGCCGGCTGACCGAGCAGGAGCGCGCCGACGCGCTCGGCCGGGTCCGGACGTCCACCGATCTGGGTGCGGCGGCCGACGCCGACCTGGTCATCGAGGTGGTCCCGGAGTCGTACGAGATCAAGCACCAGATCTTCCGTGAGCTCGACCGGATCGTGCGGCCCGAGACGGTTCTCGCCACCGGCACCAACGCCCTGTCCGTCACCCGGCTCGCCGCCGACTCGGCCCGCCCCGAGCGCGTGCTGGGTCTGCACTTCTTCAACCCGGCGCCGGCGATGAAGCTGGTCGAGGTCGTCTCGTCGGTGCTGACCGCGCCGCAGGCCGTCGCCGCGGTCACGGACCTCGCGCTGGAGCTCGGCAAGGAACCCGTCGCGGTCGGCGACCGGCCCGGGTTCGTCGCCGACGGGCTGCTGTTCGGCTACCTCAACCAGGCCGCCGCGATGTACGAGGCGAAGTACGCCTCCCGCGAGGACATCGACGCCGCGATGCGGCTGGGCTGCGGGCTGCCCATGGGCCCGCTCGCGCTGCTCGACCTGATCGGCGTCGACACCGCCCGGACCGTCCTGGAGGCCATGTACGCCGAGTCCCACGACCGTCTGCACGCCCCCGCCCCGATCCTCAAGCAGCTCAGCGAGGCGGGTCTGACCGGCCGCAAGTCGGGCCGCGGTTTCTACGCGTACGAGGCTCCCGGCAGCGCCACGGTCGTGCCGGACGCCCTGACACCGCTGTCCGGCAGCCTCGACACCCCCGGCCGTACGGTCCGCAGCGTCGGCGTCGCGGGCTCCGGCACGATGGCGTCCGGTATCGCCGAGGTGTTCGCCAAGGCCGGTTACCAGGTCGTGCTCGCGGCCCGCAGCGAGCAGAAGGCGCAGACCGCCAAGGCCAGGATCGGCAAGTCGCTCGCACGCTCCGTCGACAAGGGCCGGCTGACCGCGGAGGCCGCCGCGCAGACCCTGGACCGGATCACCGCGGCCGGCTCCTACGACGCGTTCGCCGACGTCGATCTGGCGGTGGAGGCCGTCGCCGAGGACCTGGAGGTCAAGCGGCAGCTGTTCGCGACGCTGGACAAGGTCTGCAAGCCGGGCGCGGTGCTGGCCACCACGACGTCCTCCCTGCCGGTCGTCGCCTGCGCCCGGGCGACCTCGCGTCCGCAGGACGTGATCGGCATGCACTTCTTCAACCCGGCACCGGCGATGAAGCTGGTCGAGGTGGTCCGTACGGTGCTGACGGCCGACGACGTCCACTCGACGGTGCGCGAGGTCTGCGCCGGGATCAAGAAGCACGCGGTCGACTGCGGGGACCGGGCGGGCTTCATCGTGAACGCGCTGCTCTTCCCATACCTCAACAACGCGATCAAGATGGTGCAGG
This sequence comes from Streptomyces sp. NPDC006332, assembly GCF_040612855.1. Taxonomy (NCBI): domain Bacteria; kingdom Bacillati; phylum Actinomycetota; class Actinomycetes; order Kitasatosporales; family Streptomycetaceae; genus Streptomyces; species Streptomyces sp. NPDC006332. Next base: position 93,277 of record NZ_JBEXRA010000020.1, read on the forward strand.
AACACTACGCGTCCCTGGACGACATCGACGCGGCGATGAAGCTGGGCGGCGGCTACCCGATGGGCCCCTTCGAGCTCCTGGACGTCGTCGGGCTCGACGTCTCGCTGGCCATCGAGAAGGTCCTGCACCGCGAGTTCCGCGACCCGGGGCTGGCCCCGGCGCCGCTCCTGGAGCACCTGGTGGCCGCGGGCTGCCTCGGCCGCAAGACGGGCCGGGGCTTCCGCGAGTATGCCCGCCGCTGACCGGCCGGGCGACCGGTTCGACACGGACCCGGACACCGGTACGGACTGGGGCGGGCTGCTCGACCCGGGCAGCCCTCCCCCGTCCGCGTGGCCCGGCACTCCCCCGCCCGTCCGGGGCGGGGGGAGCACCGGACGTGCGCGGCAAGCTGCGCACATGCAGTACGTTCAGGTCATGTCCCAGCCCGCCAAGTCCGCACGTACCCCAGCCACGCCCGACGCGCCGGAGAGTGCCGCGGGCAACCGCGCCGCCGCCCAGCGGCTCAAGATGCGCCGAGAGCTGGCGGCCGCAGCGATGGAGTTGTTCGCGACCAAGGGGTACGAGGCGACCACCGTCGACGAGATCGCGGCCGCGGCCGGGGTGGCCCGCCGCACCTTCTTCCGTCACTTCCGCTCCAAGGAAGAGGCGATCTTCCCGGACCACGACGACACGCTGATCCGGGCCGAGGCCGTCCTCAACGCCGCCCCCGCGCACGAGCACCCGCTCGACACGGTGTGCCGCGGCATCAAGGAGGTCATGCGGATGTACGCGGCCCGGCCGGAGATCTCGGTCGCCCGCTACACCCTCACGCGCGAGGTACCCACCCTGCGCGAGGCGGAGATCGCGTCCGTCGCCCGCTACGAGCGGCTCTTCACCCGCTACCTCCTCGGCCACTTCGACGAGCACGCGCACGACGACGACGCCAACGACGACCCGCTGCTGGCGGAGGTCGCCGCGTCCGCCGTGGTCACCGCCCACAACCACGTGCTGCGCCGCTGGCTGCGGGCCGGCGGACAGGGAGACGTCGAGGCACAGCTGGACCACGCCTTCGCGATCGTACGGAAGACGTTCGGGTCCGGCATCGGGGCCGGACGCAGCACGCCCGCCAAGCCCGCCGCCGCGACGGTCTCCACGCACGGCGAGGTGCTGGTGACGGTCGCCCGCACGGACGCCCCGCTCGACCAGGTCATGCGGACCATCGAGGAGGCCCTCAGGGACCGCTGAGTGGCGCCCGGACCGCCTGGTCCCGCAACACCGCTGTGATCACGGCCACCCTCCGGGGTGGCCGTTTTGCCATGTCAGGGGTGCTTTTCAGGCACCTTTCGCGGCCCGTTCGATCGATCATCGCTCATTTGTTACGTAAAGATTTCACCTGAGAGCAGGTTCTGGCACTCAGTGCCTTGCGAGGTGACACGCGGTGTCATACGTTGAAGGTGTCCGGGCGGCCGGCGTGCAGAGACCATTCGTACGTCGGCTGTCCCAGCAAACCAACGGTCTGCCCGCCCGGACGCCTGCGTCACAGGCAACCTCCCGCGCCACAAAGCGCTGCCGAACAGCACCACCGCCGAACCGACGGCACTTCTCCACCCACCCTCAGCAGCACCGACGTAACCCTCAGCGTCTCCCCTCAAGACGCCATAGGCCGGAGGCATCACCGTGACCGTTAAGGACATCCTGGACGCGATCCAGTCACCGGACTCGACGCCGGAAGACTTCGCCGCTCTGCCGCTGCCGGAGTCGTACCGAGCGATCACCGTGCACAAGGACGAGACGGAGATGTTCGCGGGCATGCAGACCCGCGAGAAGGACCCGCGCAAGTCGCTGCACCTGGACGAGGTGCCGCTGCCCGAGCTGGGCCCGGGCGAGGCCCTGGTGGCCGTGATGGCCTCCTCGGTCAACTACAACTCCGTGTGGACCTCGATCTTCGAGCCGCTGTCGACCTTCGGGTTCCTGGAGCGCTACGGCCGCACCAACGAGCTGGCCAAGCGCCACGACCTGCCGTACCACATCATCGGGTCCGACCTCGCGGGCGTCGTCCTGCGCACCGGCCCGGGCGTCAACGCCTGGCGGCCCGGTGACGAGGTCGTCGCGCACTGCCTCTCCGTCGAGATGGAGTCCAGCGACGGCCACAACGACACCATGCTCGACCCCGAGCAGCGCATCTGGGGCTTCGAGACCAACTTCGGCGGCCTGGCAGAGGTCGCGCTCGTCAAGTCCAACCAGCTGATGCCCAAGCCCGACCACCTGTCGTGGGAGGAGGCCGCCGCCCCGGGCCTGGTCAACTCCACCGCCTACCGTCAGCTGGTGTCCCGCAACGGCGCCGGTATGAAGCAGGGCGACAACGTGCTGATCTGGGGCGCCAGCGGCGGACTCGGCTCCTACGCCACCCAGTTCGCGCTGGCCGGCGGCGCCAACCCGATCTGTGTCGTCTCCAGCGAGCAGAAGGCCGCCATCTGCCGGTCCATGGGCGCGGAGGCGATCATCGACCGCACCGCCGAGGACTACAAGTTCTGGAAGGACGAGACCACCCAGGACCCCAAGGAGTGGAAGCGCTTCGGCAAGCGCATCCGCGAACTCACCGGCGGCGAGGACATCGACATCGTCTTCGAGCACCCCGGCCGCGAGACCTTCGGCGCCTCCGTGTTCGTCACCCGCAAGGGCGGCACCATCACCACCTGCGCCTCGACCTCGGGCTACATGCACGAGTACGACAACCGCTACCTGTGGATGTCGCTGAAGCGGATCATCGGCTCGCACTTCGCCAACTACCGCGAGGCCTGGGAAGCCAACCGCCTCATCGCCAAGGGCAAGATCCACCCGACGCTCTCCAAGGTCTACTCCCTGGAGGACACCGGGCAGGCCGCCCACGACGTGCACCGCAACGTGCACCAGGGCAAGGTCGGCGTCCTGTGCCTGGCACCCGAGGAGGGCCTCGGCGTGCGCGACGCGGACAAGCGCGCCCAGCACGTCGACGCCATCAACCGCTTCCGGAACATCTGAGAACAGCGGAGGCACAGATGACTGAGCGTCAGACCGCCGACGGGCGGCGGGAGAAGGACCGGCCGTGGCTCATGCGCACGTACGCCGGTCACTCCACGGCCGAGGCGTCCAACGAGCTGTACCGGCGCAACCTCGCCAAGGGCCAGACCGGCCTGTCGGTCGCGTTCGACCTGCCGACGCAGACCGGCTACGACTCCGACCACATCCTCGCCCGCGGCGAGGTCGGCCGGGTCGGCGTGCCGATCGCGCACGTCGGTGACATGCGCCGGCTGCTCCAGGACATCCCCCTGGAGCAGATGAACACCTCGATGACGATCAACGCCACCGCCATGTGGCTGCTGGCGCTCTACCAGGTCGTCGCGGAGGAGCACGGTGCGGACATCACCAAACTCCAGGGCACGACCCAGAACGACATCGTCAAGGAGTACCTGTCCCGGGGCACGCACGTCTTCCCGCCGGGACCCTCGCTCCGCCTGACCACGGACATGATCGCGTACACGGTCTCCCACCTGCCGAAGTGGAACCCGATCAACATCTGCAGCTACCACCTGCAGGAGGCGGGCGCCACTCCGGTCCAGGAGATCGCGTACGCGATGTCGACGGCGATCGCGGTGCTGGACGCCGTCCGGGACAGCGGCCAGGTGCCGCAGGAACGCATGGGCGACGTGGTCGGCCGCATCTCCTTCTTCGTGAACGCGGGGGTCCGCTTCATCGAGGAGATGTGCAAGATGCGCGCCTTCGGCCGCATCTGGGACCAGATCACCCGTGAGCGGTACGGCATCGAGGACCCCAAGCACCGGCGCTTCCGCTACGGCGTCCAGGTCAACTCGCTCGGCCTGACCGAGGCGCAGCCGGAGAACAACGTCCAGCGGATCGTGCTGGAGATGCTCGCCGTGACCCTCTCCAAGGACGCCCGCGCGCGTGCCGTGCAGCTCCCCGCCTGGAACGAGGCCCTGGGGCTGCCCCGGCCCTGGGACCAGCAGTGGTCGCTGCGCATCCAGCAGGTGCTGGCCCACGAGAGCGACCTGCTGGAGTACGACGACATCTTCGAGGGCTCGAAGGTCATCGAGGCGAAGGTGGGCGAGCTGGTCGAGGAGTCGCTCGCGGAGATCGAGCGGATCCAGGAGATGGGCGGCGCGATGGCCGCCGTGGAGTCCGGCTACCTCAAGTCGCAGCTGGTCTCCTCGCACGCCGAGCGCCGGGGCCGTATCGAGTCCGGCCAGGAGAAGATCATCGGCGTCAACATCTTCGAGACGACCGAACCGAACCCGCTGACGGCCGACCTCGACACGGCCATCCACACGGTCGACCCGGCCGTCGAGGCCCGGGTCATCGCCTCGCTCCAGCACTGGCGCGACACCCGCTACCAGCCGCCGTTCAACCACCCGCGCCCCTGCAAGGCGCTGGAGAAGCTGAAGGAGGCCGCCAAGGGCACCGACAACCTGATGGAGGCCACCCTGGAGTGCGCCCGCGCGGGTGTCACCACCGGTGAGTGGGCGGGGGCGCTGCGGGAGGTGTTCGGCGAGTTCCGGGCCCCGACCGGCGTCTCGTCGGCGCCGGTGGCGATCCCCGCCGAGGAGGGCTCGGCCCTGTCCGAGGTGCGCCGAAAGGTGGACGTCACGGCCAAGGACCTCGGTGTCGGCAAGCTGCGCTTCCTGGTCGGCAAGCCCGGCCTGGACGGGCACTCCAACGGCGCCGAGCAGATCGCCGTGCGGGCCCGTGACGCCGGCTTCGAGGTGATCTACCAGGGCATACGCCTCACGCCCGAGCAGATCGTGGACGCCGCCCTGGCCGAGGACGTGCACGCGGTGGGCCTGTCGATCCTCTCCGGCTCGCACGCCCAGCTGGTCCCGGATGTGCTCGAACGGCTGCGTGTGGCCGGTGCCACAGACATTCCGTTGATCGCCGGTGGCATCATCCCGAATGGGGACGCCGAGCAACTGCGGGCAGCCGGAGTGGCCGCGGTGTTCACCCCGAAGGACTTCGACATCACCGGAATCATCGGCCGCGTCGTCGACGAGATCCGCACAGCGAACAAGCTCGACCCCCTGGAGGTCCCCGCATGACAACGCCCGTCAACCGTCTGCGTCCGCGACGCTCCTGCCTCGCGGTCCCCGGGAGCAACCCCCGCTTCCTGGAGAAGGCGCAGGGCCTCCCCGCCGACCAGGTCTTCCTGGACCTGGAGGACGCGTGCGCGCCGCTCGCCAAGCCCGACGCGCGGCACACCATCGTCAAGTTCCTCAACGAGGGCGACTGGACGGGCAAGACACGGGTCGTGCGCGTCAACGACTGGACGACCGAGTGGACGTACCGGGATGTCGTCACGGTCGTCGAGGGCGCCGGCCCCAACCTCGACTGCATCATGCTGCCGAAGGTGCAGGACGCCCAGCAGGTCGTGGCCCTCGACCTGCTGCTGACCCAGATCGAGAAGACCATGGGCTTCGAGGTCGGCCGCATCGGCATCGAGGCGCAGATCGAGAACGCGCAGGGCCTGAACAACGTCAACGAGATCGCGCAGGCCTCCCCGCGGGTGGAGACCATCATCTTCGGCCCGGCGGACTTCATGGCGTCGATCAACATGAAGTCGCTGGTCGTGGGCGAGCAGCCGCCCGGCTACCCGGCGGACGCCTACCACTACATCCTGATGAAGATCCTGATGGCCGCCCGCGCCAACGACCTCCAGGCGATCGACGGCCCCTACCTGCAGATCCGCAACATCGACGGCTACCGCGAGGTCGCCGGACGCGCCGCCGCCCTCGGCTTCGACGGCAAGTGGGTGCTGCACCCGGGCCAGGTCGAGGCGTCCAACGAGATCTTCTCGCCCTCGCAGGAGGACTACGACCACGCCGAGCTGATCCTGGACGCGTACGACTACTACACCTCCGAGGCGGGCGGCAAGAAGGGCTCCGCGATGCTCGGCGACGAGATGATCGACGAGGCCAGCCGCAAGATGGCACTGGTCATCTCCGGCAAGGGCCGGGCCGCCGGCATGCGGCGCACCAGCTCGTTCGAGATCCCGGAGGCGTGACGGCCATGCAGTTCGGACGCACCTACGAGGAGTTCGAGGTCGGGGCGACGTACAAGCACTGGCCGGGCAAGACGGTCACCGAGTACGACGACCACCTCTTCTGTCTCCTCACCATGAACCACCACCCGCTCCACATGGACAGCAACTACGCGGAGAAGACGACCGACTTCGGCAAGAACGTCGTCGTCGGGAACTACATCTACTCCCTGCTGCTCGGCATGTCCGTACCGGACGTCTCCGGCAAGGCGATCGCCAACCTGGAGATCGAGTCGCTCAAGCACGTGGCGCCGACCTTCCACGGCGACACGATCTACGGCCAGACCACCGTGCTCGACAAGTGGCCCTCCAAGTCGAAGGGCGACCGCGGCATCGTCCATGTCGAGACCAAGGGCTACAAGCAGGACGGCACGCTGGTCTGCGTGTTCCGCCGCAAGGTGATGGTGCCCACCGAGACGTACATCAAGGAGCGCGGCGGCGAGCAGCCCGGCCGGCCCCAGCTCACGGAGCAGGAGAAGTAGCCATGGCGCGACTCGCCCAGACCGCCGGTCTGACCGACATCCAGCAGGAGATCCTGTCCACCGTCCGCGACTTCGTGGACAAGGAGATCATCCCGGTCGCGACCGAGCTGGAGCACCGCGACGAGTACCCGCAGCAGATCGTGGACGGGCTCAAGGAACTGGGCCTGTTCGGGCTGATGATCCCCGAGGAGTACGGCGGTCTCGGCGAGTCGCTCCTGACGTACGCGCTGTGCGTGGAGGAGATCGCCCGGGGCTGGATGTCGGTGTCCGGCATCATCAACACGCACTTCATCGTGGCGTACATGCTCAAGCAGCACGGCACGCGGGAGCAGAAGGAGCACTTCCTGCCGAGGATGGCGGCCGGCGACATCCGCGGCGCCTTCTCGATGTCGGAGCCGGGACTGGGTTCGGACGTCTCGGCGATCACGTCCAAGGCGGTCAAGGACGGCGACGACTACGTCCTGAACGGCCAGAAGATGTGGCTCACGAACGGCGGTACGTCGAGCCTGGTCGCCGTTCTCGTCCGGAGTGACGAAGGACACCCGGAGGGGACCGCGCCCCACAAGTCGATGACGACCTTCCTGGTCGAGAAGGAGCCCGGCTTCGGGGAGGTCCGCCCCGGCCTCACCATCCCCGGGAAGATCGACAAGATGGGCTACAAGGGGGTCGACACCACCGAACTGATCATGGATGGCCTGCGCGTTTCGGCCGATCGGGTGCTCGGCGGGACCACCGGCCGAGGTTTTTACCAAATGATGGACGGCGTGGAGGTCGGCCGCGTCAACGTGGCGGCACGTGGCTGTGGCGTCGCTCAGCGTGCCTTCGAACTGGGTGTCTCGTACGCCCAGCAGCGGCACACCTTCGGCAAGGCGATCGCCCAGCACCAGGCCATCCAGTTCAAACTGGCCGAGATGGCTACCAAGGTCGAGGCCGCCCATGCGATGATGGTGAACGCGGCTCGCAAAAAGGACTCCGGCGAACGTAACGACCTTGAGGCAGGGATGGCGAAGTACCTCGCCTCCGAATACTGCAAGGAGGTCGTGGAGGACGCATTCCGGATCCATGGCGGCTACGGCTTCTCCAAGGAGTACGAGATCGAGCGCCTCTACCGTGAGGCTCCGATGCTGCTGATCGGTGAAGGTACCGCCGAGATCCAAAAAATGATCATCGGTCGCAGGCTGCTCGAAGAGTATCGACTCCAGAGCTAGATGTCCCGGTTGGGGGTGTTTTCTTCGAGAAGAAGATCACACCCCGTCAACGGTCCTCAGCCGCCGACTCGGCTTCCTGGCTTGCCCAGTTGTGGCCCGCGACCGGTATCCTCCCGGGAAAGCCGCCGTCCCCCGTTGCAGTGCGGCATCATCCGCTACGAAGGTCATCCATGCCCCACAGCCAAACCTCTGCACCTCGCGACAGCCTGGCAGGCGTACGCCTGGCGCGCGGAGCATCGCCGTGGCTTCTTCCGACCGTCGCCACCGCAGCCCTCAGCCTGGTCCGGGCGCGCCGCTCCGGCGCCGCCAAGGCCGTCGCCGTACCCGCCACCGCGCTCGCGGCGGGCATGCTGTGGTTCTTCCGCGACCCCGAGCGCGAGATCACCCAGGGCCGGGTCATCTCGCCCGCCGACGGTGTGGTGCAGAGCATCATGCCGTGGAAGGACGGCCGCACCCGCGTCGCCATCTTCATGAGCCCGCTCAACGTCCATGTCAACCGGGCGCCGCTCTCCGGCACGGTGACGTCGGTCGAGCACATCCCGGGTGGGTTCGTTCCGGCGTTCAACAAGGAGAGCGAGAACAACGAGCGCGTCGTCTGGCACTTCGACACCGAACTCGGTGACATCGAGATGATCCAGATCGCCGGCGCGGTGGCCCGTCGCATCGTCCCCTACGTGCCTCAGGGCACCAAGGTCGAGCAGGGTGACCGGATCGGGCTGATCCGTTTCGGTTCGCGTGTCGACATCTACCTGCCCGAGGGCGTGGAGGTCGCGGTAGAGGTGGGCGAGAAGACGGTGGCTGGGGTGACTCGCATTGACCGTGATTGATCCCGAGACCCAGGCGGGCTGGATGCCCGGGGCCGACGAGGTGGACGACGAGGAGGAGATGCCCCTCTCTCTCCGCCTCTCAATAGCGGACACCCTCACCCTCGGCAACGCCACGTGCGGCTTCATGGCCGTGTACTTCACCACCACCGGCATCCTGATCCCGGACCTCACCGGCAGCCAGGAGTCCGGCATGGCGCGCAACAGCGCGGCCACGGCGGTCATCCTGATGCTGTGCGCGGCGGTCTTCGACCTGTTCGACGGCCTGGTGGCGCGCAAGCTGCGCTCCTCCCCCATGGGCGCGGAGCTGGACAACCTCTCCGACCTGATCAGCTTCGGCCTGGCGCCGGCGTACTTCGTGCTTGTCTACGGCATGGTGGCGGACGGCGCGTACCAGCGGGTGGCGGCGGTGGGGGCGATCGTGGTGCTCCTGGCCGTCGTGCTGCGGCTGGCCAGATTCTCGTGCGTGACGGTGAAGGACGGCACCTTCCAGGGCATGCCGTCGCCGTTCGGGGCGCTGACGGTGGTCTCGATCGTGCTCCTTGAGCTGCCCTTCGTGGCGACGCTCCTCGCGATCCTGGGTACCGCCTGGCTGATGGTGAGCCGGGTGGAGTACCCGAAGCCGCGGGGTCGCCTCGCGGTGGCGATGCTCTCGTGGATCGTGCTGTCCATGGGGCTGCTGGCGGCCTGGGCGTTCGACGCGCCGGGCGGACAGCTGCTGCTTCAGACAGGCTGTGCGCTGCAGTTGGTCATGGGGGCGGTTATCCCGCTGTTCGCCACGGCTCGCCGGGTGAACAACTTCCGTGGCAACCGACGTGAGGCGCGGGCGGCACAGCCGTAACCCACCTCGCTCGCGCATGGGCCCCGGACCGCATGGTCCGGGGCCCTTCGCCTGTCCGGGGTCAGGTCAGGAAGTCGCGGGCGATCTGCTGCGCGACCCGTTGCAGGATCGGCCCCGCGTCCGTGATGCAGGTCGCCACGTCCGGCTCGACGTCGGTCAGCGGGTACACCCGCCGGAAACCGGCCCGGCCGAGCGCCTCCGGCGGCAGGGCGAGCCGACCGCACACCGCGACGACCTCCTTGCCCTTGGCGCGTGCCGCCGCGGCGACGCCCGCGGGAGCCTTGCCGTGCAGCGTCTGCTCGTCCAGGGATCCCTCGCCGGTGATGACCAGCGTCGCGTACTCCAGCGCGGGCGCGAAGCCCAGGACGTCGAGCATGATCTGTATACCGGGCCGGAAGCGGGCTCCGAGGAGCAGCGCGCCGTAGCCGATGCCGCCCGCCGCGCCGGCGCCCGGCGAGGCCGCGTACGCGGCGGCCTTCGCGCCGACCGCCCGCTCCAGCACCGTCACGTAGTGCGCGAGTGCCTCGTCCAGCGCCGCCACGTCGTCCGGCGAGGCGCCCTTCTGCGGGCCGTAGACGGCCGGTGCGCCCTTGGGTCCGGTCAGCGGGTTGTCGACGTCGCTCGCGAGCACGAACTCCACGGACGCGAGCCGCGGGTCCAGTCCGGACAGGTCGGCCGAGGCCAGGCCGGCGAGGCCGCCGCCGCCCGGGGGCACCGGCTCCCCGTCCGCGTCCAGCAACCGCGCGCCGAGCGCGGACAGCATGCCGGCGCCGCCGTCCGTGGTGGCACTGCCGCCGACCCCGAACACGATCGTCCGCGCGCCCGCGTCCAACGCGGCCCGCAGCAGTTCGCCGGAGCCGTACGTGGAGGCCGTCAGCGGTGCGAAGACACCCGCGGGCAGCCGCTGCAGCCCGCTCGCCTCCGCCATCTCCACGACGGCCGTGTCCCCGCGCAGCGCGAACGCGGCCGTCACCTCCTGGCCGAGCGGCCCCGCGACGGGGACCTCACGTCGGTCGAACCCGGCGGCGACCGCCGCATCCACGGTTCCGTCGCCGCCGTCGGCCACCGGCAGCGCCTCCACCACGAGGTCAGGCCGAACCTCGCGCAGCCCGGCCGTGATCCGCTCGGCGACCTGTACGGCCGTCAGTGAGCCCTTGAACTTGTCCGCGGCGATGAGCACCCGCGCTGTCGCCCGGGCGTCGTTCCCTGCAGCGTCCGCCACCGTGTCTTCCCCTTGCTCCTCAGGCCCCACGCACGTCAAGGCCAGTCGCGCCGCTGTGACCTTAACCGCAGGACGACCCCGCCGTCATGCACCGACCGGTCCCCGGAACACGCCGGGGACGTGGCGCCCGAACCGCGCGCGGACGCCCCCACAACCGGGTAGACGGTAGGTATGACCCCAGTGGGCATCGAGCCAGAACTTGCCGACCGCGTCCTCGGGGGCTGGCTCGGCCGGATCGCGGGCAACATGCTCGGCAAGCCGGTCGAGCAGGGCGACCTGTGGACGCGGGACCGCATCGACCGCTATCTGCGACAGGCGGCGGCCCTGCCGCTCACCGACTACCTGCCCGAGCCCGTCGGCGCGAGCGAGGGCATCGAGCTGCGCCCCGAGTGGCGCCAGTGCGTCCGCGGCCGCATTCACGGCAGCTGCCGGGACGACGACGTCGACTACGCCATCCTCGGCCTGGACCTGCTGGAGACCCACGGCTTCGGGTTCAGCACGGAGCAGGTCGGCGAGCTGTGGCTGCTCCGGCTGCCGTACCGGCAGACCTTCACCGCCGAGCGGGCCGCGTACCGCAACCTCGCCAACGGGCTGAAACCGCCGCTCACCGCGACCTACGACAATCCGTACCAGGAGTGGATCGGGGCTCTCATCCGGGCGGACATCTACGGCTGGACCTGTCCGGGTGTGCCGCGCCGGGCGGCGTCGCTGGCCCGCCGGGACGCGGTGCTGTCCCACACCGGCAACGGGGTGTACGGCGCGATGTGGGCGGCGGCGCTGATCGCGGCGGCGTTCACGGCCGGCACGGTGCGCCAGGCCGTCGACCAGGCACTCACGGTGGTCCCGGCGAACAGCCGCCTGGCCCGGACCGTGCGCCGTGTCGTGTCGCTGCACGCCACCCGGATGCCCTGGGAGGACACGCTCAGCACGGTCGCCGAGGAGACCGCGGGGCTCGGCTGGATCCACACCGTCCCGAACGCGGCCGTCCTGACCGCCGGGCTCCTGTACGGCGACGGCGACTTCACCCGCACCATCACGCTCACCGTGCGCGGTGGCCTGGACACCGACTCCAACGGCGCGACCGCGGGTTCGGTGGCGGGGGTGCTGACCGGGGCCGAGGCCATCCCGGAGCAGTGGAAGGATCCGCTGGAGGACACGGTACGCAGCGCGGTGTTCGGCTTCGACGGGGCACGGATCAGTGAACTGGCGCGGCGGACGCTGCGGTTGGCGCAGACGGAGCCGTGACCGGCGCCGCGGCCGAGGTCGCGGCTGACCGGAGCGGGCGGGGAAGCTGGATACCCTTTCCGGATGACCACCACTCAAGACTTCGCCGCCTACATCGCGGGGCTCCCCCGGGTGCTCGCCGGGGCCGCCGCCCTCTTCCGTGACGCTCAGGGTCGGGTGCTGCTCGTCGAACCCAACTACCGTGAGGGCTGGGCGCTGCCCGGCGGCACGATCGAGTCCGACGACGGTGAGACCCCGCGCCAGGGCGCGCGCCGGGAGACCGCGGAGGAGATCGGCCTGGACCGGGAACTCGGGCGGCTGCTCGCGGTGGACTGGGTGCACGGGACGGGCCGGCCGCCGCTGGTGGCGTACCTGTACGACGGTGGGGTGCTCACCGAGGACGAGTTCAAGGCGATCCGGCTCCAGGAGGAGGAACTGCTGTCCTGGCGGCTGGTACCGCGCGAGGAACTCACCGAGTACCTGCCGGGCTCCCTGGGGCGCCGCGTCGTGTCCGCGCTCGACGTTCTGACGGAGGGCTCGGGGACGGCGGAGCTGGAGAACGGGAACCGGGTGGGCTGAGCGGGCCGGCCTGACCTCAGGGCCTGTATAGGGCCTGTATAGGGTCTAGAACAGCGCCGCTCCGCTCTCGAAGTCCAGCAGGCGCTGCTTGCGGTCCAGGCCGCCGCCGTATCCGGTGAGACCGCCGTTCGCGCCGACGACACGGTGGCAGGGCACGATGATGCCGACCGGGTTCCTGCCGTTGGCGAGCCCCACCGCGCGAGAGGCGGTGGGGTTGCCGAGCGCGTCGGCCAGTTCGCCGTACGTGCGGGTCTCGCCGTACGGGATCTTCCGCAGCTGGTCCCAGACGCTGCGCTGGAACGGGGTTCCACGCAGGCCGAGTTCGACGGTGAACTCCTTCAACCCGCCCGCGAAATAGGCCTCCAGTTCTTCCTCGGCCGCCGCGAAGGGGGCTTTGGCGAAGGGGGCCTCAGCGCGGGTGCCGAAGGTCTCCTCCGCGGGGCGGTGGCGCTGGTCGGTCATGTAGAGGCCGCACAGGACGCCGTCGTCGGCGACGAGCGTCAAAGGGCCGTAGGGGCTGTCGATCACGGTGTGCTGCTTCGTCGAGCTCATCACGAACGTCCTTGTCCGGGAAGGAAGTTGATCGGGTGGCTGTCGGTCGCCCACAGGTACTGGACCGCGTACGCCCGCCAGGGCCGCCAGGCCGCCGCGCGGGCCGTGAGCGCCGCCGGCGTCGAGGGCAGGTCCAGCTCCTGTGCGGCGCGGCGGATTCCGAGGTCGGTCGCGAGGAAGGCGTCCGGGTCGCCGAGGGCGCGCATCGCGATGACGTCGGCCGTCCAGGGGCCGAAGCCCGGGAGCGCGAGGAGTTGGGCGCGGGTTCGGGTCCAGTCGCTCTCCACCCCCAGGTTGAGGGTGCCGTCGGCGAGTTGGGCCACCAGGGTGGTGAAGGTGGTGCGGCGGGTGCGTGGCATCGCGAGTGACTCGGGGTCGAGGGCGGCGAGCGCCTCCGAGGACGGGAAGAGGTGGGTGAGGCCCCCCTCCGGATCGTCCACCGGGTCGCCGTACGCGGTGACCAGGCGGGCGGCGTGGGTGCGGGCCGCCGCCGTGGAGACCTGCTGGCCGAGCACCGCGCGTACGGCGAACTCCGCCTCGTCGACGGTGCGTGGGACCCGCCTACCTGGTGCCTTGTCGACGAGTGGCGCGAGGACCGGGTCGGTGCGCAGCTGGTCGTCGACCGCGACCGGGTCGGCGTCCAGGTCGAGCATCCGGCGGCAGCGGCTGATGGCGACGGTCAGATCCCGCAGGTCACTGAGGGTGAGTCGGCAGGCGATGTGGTCCGGCCGGGGCGTGAGGGCCACGATGCCGTGGCCGTACGGCAGTCGCAGCGTGCGCCGGAAGGCGCCGTCCCGCCATTCCTCCACCCCCGGGACGGCGGTCGCCGCGAGGTGACCGAAGAGGTTGTCGGGGTTGAGGGGGGCGCGGAAGGGGAGCCGGAGGGTGAGTGCCCCTGGGGTGCCCGGGGCGGCCGCCCCGTCAGCGAGCGGGGTGTTCTTCCTCGGTACCCGGGCGCGCAGGTCGCTCGGGGAGAGGGCGAAGACCTCGCGCACGGTGTCGTTGAAGGTGCGGATGGAGGAGAACCCGGCGGCGAAGGCGATCTCCGCCATCGGCAGCGGGGTCGTCTCGATGAGCAGGCGCGCGGTCTGGGCGCGCTGCGCGCGGGCGAGGGCGAGCGGGCCCGCGCCCAGTTCGGCGAGCAGTTGACGTTCGATCTGCCGGCTGCTGTAGCCGAGCCGGGCGGCGAGTCCGGGCACGCCCTCGCGGTCCACGACGCCGTCGGCGACGAGCCGCATCGCCCGGGCCACCAGGTCGGCGCGCTGGTTCCACTCGGGTGAGCCCGGGCTGGTGTCGGGGCGGCAGCGCTTGCAGGCCCGGAAGCCGGCCTGCTGGCAGGCCGCCGCGCTCGGGTGGAAGGTCATGTTCTCGGGTTTGGGCGGCACGACCGGGCAGCTGGGTCGGCAGTAGATGCGGGTGGTCAGGACGGCGGTGAAGAACCAGCCGTCGAAGCGTGCGTCCTTCGACTGCACGGCGCGCACGCAGCGCTCGGTGTCGGTGTGCATTCCCCTCTGCATGTCTCCAGCATCGGACACGGGGAGGGTGAGGGCTGGCGAGAATCCGACATCAACCTCGGCTGTCCAGGACCCGGCCGGATCCCCGTGGTTCCGCGGGACCGGCCGCCGGGCGGCCGGGGCGGGCGTAACGGCGGCCCGGGACACCGCCTCGTCGGCGTCCCGGGCCGGCCGCGCGGTCACTCGGTCGCCGTCGGCCGCCGCGAGGCCGCCGTTGCCTTCCCGACGTCCCGCAGCGGGCGCAGCCGGTAGGTGTAGGCGTAGTCACGGTTGGCGAGGAGCTTGTACTCGTCGTGGGTGTGCGCCCCCCAGCTGTTGTCGCCGCCGACACCCATCTGACGGTGGTTCACCCGCAGGACGACCTCGTCGCGCGGCGTGAGCTGGTAGTCGTGGCGGGCCCCCACCGACAGGTCCTCCGGGGTCAGGTGCGAGGCGCTGACCTCGATCAGCGGCTCCCCGCTGACCAGCAGTCCGACACCGCCCGGGCCGGTCAGCGCGGCCCAGCGGACGTCGGTCTTGTTGCCGTTCTCCTGCGGGCGCAGGTAGGAGGTCCACTGTTCGGCGACGGTGCCGGAGTACAGGCCGACGTCGGTGCCGTTGTTGCGGTCCCACATGTTCTCCTCGGGACCGCGGCCGTAGTAGTGCAGGCGCTCCAGTCGCCCCGGCAGGAACAGCAGGGTGCCGACCTCGGGGATGTACGGCAGTGAGGCCGCCCCCGGGTGCAGGGTGTTGTCCACCTTGATCTCGCCGTTGCCGAAGACGGTGTAGGTGGTGGTGTACGTCGACTCGACGGTCGTCGGCAGAGTGCCGCTGACCTTGATCTCGACGGCCCTGTCACGCAGGGCGCGCACCTTGACGTCCGTGACCTCGCGCCGGGCGCCCGCGTCGCGCCAGGTCTGGTTGCGGGTGTGCTGCCCGTTGCCGCGGTCGTTGTCGGTGGGCGCCCGCCAGAAGTTCGGCACCGGCCCCGAGGTGATCAGGCGGGCGCCGTGGGCCTCGTACGAGGTGATGGTCCCGCTGCTCTTGTCGACGGTGACGGAGAATCCCTCGCCCCGGACGGTGACGGTCTTCGAGCCGTCCTCGTGGCGCAGCGTCGGTACGCGCTCCAGCGGTACGGGCGTCACGGCGGGGCCGCTCGCGGTGACGGGGAGTTGCTGCTTGGCGACCTCGAAGCCGGCCTTGGCCCACTTGGTGGGCTCCTTCGTGGTGAAGGAGAGATGCAGGAAGTACTCCGTGCCGGGCGCCCCACGCGTCGGCACCCGCGCCGGGACGGTGATGTCCTTGCTGGTCAGCGCCGGGACGTCCAGCTGATCGCGGGTCAGCCTGCCTCGCTGGACGACCTTGCCGTCGGCCAGCAGCGACCAACGGCCGTCGAACTCGCGGAGGTTGGTGAACAGGTACTCGTTGGTGAGGGTGACCCGTCCCGAGGTGACCGCGTCGCCGGACGTGGGGGCGGCGTTGATCGCCTGGTAGATCTGCTTGACCTCGGCGGCCTTGCCGGTGTGGCCGCGGTCGGCGGTGACGATGCCGTCTCCGGAGAACGCCCCGTCGTTGGGGTTGTCGCCCCAGTCGCCGCCGTAGGCGAGGAACGTCTTCTCGGAGGGCCGCTTCTCGGTGAGGCGGACGGTGGCGGCGTCGAACCAGAACCGCACACCCTCGTCGCGAGGGCCACGACTGTCGGAGGCCAGCTCGCTCGCGCTCAGGGCACGCGCGTACACGCGTGCCCTGCGGATGGTGCCGCTGAACTCGCGGGTCGGGTTGTCGACGTCGGTGGCCAGGGACAGCGGGGCCGTGTTGACGGCAGGGCGCCGGGTGGTGGTGAGGGTGGCGCGGGCCGCGCCGTCGACGTGGAGGGTCAGGGTGCCCGCCTGGGCGTCGAAGACTCCCGCGACGTGGTGTTCTCTGCCGGTCCAGTTGTCCGGCAGCGCCCAACTGGCGGTGGCCCACTGGCCGCCGCCGTGAATGAAGAACTCCAGGGTGGTGTCCGACTGCTTGAGGGCGTACTGGGTGTCGCCCTTGGCGAGGATCGGCTGGTGGCCGCCGGTGAAGTGCGGGGTGACCCAGGCCTCCAGGGTCAGCGAGCCGGTGAGGTCGAGGCTCGCGTCGCGGGCGAAGACGGTGCCGCCGAAGACGCCCATGTCGCGGCCGAAACCGCCGCTGGGGGCGATGACCTCGCCGCGAAGTGCGCGGGGTCCGGACTCGGTGAGCAGCTTGCGGGTCGGGGTGGGCCAGGTGAGGGCCTGGTCGACGAAGTCCCAGATCCAGCCGCCCTGGAGGACGTCGTAGCGGCGGACGACGTCCCAGTACTTCTTGAAGTTGCCGCTGGAGTTCCCCATCGCGTGGGAGTACTCGATCATCACGTACGGCCGGGTGTCGCCGGTGTCCTTCGCCCGTGCCTCGACGCGCGAGGGGCTGTCGTACATCTCGGAGCGGATGTCACTGATGCCCGGCCGGTCGTCGCCCTCGTACTGGATGACGCGGGTGGGGTCGTAGGAGCGTATCCAGTCGTGCATGGCGTTGAAGGTGCTGCCGCCGCCCGCCTCGTTGCCGAGCGACCAGATGACCACCGAGGCGTGGTTCTTGTCGCGGTGGACCATGCTCTGGGCGCGGGCCACGCATGCCTTGGTCCACTCGGCGTGGTCGCCGGGGTACTCGTCCCGGATGCCGTGGGTCTCCAGGTTGGTCTCGTCCACGAGGTACAGGCCGTACTCGTCGGCGAGTTCCAGCCAGAGCGGGTTGTTGGGGTAGTGCGAGGTGCGGACACTGTTGATGTTCAGCCGTTTGATGATGCCGATGTCCTCGACGAGGTCCGCGCGGGTGAGCGCCGAGCCGTGCACCGGATGCATCTCGTGACGGTTGGTGCCGCGGAAGGAGACCGGCTTGCCGTTGATGCGCATCAGCCCGTCCTTGAGGGCGAACTCCCGCAGGCCGACCCGGTGGGAGAGGGTCTCGATCACCTTGCCGGACGGGTCACGCAGGCGCAGCACCGCGGTGTAGAGGTTCGGGTGCTCGGCCGACCACAGGCGCGGCGCGGGCACGGCCTTCGCTGCCTGTACGGTCGTCTCGTCGCCGGAGTCCAGAGCGACGGTCTGCTGCAACGGGCGGGACCAGACCGGGTGTCCGCCCGCGTCGTACAGCTGCGTCTCGACGGAGTACCGGCCGGCGCCCTTGCCGCCGTAGTCGCGCACGCTCGCGGTGACCGACAGTTCGGCGGACTTGTAGTCGTCGCCGAGCGGGGTGTCCAGCTTGAAGTCGCGCAGGTGCACGGCGGGCGTGGAGTACAGGTGGACCGAGCGGAAGATGCCGCTCAGCCGGATCATGTCCTGGTCCTCCAGCCAGTCGCCGTCGGAGTAGCGGTAGACCTCGACCGCGATCTGGTTGGTGCCCGGCTTGAGGTGAGGGGTGATGTCGTACTCGGCGGGGTCGTAGGAGTCCTCGTGGTAGCCGACCAACTCCCCGTTGATCCACACGTAGTGGGCGGACTTGACCCCCTCGAAGTGCAGGAACGTCCGCCGTCCGGCCCAGTCGCGCGGGACGGTGAAGGTGCGCCGGTACTGGCCGACGGGGTTGTGGCGGGTGGGGGCGGCCGGGGGCTGTGCCTCCTCGCCCCGGCCGTTGGGGCCCCACCACGGGTAGGTGATGTTGATGTAGATCGGGCGGTCGTAGCCGTGCAGCTGCCAGGCGGAGGGGACCGGGATGGTGTCCCAGTCCCCGTCGTCGAGGTCCGTACGGTGGAAGTCGACGTCGCGGTCGTCGGGACGGTCGGCGTAGGCGAACTTCCACATGCCGTCGAGGCTGAGGCGGTAGGGCGAGCGGGTGCGGTCGGCGGCCAGGGCCTGCCTGACGTCCTGGTACGGCATGAGGGTGCTGTGCGGCGGCTCGCTGCCCAGCCGGAAGACGGCCATGTTGCCGTTCCACTCCGGGGTGCCGTCCGCCGGCGCGCGCCGGCCGGCCGCGTGCGCGAGGGAGGGGGACGCGGAGAGGGCGAGCGCACCGAACACCGCGGCACCCCCCTCCAGGAGACGGCGACGGCTGACGAGCGGTCGGTCGGCGTGGGGCACGTGCGGGTGCGGCATGGCGGGGCCTTCCTCGGTGCGACGGTGGGGGTGCGCGGACTGAGGGTGCGTCAGCCAGGAAACCCTAGGACTCGAACACAACCGAAGCAATGATCTTGTCGGACTTTGTTCGGTCCTGTTTGGCCGATGCGAGCCGCCCCCTCTTCGCATGTGATGCAGGCCACACAAGAAACGACGCCGTTTCGATAAGCGCGAGAGCTACTCTTTCCCTAGGCGAACGAAACCGTTTCGTTCAGAAGGGGCGAGCATGGTCACCGTCTTCGTCTTGCATCAGCAGTCCCTGCAACGACTCGGTCTGCGCATGCTCCTGTCGTCCCGGCCCGGTCTGACCGTCGTCGGCGAAACAGCCGACGAGACGGAGGCGATCCGGACGAGCGACCGGCTCCGTCCGGACGTCGTCCTCATGGACGGCTCCGGCCTCGACTCCGGCGGGATCGAGACCGTCCGCCGCCTCGCTCGTTCGTCCCGCGTGCTCCTGCTGAGCCCCTCCGGCCAGGACACGGACGCGTACGCCGCCATGCGCGCCGGGGCAGGCGGATTCGTCCTCCCGGACGTCACGCCCGACGAGCTGGCCTCGGCCGTGCACGCCGTGGCCGTCGGTGACGTGGTCATCTCCCCCAGCCTGACCCGCGAACTCATCGACGCCGTCCGCAGCCTCCGTCCCGCCGCGGCACCCGAGCGGACACACGGGATCGGCACGCTCACCGAGCGGGAGCGGGACGTGCTCACCGCGGTCGCCTCCGGCTGGTCGAACGCCGAGATCGCGGAGCGACTGCACATCGCCCCCACCACCGTGAAGTCCCACGTCAGCAACATCCTCACCAAGACCGGCGCCCGCGCTCGCGTGCAGCTGGTGCCCTTCGCCTACGAGAACGGTCTGATCCGGCCCACCGTGACACCCCTGCGGACCGCGGCCGCGCCCGCGCCCCTCCCCGCCGCCGCCTGAACAGCGGCTTCGCGACAACGTGCCGATCCGGCCGCCGATCGAGCCGCTGATCCGAGCCGCTGATCCGAGCCGCTGATCCGAGCCGCTGATCCGAGTTCCTCGACTGCCGGAGCATCATCGAGCCGCACCGGAACAATTTTGGTGGCCGAGATCCTGGAGCACGGCCGCGGGGACGGCCTGCTCACCCGTGGACGCCGGGCCTCGGTCGAGGACGCCCACACACCGGGCACCACGATTTTGGGAACTCAGACACCAGCGGGAACCCCGAACCGCGACTTCGTCAGCCAAGTCGCGCGGCGAATGCGTCATACGCCCGGTCGTCGAAGAGGACGAACCTGACCTCCTCGACCGCCGTGGGCGTGGCACGCACGGTCTCCACCGCGATGCGGGCGGCGTCCTCCACCGGCCAGCCGTAGATGCCGGCGGAGACTGCGGGGAACGCGACCGTGCGAGCACCCAGCTCGTCCGCGACCCGCAGTGACTCCCGGTAGCAGGAGGCCAGCGACTCCGAGCGGTCCTCCTCGGTGGTGAAGCGCGGGCCGACGGTGTGGATGACCCAGCGGGCGTCCAGCTCACCCGCGGTCGTCGCGACCGCGCGGCCGGTGGCGAGGCCCCTGCCGTACGGCGAGGCGCGCAGTGCGCGGCACTCCGCCAGGATCGCGGGGCCGCCGCGGCGGTGGATGGCGCCGTCCACGCCGCCCCCGCCGAGCAGCGAGGAGTTGGCCGCGTTGACGATGGCGTCGGCGCGCTGCCGGGTGATGTCGCCCTGCGCCAGGGTGATGGTGGTCATGTCTGGCGCAGCCTCCTCCAGACGGCCTTCGCCGCGTTGTGGCCCGACATGCCGTGCACACCGGGCCCGGGCGGGGTGGCCGAGGAGCAGATGAAGACGGCGGGGTGCGGGGTGCCGTACGGGAACAGGGAGAGTCTGGGGCGCAGCAGGGTCTGGAGTCCGCAGACCGCTCCGGAGGAGATGTCGCCGCCGACGTAGTTCGGGTTGCGGGCGGCGAGTTCGGGTGGTCCGGCGGTCGCGCGGGCGAGGACCCGGTCGCGAAAGCCCGGGGCGAACCGCTCCAGCTGGCGTTCGATGGCCTCGGTGAGGTCTCCGGTCCAGCCGTTGGGGACATGGCCGTACGCCCAGAACACGTGCTTGCCGGCCGGGGCCCGGCCGGGGTCGACGACACTGGGCTGCACGGTGATCATGAATGGCTTGTCGGGTGCGCGGCCCTCCCGGGACGCCGCGCGCAGGGCGCTGCCGATCTCGGCGCTGTCCGCGCCGATCTGCACGGTGGTGGCCCTGTGCGGCTCCGGCGCGGTCCACGGCACGGGGCCGTCCAGCGCATAGTCGATCTTGAAGACGCCGGGGCCGTACCGATAGCCCTCGTAGTAGGTGCCCAAGCCGGCGATGCGGGCGAGCGCGGTGGGCGAGGTGTCGAAGACGTACGCGCGGGCGGGCGGCAGGTCGTCGAGCCGCTTGACCTCGTAGTCGGTGTGGATGGCGCCGCCCAGGTCCTTGAGGTAGGCGGCGAGCGCGTCCGAGATGGACTGGGAGCCGCCGCGCGCCACGGGCCAGCCGCGGGCGTGCGCGGCGAGTGCGAAGACCAGGCCGATCGCGCCGGTGGCGAAGCCGCCCAGCGGGGCCATGACATGGGCCACGAGACCGGCGAACAGGGTCCTGGCCCGCTCGTCGCGGAAGCGGCGGGTCAGCCAGGTGGACGGGGGCAGGCCGACGAGACCGAAGCGGGCGAGGGTGACCGGGTCCCGGGGCAGCGCGGTGAGCGGCAGCGACATGAAGTCCCTGGCCAGGGTGTCCCACTTGGGCAGGAAGGGCTCGACCAGTCTGCGGTAGGTGCCGGCGTCGCGCGGGCCGAACGAGGCGGCCGTCTCGCCGACCGACCGCGCCAGGACGGCGGCGGTGCCGTCGGTGAAGGGGTGTGCCATGGGCAGGTCGGCGTGCAGCCACTCCAGGCCGTACCGCTGGAGGGGCATCGCGCGGAAGGCCGGCGAGTTGATGCCGAGCGGGTGGGCCGCCGAGCAGGGGTCGTGCCGGAAGCCGGGAAGCGTGAGCTCCTCGGTGCGGGCTCCCCCGCCGACGGTGTCCCGGGCCTCGAAGACGGCCACGGAGAAGCCCCGGCGGGCCAGCTCCACAGCAGCGGTCAGTCCGTTCGGCCCCGCACCCACCACGACCGCATCGAGCATCGACGGCACCTTCGGACTCCTTCGTCAGCCGATGGCCTGTGAGGATCAGGATATGACGTGGGCCCGACAGCGCCGGGCCGCGGGGCACCACCCGGGGCCGCCGAGCCTTCGTCGACCGTGTACGGCCGCTCGTCCGGTGACCGACGACCACCGCTGCCTCTCCCCTGCCTCCGCGTCGGCGACCGCCGGCTACCGGCCGGCTACCGGCCGGCTGAGGGGTCCTCACTATGCCCTCAGCAGTTCCACCACCCGGCGGGCGGTGGCCGCGTCGCGGGCCGCGGTGAAGGGGAGGGCGTTGTGGCCGGTGATGCGGAACGGCTCGCCTTCCCGCGTCAGGTGCGTGCCGCCCGCCTCCTCCACCAGGAGCAGGCCGGCCGCGTGGTCCCAGGCAAGTTCCCAGGTGAACGCCGTGGCCTCCAACTCGCCCCGGGCGACCGCCAGGTACTCCAGGCCGGCCGAGCCGCAGGCGCGCGGTGCCACGCCCGCGGTCCGCAGCCCGAGGAGGGCCTGCTTCTCCGCGTCGGTGGTGTAGTCCGGGTGGGAGGTGGCCACCCGCAGGTCACTGCCTGGCTCCGGGGTGCCGGAGGTCAGCCGCTCGCCGTCGAGGTACGCGCCCTGCCCGCGGACGGCGGTGGCCATCTGGTCGCGGGCCGGGGCGTACGTCCACGAGGCGAGCACGACCCCGCGCCGGGCCAGCGCGATCAGGGTGCAGAAGCCGGGGTCGCCGCGTACAAACTGTCGGGTGCCGTCGACGGGATCGACGATCCAGACCGGCGTGTCGCCCTGTATCGCCTCGTAGGACCTGGGGTCGGCGTGCACCGCCTCCTCGCCGACCACGACCGAGCCGGGCAGCAGCGCGCCCAGCACCTCGGTGAGATACAGCTCGGCATTGCGGTCGGCGTCCGTCACCAGGTCGTGCGGGCCGCTCTTCTGGTCGACCTCGTGCGCGGCGAGCCGGCAGAAGCGCGGCATGATCTCGGCCGCGGCCGCCTTGCGGAGGGCCTCCTCCACGTCCGTCGAATGCCGGGCGAGAAACTCGTCGATGGTTTCCGTGTCTTCGATCATGGCTCCATGAGAGCACGCGCCACTGACAATCCCCTCCGGCCCGGTGCACAACGGGTGGAATCACCATGAATACCGGGGTTCGGCGTACCCGGCAAGATCGGCGGCCGGTTCAGCGGCCGACCGCGTACCCCTGCATGCCTCGCGGGTTCGCGGCCGCCGACAGCACGCCGGTCCCGGGGTCCCGGGCGACCGCGCACAGGCGTCCCTCCGACCACGGGGCGCCCACCGTCACGTCGTGCCCGCGTCCGCGGAGTTCCGCCACGACGTCCGGGTCCATGCGGGCCTCCACCGTGACGCTGCCCGGACGCGTGCCGCGCGGGTAGAAGGAGCCGGGGAAACTGTCGTTGTGCCAGTTCGGGGCGTCGATCGCGCCCTGCAGATCGAGTCCGCCGCGGACGGTGGCGCGCAGTGCGACCGCGAGGAAGAAGTGCAGCTGCCACTGGTCCTGCTGGTCCCCGCCGGGCGTCCCGAACGCCATCACCGGTATGCCGTCGCGCAGCGCGATCGAGGGGGTGAGGGTGGTGCGGGGGCGGCGGCCCGGGGTGAGCGAGTTCGGCAGGCCCTCCTCCAGCCAGGTCATCTGCAACCGGGTGCCCAGCGGAAAGCCCAGCTCGGGCACGACGGGGTTGGACTGGAGCCAGCCGCCGCTGGGGGTGGCGGCGACCATGTTGCCCCAGCGGTCGACGACATCGAGGTGGCAGGTGTCGCCCCGGGTGTGCCCGTCGGCGGCGACCTCGGACTCGGGCTCGCCCGGCACCGGGGAGGTGGGAGGTTTGGCGACGGTGGGCTCGCCGGTGCCGGGCCCGTCATGGACCGCGACCGTCGGCTCCCCGGCGCCCAGCCGGTCGAACCCGGCCCCGCCGCCGCGGCCCGCGCGCGCGTGGGCACTGGTCCGCGGGACACGGCCGTCGGGGCTGCCGGGCCGCGACTCGTACGACGCCTTCTCCCCGACCAGCTGCCGCCGCCGCGCGTTGTACGTGTCCGACAGCAGTGCGTCGAGCGGCACCTCGGCCGCGTCCCCGTACCAGGCCTCCCGGTCCGCCATGGCGAGCTTGCAGCCCTCGATCAGCAGGTGGACGTAGTCCGCGGACCCGTACCGGGGCAGTTCGGGCGGCAGCAGCGCGAGTTGCTGGAGCAGGACCGGTCCCTGGCTCCAGGGGCCCGCCTTGCAGACGGTCCAGCCGTTCCAGTCGTACGTGGCCGGCGCCTCGTAGGTCGCGGACCAGCCGGCCAGGTCGGCGGCCGTGAGGGTACCGGTGTGCCGCTCGCCGCTGGTGTCCATGGTGGGCCGCCGGGCCTGCCGTACCAGCGCCTGAGCGATGAAGCCGGTGCGCCACACCTCCCGCGCGGCCTCGATCTGCGCCGTGCGGTCCCCCGCCCCGGCGACCTCGGCGAGCAGCCGTTTCCAGGTGGCGGCGAGGGCGGGGTTGCGGAACAGCTCCCCCGGCCGGGGCGCCTTGCCGTCCGGCAGGTACACGTGCGCCGAGGTGGTCCACTCCGTCTCGAACAGCTCCCGTACCGTCTCGACGGTCGCGCCGACGTTCTCCACGGGCGCGTGGCCGTGTTCGGCGTAACCGATGGCGTACTTCAGGATGTCCGCGAGCGGTTTCGTGCCGTGGTCCCTCAGGAGCAGCATCCAGGCGTCGAAGGCGCCGGGGACGGCGGCGGCGAGCGGTCCCGTCCCGGGGACGAGATCCAGGCCGAGGCCCCGGTAGTGCGCGACGTTCGCCCCGGCCGGCGCGACGCCCTGCCCGCACAGCACCCGCACCTCGCCTCCGGCCGGCGCCAGCAGGATCGGTACCTCACCGGCGGGCCCGTTCAGATGCGGTTCGACGACGTGCAGCACGAACGCTCCCGCCACGGCGGCGTCGTAGGCGTTGCCACCGTCCTCCAGTACGGCCATCGCCGACTGCGAGGCGAGCCAGTGGGTGGAGGACACCATGCCGAAGGTGCCCTGGAGGGTGGGCCGGGTGGTGAAGGACACCATCTCACCTCGTGGTTGCTGGGGGTCGGGCGGTCGAACTGTCAGCAGGCTATCGATCGCCCAGCAGGCACCCGCACGTCAAGGTGCTGTGCCGCGTGCCGTCACCAGCCCCGACTCGTAGGCGAACACGACCAGTTGGGCCCGGTCGCGGGCTCCCAGCTTGGTCATCGCCCGGCTGACGTGTGTCTTGGCCGTGAACGGGCTGATGACCATGTGTGCGGCGATCTCCTCGTTGCTGAGGCCACGGGCGGCCAGCGCGGTGACCTCGCGTTCGCGGCGGGTGAGGTGTTCCAGGCCGGGGGCGGTGGTCCGGTCCGGGGGCCGGGAGACGAACTCGCCGATCAGGGCCCGGGTGACCGACGGGGAGAGCAGGGCCTCGCCCCGGGCCACCACCTCGATGGCCTGGAGCAGGTCGGCGGGTTCGGTGTCCTTCAGCAGGAAGCCGCTCGCGCCCGCCCGCAGGGCCTCGAAGACATACTCGTCGAGGCCGTAGTTGGTGAGGATCACGACGCGGACGGTGCGGAGGGCGGGGTCGGTGGCGATACGGCGGGTCGCCTCGATGCCCGTCATGACCGGCATCTGGACGTCGATCAGCGCGATGTCGGGTGTGTGGGCCCGCACCAGGGCCACCCCCTGTTCGCCGTCCGCCGCCTCGCCGACCACCTCGATGCCGTCCTCGGCGTCCAGCAGGGCACGGAAACCGGCGCGCATCAGCGCCTGGTCGTCGACGAGTGCCACCCGGATCATCCGGCCGCCCGAAGAGGCAGTTCGGCCCGCACCGAGAAGCCGCCCTCCGTGCGTGGGCCGGTGTGGAGCGTGCCGCCCAGGGCCGTGACGCGTTCTCGCATGCCGGTGAGGCCGATGCCCGGTTTCGGCGGGCGGGCCGGGTCGGCTGCTCCCTCGTCGTCCACTTGAATCGTCAACTCGTCCTCCCCGTAGTCCAGTTGCACCCGCACCTTGGCCCCTCCCGCGTGCCGGGCGGCGTTGGTGAGTGCCTCCTGGACGATGCGGTACACCGCCTGGTCGAGGCCGGCCGACAGGGCGCGTTCGTCCCCGTTCACCGTCAGCTCGACCGCGAGGCCCGCCGCCCGGGCGCGATCCACGAGCAGGGCCGGTGTGCCGAGTGGTTCGTCGGTGCGCAGCACCCCCAGCGTGGCGCGCAGCTCACGCATGGCCTCACCGCCTGCCTCCTGGATGGCGAGCAGTGCGGGCGGCACCTCCTCGCCCCGCTTGCGGGCCAGGTGCACGGCGACACCGGCCTGGAGCTTGACGATCGAGATGCTGTGGGTGAGGGAGTCGTGCAACTCCCGGGCTATCCGCAGGCGTTCCTCTCCGGCCCGGCGCAGGGCCGCCTCCTCCCTGGTGCGTTCGGCCTCCAGGGCGCGTTGTTCCGTCTGGCGCAGGTAGGCCTGCCAGTTGCGGTCGGCCAGGCCCGTCACCACCGCGCACAGGAACCAGCCCGCGAACAGCGCGGCCTTCTCCACGATCTCCCCGGTCGTGGGCCCGGTCGCCACGTACGCCGCGAGGTACACCCCGCTCGCGGCGGCGGCCCAACCCCGGTGATCCGCACGGGACGCCGCGTGCACGGCGGCGAGGACGGGAAGGGCGGCGAGCAGCCCGGGGTGGGCGTGCAGGACGTACGCCGCGCCGGTCGCGGTGGCCGCGGCGAGCACGGCCAGGGGGGCCGGGCGGTAGAACGCCAGAGCCGCCGAACCCAGCGCGATCAGGGCGTAGTCGACGGCGGTCGTGTCCGCGTCGGACGCGGCCGTGGTCAGGACCAGCGCGCCGACCACGACCGCCAAAGCGGCGTCGGCGAGATTCCTGCGTGTGACCAAGTGCCCACTCATCCACGCACAGTAGCGCCGGGAACGGACACCGGAATCAGCCCTGTGGACAACTCCCCCACTACTCCCCAGGGAGTAGTCCGGGCCCTCGGGCCGCCCCGTCGGCGCAGCGCCGGCTGTCTTCGGCGGTACGACGACCGCGCCCACCCCCGTGGCGCACGCTGCTGCCCATGCCCACACCCTTCCGCTACACCGAGCCCCTGCCGCCCAGGTCGGCCACCGGCCGCGTCGCCGAGGTCTACGAGCAGCTCGCCCGCGACTTCGGCATCGACAGACCCGTCACCTTCGTGGTCCTGTCGCCCGTCCCCGAGATCCTCGCGTCCGCCTGGGCGTTGATGCGCGAGTCGCTGATCGCGGGCCCGGGCAGCCGCACCGGAAAGGAGTTGGCGGCGTTAGGTGTGTCGCTGGCCAACAGGTGCCCCTTCTGCGTGGACGCGCACACCATGCTGTTGCACGCCACCGGCGACCACGCCCTCGCCGAACGCCTCGCCCGCGGGCAGCGACCGGCGAACGAGGAGCACGCGCGCCTGCTGGAGTGGGGCGAGCGGACCCGCGTGCCGGGCGGCCTCGGCCCCGAGCCGTACCCCTTCCCGCACGAGGACGCCCCCGGTTATGTCGGCACCGCTCTCGCCTTCCACTTCATCAACCGGATCGTGTCCGCCCTGCTGACCGAGAACCTGCTGCCGGGCAACGCCCAGCGGTTCAGAACCGTGCGCAGCCTCGCGGGCCGCACGCTCGCCCGGACCGTACGCCGCCCCGCCCGGCCCGGCGAGGCTCTGGCGCTGCTCGACGGCGTCGACCCGGGCGAAGCTCCCGCGTGGGCGGGCGGCACGGCCGTCGGGCTCGCGTACGCGGCGCTGCTCAGGGCGTCCATGAGGGGCGCCGACCTGCTCGACACCGATGACCACGACCTCGTGGAAGGTGTCCTGGGGGACTGGGACGGAGCTCATCCGTCGCTCGCCCTGACGGGGTTCCCGGGCCGTCGGGAGCGCCCCGGCGCGCGCCTCGCGCTGCTGGCCGCGCTGGCGCCGTACCGGATCACGGACGAGGACGTGGCGGCCTGGCGGCGGCCGGAGCACACCGACGACGCGCTGGTGCGCCTGGTGGCGTACGGGGCGTTCTTGGCGGTGGACCGCCTCGAGTCGGCGCTCTATCACCCCACCACCCGGACATAGAGGGACATATGGCGCATCGGCAGCGGGGGGCGGTGACGGTGCGGGCACGGAGCGAGACGGCACTTCCGTCACACCGGGAGTCATGTGAGACTGACGTCCCGTCCGCTGTGCGGGCCCGCTCCGCACCGTCCCCCACGAAATGTGCGCCGTGCGTTCCTCTCTTCCCTTGCCGGTCGCCCTGACCGCACGCCTGTCCCCCGTCGTCGTGCTCGCTGCGGCGGGCTGGGCCCTGTCGTCCGGTCCGCTCGCCACGACGCCGGCCACGGAGCACAAGGACAGCGCGAAGACCGGGACCCCGTCCGCCGCCGCGCCGTCGGCATCGGCGGCCTCGAAGGCCTACGCGGCCGCGCCCGCGCCATGCACCAGCGTGGCCAAGAAGACGATCACGTCGCTGGTGCCGGGCGCGAAGACGGCCGGCCGGGAGATCCCGTCGACGGACACCAAGGTGCGCCGCACCTGCTCCTGGAACGCGCTCAAGGGCTACGACTACCGCTGGCTGGACGTCTCCTACGAGCTCATGGAGTCGGACGACGCGGCCAAGAAGTCCTACCAGGAGAGGGTGACGGACAAGAGCGGCGGCGGGGATGTGCCCGGTGTGGGCGACTCGGGCTACTCGGTGGTGAACCTCACCACCGAGGACAAGCAGCAGACCCGCGAGGGCATGGTGGTGATCCGCGCGTCGAACGCGCTGGTGACCATCACTTACAACGGCAGCGACTTCGAGACCAAGAAGGCGCCCAGTACGGACGAGATCAACAGGGGCGCGATCAAGGCAGCCAAGGAGGCGGTCGCCGCGCTGGAGGACGGCCAGAAGAACTGACCGTCCTCCAGCGGCGGTTGGCGAGATGGGTCGCGAAAGTGGCTCAGGTCTCCAGCCGCTCCCGGCCGCGCGCCAGCATCAGCACCACGTACAGCACCATCGAGGTGCCCAGGCCCACCGCCCAGCCGTAGTCGGCGAGCGGTTCCAGCGCGGGAACGGGACGCCCGTCGATCAGCGGCTTGAAACTGGCGCCGCCGACGGCGAGGACACCGCCCACCACGAACGCGACGACGGCCCGCCAGTTCCAGCCGCCCTCGTACCAGTAGCGTCCGCCGGTGCGGTACAGGTCGGCCAGGTCGAGCCTGCCGCGGCGCAGGATCCAGTAGTCGGCGATGAGGATGCCGGCGACGGTGCCGAGCAGGCCGCCGACCAGGCCCAGCCAGGTGAAGATGTAGCCCTGCGGGTCGGAGTAGAGCTTCCAGGGGAAGATCAGCACGCCGAGGACACAGGTGACGAGCGCGCCCGCCCGGAAACTGACCTTCCGGGGCGCGATGTTGGAGAAGTCGAAGGCCGGGGAGACCAGGTTGGCCGCGATGTTCACGGACAGGGTCGCCACCAGCACGGTGACCAGGGCGAACAGCAGGCCCACCACGCTGTCGGTCTTGGCGGCGAGCTGCACCGGGTCCCAGATCGTCTCGCCGTACACCGCCTGCGAACCGGAGGTGACCATCACCGACAGCAGCGCGAACAACGTCATGGTCGTGGGGAGGCCGAGGGCTTGCCCCCAGGTCTGTGCCTTCTGCGACTTCCCGTAGCGCGTGAAGTCCGGGATGTTCAGCGACAGCGTCGACCAGAAACCGATCATGCCCATGAGGGACGGCCAGAACAGCTTCCAGAAGTCGCCGCCCCAGCCGAGCTTGGACGGCTGGTCCAGCAGCGGACCAAAGCCGCCGGCCTTGTCGCTCATCCAGATCAGCATGACCACCGCGCCGACCAGGACGAACGGCGCCGCCCAGTTCTCGAAGCGGCGGATCGTCTCCATGCCCCGGTAGATGATCGCGACCTGGATCGCCCAGAAGATGGCGAACGACAGCCACATCGTCCAGGCGTAACCGCCGACCTTTCCGGCGTCGCTCCAGCCGTTCCCGATCAGCTTCCCGGCGAGGAAGTAGATCGCCTCACCGCCGATCCAGGTCTGGATGCCGAACCAGCCGCACGCCACCAACGCCCGTACGACGGCGGGCAGGTTGGCGCCCCGCACCCCGAAGGAGGCGCGCGCGAAGACCGGGAAGGGGATGCCGTACTTCGGTCCCGCGTGCCCGGTGAGCAGCATCGGGACCAGCACGATCACATTGGCCAGGGCGATGGTGAACACCGCCTGCTTCCAGTCCATGCCGACGGCGATCAGACCGGAGGCCAGGGTCCAGGAGGCCGTGTTGTGGGCCATGCCGACCCACAGCGCGGAGAAGTTGTACGTGGTCCAGGTGCGCTTCTCCACCGGAACCGGCAGCAGGTCCTCGTTGGCGAAGGGGCCGCTCGGGGCGGGGGCGCCCGGGGCGATCTCCACCCGGCCGTCGGCGAGGGTGACTTGGGCGGACGGCGGTATGGCCGTGGGAGCGGTGTCGGTCATGGGCAGGCCAATCAAACGAGGGGCGGATCCGGAAAGGCCGTGCGGGGGCTCCGGGCCCCCTCCCCACAGGCGGGGAGGGGAGAACTGGAGTGGGGGGATGGGGAGTTGATGCTGAAGGACGGATCAGGCATTGACGGCGGGGATGACCGTGGTGCCGTACGCGTCGATGACCTTCTCCTGCGCGTCGTGCATGTCGTAGACGGCGAACTGGTCGACGCCCAGCTCACGCAGGGCGTTCAGCTTCTCGATGTGTTTCTCGGCCGGGCCGATGACGCAGAACCGGTCGACGATCTCGTCCGGTACGAACGCGGTGTCGGGGTTGTCGGCGCGCCCGTGGTGGGAGTAGTCGTACCCTTCTCGGGCCTTGATGTACTCGGTGAGTTCGTCCGGTACGGCGGCGGAGTGTTCGCCGTACTTGGACACCAGGTCGGCGACGTGGTTGCCGACCATCCCGCCGAACCAGCGGCACTGCTCGCGGGCGTGGGCGAGCGCCTCGGGCGAGTCGTCCTCGGTGACGTACGCCGGGGCGGCGACGCAGATCTTCACCTCGGACGGGTCACGGCCGGCGGCGCGGGCCGCGTCCTTGACGGCCTTCACCATGTACTCGGTCAGGTACAGGTCGGAGAGCTGGAGGATGAAACCGTCGGCCTCCTCGCCGGTCATCTTCAGCGCCTTGGGACCGTACGCGGCCATCCAGACGGGGAGTTCGGCGCCTTCCTTGATCCAGGGGAACCTGACGACCGTACCGCCGAGGTCCGCCTCCTTCCCGGAGCCGAGAGCCCTGATGACCTTCATGGCCTCGCTGATCCGGGCGAGGGTGTTCGGGGCGCGGCCCGCGACCCGCATCGCGGAGTCGCCGCGGCCGATGCCGCAGACCGTGCGGTTGCCGAACATGTCGTTGAGGGTGGCGAAGGTGGAGGCGGTGACCTCCCAGGTGCGGGTGCCCGGGTTGGTGACCATGGGACCGACCCGCAACCTGGTCGTGTTCGCCAGGATCTGGCTGTAGATCACGAACGGCTCCTGCCAGAGCACGGCGGAGTCGAAGGTCCAGCCGTACGTGAAGCCGCTCTGCTCGGCCCGCTTCATCAGGCTGATCACCTTGGAGGCCGGCGGGTCGGTCTGCAGGACGAGTCCGAAGTCCATGTGCTCCACTCCTAGTTGAGGTACTGACAGGTGGAGCGGGGGGTGTACGTGCCATGTCCGGCGTGCCCGGTGTACTCCCGCTCGGTGATGACGAGTTCGCCGCGCGAGAGGACCGTCTCGACACGGCCGGTGACGCGCTTGCCCTCGTACGCCGAGTAGTCGACGTTCATGTGGTGCGTGTCGACGGACATGACCTGCTCGGCGTTCGGGTCGTAGATGACGATGTCGGCGTCGGCGCCCGGCGCGATGGTGCCCTTCTTCGGGTACATCCCGAACATCCGGGCCGGGTTCGCGCAGGCGATCTCGATCCAGCGGCGGCGCGAGATGTGCCCGTCGACGACGGCCTGATGGAGCAGGTCCATACGGTTCTCCACGCCGGGCAGACCGTTGGGGATCTTGGAGAAGTCACCCCGGCCGAGCTCCTTCTGGCCCACGAAGCAGAAGGGGCAGTGGTCGGTGGAGACCACCTGGAGGTCGTTGGTGCGCAGGCCCTGCCACAGCTTGGCCTGGTGCTCCCTGGGCCTGAGCGGAGTGCTGCACACGTACTTCGAGCCCTCGAAGTCGGGTTCGGCAAGGTTGTCCGTGGACAGGAACAGGTACTGCGGGCAGGTCTCGCCGAAGACACTGAGCCCCTCGTCGCGCGCCCTGGCCAGCTCGGCGACCGCTTCCATCGCCGAGACGTGCACCACGTACAGGGGCGCGCCGGCGACCTGGGCGAGCTTGATGGCGCGGTGGGTGGCCTCCGCCTCCAGCAGCGACTTGCGGACCTCGCCGTGGTAGCGGGGATCGGTCTCGCCGCGGGCCAGCGCCTGCTCCACCAGCACGTCGATCGCGATGCCGTTCTCCGCGTGCATCATGATCAGGCCGCCGTTGTCGGCGGAGCGTTGCATGGCGCGCAGGATCTGGCCGTCGTCGCTGTAGAAGACGCCGGGGTAGGCCATGAACTGCTTGAAGGAGGTGACACCCTCCTCGACCAGCAGGTCCATCTCCTTGAGCGTCTCCTCATGCACATCGGAGACGATCATGTGGAAGCCGTAGTCGATCGCGCAGTTGCCCTCGGCCTTGGCGTGCCAGGCGTCCAGGCCCTCGCGCAGGGTGTGGCCGACGCTCTGCACGGCGAAGTCGACGATCGTCGTGGTACCGCCCCAGGCGGCGGCCCGGGTGCCGGTCTCGAAGGTGTCGGAGGCGAAGGTGCCGCCGAACGGCAGCTCCATGTGGGTGTGGGCGTCGACGCCGCCCGGGATGACGTACTTCCCGGTGGCGTCGATGGTGCGCTCGGCCGTCCATGCCTCGGCGGCGGACGTTCCGGAGGCGGCGAGGGCGGCGATACGGCCGTCCTCGATCAGGATGTCGGCGTGGATCTCGTCGGACGCGGTGATGACGAGGCCATTCCGGATGACGGTACGGCTGCTCATGGTCCCTCTCCAGAACGCGATCGGATATCTGTGGGTCGTCTGTGGCTGGTCGCGCCCACGCGGCGGAGGCCGCATGTCGGGCACAGCCCCGCGCCCCTAAGGGGCGCGGGTACCGCCCGACTACGGCGCCGTCAGCGGCTCGTACGCGTCCGGGCGGCGGTCGCGGTAGAACTGCCAGCGGTCGCGCACCTCGCGCAGCTTGGCCAGATCCAGGTCGCGGACGACGAGTTCGGTCTCCTTGTCGCTCGCCACCTCGCCGACGAACTGGGCCTCGGGGTCGACGAAGTACGTCGTGCCGTAGAAGTCGTTGTCGCCCAGCTCCTCGACACCCACCCGGTTGATCGCGCCGACGAAGTACTCGTTGGCGACGGCCGCGGCAGGCTGCTCCAGCTGCCACAGGTAGGCGGACAGACCGCGCGAGGTGGCCGACGGGTTGAAGACGATCTCGGCGCCCGCCAGACCCAGCGCCCGCCAGCCCTCGGGGAAGTGACGGTCGTAGCAGATGTACACGCCGATCTTGCCGACCTTGGTGTCGAAGACCGGCCAGCCGAGGTTGCCCGGACGGAAGTAGAACTTCTCCCAGAAGCCCGGCACCTGCGGGATGTGGTGCTTGCGGTACTTGCCGAGGTACGAGCCGTCGGCGTCGATCACGGCGGCCGTGTTGTAGAGGACGCCGGGCTGCTCCTCCTCGTACATCGGCAGGATCAGGACGAGGCCCAACTCCTCGGCCAGCGCCTGGAACCGCCTGACGATCGGGCCGCCCGGGATCTGTTCGGCGTACTCGTAGAACGCCTTGTCCTGGACCTGGCAGAAGTACGGTCCGTAGAACAGCTCCTGGAAGCACAGGACTTGGGCACCCTGTGCGGCGGCGTCGCGGGCCGCCTGCTCGTGCACCTGGATCATCGATTCCTTGTCGCCGGTCCAGGCGGTCTGGAAGAGGGCGGCACGGATCACTGTGCTCATCGGGACCTCCGGTCGCTCGGTGTGCGGTGAGCTTAGGAAGTCCGCTGGGGCGGTTTGAGGTGCACGGTGTCACGTCTGCGGGCCTGTGGCGTGCCACCGTGTCACCCTGTCGCGAGCGCATGTTTCACCGCCGTTCTCCCAGGTGGTCCAGTGTTTCTCCGCTGTTTCCGAGTGGCCTGCCGATGCTTGTGTCAGCCCTGTTGCGCGTCGTGCGCGAGGAGCGCTATGTGCACCGAGGCGGCCTGTTCGAAGTCGTCGAGGTCCACGCCCAGCCGCGCCTGTATCGCCTCCAGCCGGCGGTACAGGGCCGGGCGGGAGACGTGGTGGAGCTGGGCGGTGCGGGACTTGTTGCGTCCGGTGGCGAGGTAGGTGCGCAGGACGGCGAGCAGGTCCTCCCCCGCCGCGCACAGCAGCCCGTCCAGCTCCCGCTCCGCGAAGGACTGCACATCAGGGTCGTCGCGCAGCAGCCGGATCAGGCCCCGCAGATGGACGTCCTTGAGACGTACCACCGGGGGAAGGTCCAGGACCGCCGACGAGTCCGCCACGGCGTCGGCGACGTGCTGGGCCTCGCGCAGCCCGGCGGGGACGTCGTCCCAGTCGGTGCGCGCGTCGGCGGCGGCGATCACCGTCCCGCCCGTCTCCGTACGCACCCGGGCCGCGAGGTTCGCCGTCAGTACGGTGGCGTCCTGGTCGGGGGCCAGGCTCAGCAGCACCGCGGTGGCGCCGTCGGCGATCTCGGCGACGATCCCGGACAGCCCGAGCAGCCGCAGCACCCGGTCCAGGCGCGCCGGATCACCGTGCCGGACGACCAGCGGGACGAAGGCGCGCCGGTTGACCGGCAGTCCGGCCGCCCGGGCCCGGGGCAGCAGCTGCCGCGCGGGGACGACCCCGCTGACCAGGTCGGTCAGCAGGCTCTGCGCGGACTGCTCCTCCCAGGTGTGCGCGGAGGTGCCGCCGAGCATGCGGTGCAGGACGAGGGCCTCGGCGGCACGGTCGGCGAGCAGCCGCCCGGTGCCGTGGTCGCCGCGGTAGCCGCACAGCATGATCCGGCCCCAGCGCTCCCCGCGCCCACCGAGTTCGGCGCGGATCCAGCCGTCGCCCTCGGTGCCTCCGGCCTGCCGGGCGATGCGCTCCCAGTCGCGCAGCACGTCGGCCACCGCCGGCCGCTCCCCCGCGGTGGCCAGGACGCGGTGGGCGAGATTGGTGACGACGAGGGGGCAGCCGCTGTGCTGGGCGACCTCGTCCAGCAGGCGTTGCAGGGGCGCGCCCGCGGTGATGAGTCCGGTGAGCGCGGTCCGCACGGCCTCGGACATGCTGACCGCCGCGAACTTCCGCCGGATCAGGCGCGCCTGCACCTCCTCGGTCAACTCGGCGAAGGGGAAGGGCCGGTGCAGGACCACCATCGGCAGTCCGCACCGCTCGGCCGCCCGGCGCATCACGTCCGGCGCGGCCGGGAACGCCCGTCCCAGACCCAGCACCACCGCGGCGGCCTCCGCGCGGTGCAGGGACTGCACGTACTCGGCCTGCGCGCCCTCGTCACCGGCGAGCAGCACCCCGGTCGTGAGCACCATCTCACCGCCGCTGAGCATCACCCCGACGTCGGCGGCCTCGGCGACGTGCACCCAGCGCACGGCCCGGTCGAGGTGGCTCGCTCCGGCCACCACCTCGGGCTCCCCGGCGAGGACCCGCTCCAGGGTGAGGACCTGCCGGACCGACAGGGTCGGCTCCAGGGACGTGGACGGCTCCCAGGTGGTGGTCATGGCGGGCTTCCCTTGTTCGGGCCTTGTCCGACGTACTGCTGGTGGGTGCTGCTGGTGCCGCGACAGGCAACGTTCGCGGCTCCTTGATGGGCAAACGTCGCCTGCCGAGGCACTAGTGGATGCTCCGCAGAGCGTCTTCGAGGATCGCGGCGCCTTCCTCGGCCTCCGCGACGGTCAGGGACAGCGGTGGGGCGACCCGCAGCGCGCTGGTGTTGTGCCCGCCACCCTTGCCGATGAGCAGCCCGCCCGCGCGGGCGGCTTCGAGCACGGCGGCCGCCGCGTCGGGGTCGGCCTCGTCGGTGCCTGGTCTCACCAGTTCGATGCCGAGCATCAGTCCGCGGCCCCGCACCTCCCGGACGCCCGGAGTCTGCGCCCCGGCCTCCCGCAACCGCTCGACGAGCAGTCCGCCGACCCGTCGGGCGTTGCCCTGGAGGTCGTGTTCCAACAGGTACGTGAGGTTGGCGAGACCGGCCGCCATGGTGATCTGGGTGCCGCCGAACGTGGAGATGCTGTTGGCGTCCAGGCAGTTCATGATCTCGGCGCGGGCCACCACCCCGCCGATGGACATGCCGTTGCCGATGCCCTTGGCGAAGGTGAGGATGTCGGGCGGGCCGTTCTGGGCGTGCGCCTGCCAGCCCCAGAAGTGGTCGCCGGTGCGGCCCCAGCCGGTCTGCACCTCGTCGGCGATCCACAGGATGCCGCGCTGGTGCAGCACGTCACGGAAGGCGGCGTACAGGCCGTCCGGGGGCGAGGTGAAGCCGCCGACGCCCTGCACGGGTTCGGCGATCAGGGCGGCGGGCGGGCGGGTGTGACCGAGCAGGTCCTCGAGGTCGTCCACGCAGGCCGCGATGAAGTCGTCGTCATCGAGGTGCGCGTACGGACCGCGGGTGCGGACGCCGCCGTGGACGTACAGGGTCTGGAGGGGGGAGAGCGAGGTCGGGGACCAGCCGCGGTTGCCGGTGATGCCGACGGCGCTGAAGGAGCGGCCGTGGTAGCTGTTGCGCATCGCCAGGATGGTGTTGCTGCGGCGGTACGTCGTCGCCAGCATCAGGGCCGTGTCGTTGGCCTCGGTGCCGGAGGTGGTGAAGAAGACGCGCGCGTCCGGGATGCCGCTCAACCTGGCGATCCGCTCCGCGAGTTCGACCATCGGCCGGTTGAGGTAGAGCGTGGAGGAGTGGATGATCCGTCCGGCCTGCTCGGTCACCGCCTTGGTGACCTCGGGCAGGGCGTGCGCGGTCATCGTCGTCAGAATGCCGCCGAAGAAGTCGAGGTACCTGTTGCCCTCGGCGTCCCAGACGTGGCGGCCCTCGCCGTGGGTGATCTCCAGTGGGTCCTCGTAGTACAGGGCGAGCCAGTCGGGCAGCACGCTTCGATGACGGCCGAGCAGGTCCCTGGTCATGGCCGCACCAGCCCGTCGTACGCGTCGGGCCGGCGGTCGCGGTAGAACGCCCACTGCCGCCGGACCTCTTCGATGAGGTCGAAGTCGAGGTCCCGGACGACGAGTTCCTCCTCCTTGTCGCTGGCCGCCTCCCCCACGAACTGTCCGCGCGGGTCGACGAAGTACGAGGTCCCGTAGAAGTCGTTGTCCCCGTACTCCTCGACGCCCACCCGGTTGATCGCGGCGACGAAGTACTCGTTGGCGACCGCGGCGGCGGGCTGCTCCAGTCGCCACAGGTGGGAGGAGAGCCCGCGGTGGGTGGCCGACGGGTTGTAGACCAACTGGGCGCCGTTCAGGCCGAGTTGCCGCCAGCCTTCCGGGAAGTGCCGGTCGTAGCAGATGTAGACGCCGACCTTGCCGACGGCGGTGTCGAAGACCGGCCAGCCGACGTTGCCCGGTTTGAAGTAGTACTTCTCCCAGAAGCCCTTGACCTGCGGGATGTGGTGCTTGCGGTACTTGCCGAGGAAGGTGCCGTCGGCGTCGATCACGGCCGCGGTGTTGTAGTAGAAGCCTGACTGCTCGACCTCGAAGACGGGGACCACGATCACCATGCCGGTCTCGCGGGCGAGTTCCCGCATACGACGGGTGGTAGGCCCGTCGGGCACCGCCTCGGCCCAGCGGTAGTGCTCCGGATCCTGGACCTGACAGAAGTAGGGGGCGTTGAAGACCTCCTGGAAGCCGATGACCTTGGCGCCCCGGCGGGCGGCCTCGCGGGCGTGCTCCTCGTGTTTCGCCACCATGGACTCGGTGTCGCCGGTCCAGGTGGCCTGGACCAGGGCGGCACGTACGACGTTGGCCATGAGCTGCTCCTTCGACGGGACGTCCAGAGCGTCTACGCCCGTAGACGCAGGCCATAGAGGGACGAACGTAAGCCTCTCGGCGGGCCTTGCCAAGACCATCGTCGTCAACCCGCGGAGTCGATCTCGTTTCGCACTCCTGTGGGTGAGCCGCTCGGCCGGTGGGCGGAGTCCGCCGCGAGTGTCAGGTGCGCGTCAGAGCAGGGTCAGGCGGTGAATCCGGCGACGCGCAGTGCGTGCACCAAGTCCCAGTGGCGCTCCTCCGAGACAGCCCGGGCGGCCCGCACGAGGAGCGGGACCAGCGTGCGCGGGTCGGGCTCGGCGCTGCGGGCGGCCTCTTCCGGGGTGCGGACCCGGACGTAGGCGTCGAGCAGCGCCCCCACCTCCCGGTGACGACCCTCGGTGGACAGCGCGAGTACCGCCTGCCCGATCTCGTCGGCGGGCCGGGCCACACCCTGGCGCAGGATCTGCTGTCCGTCGGTGCCGCGACCGGCCGCGACCAGCGCGTCAGCGGCGGCGACCAGCCGCTCGGCGGGCAGCGAGGCCGCCTCCCACAGCAGGCTCGTCCAGTCGGCGCCCAGACCGGCCCGCTCCATCTGGACGGCGAGCAGCGGATAGCGGACGGCCGGCCAACGGGCGATCTCGGCGAGCAACGCGTGCGCCTCGCCGCTGCGGCCCGCACCGCGCAGCCGCACCAGCCGCTCCACGACCTGCGCCGTTTCCCGCCCGCCTGCCGCGTCCAGCGGCTCGACCCGCGGCTCCGGCCGGGCCTCGGCCCGCGCGGCCCCGGCGAACCGGGCCCCACGCGGGGTACGGCCACTCGCGACGGGCGCGGCGGGAAGGTCCGGTACGGCGGTCGGCGGTACGACGACGGGGGCGGCCTCCTCCTCGACCACCCCGGCGAACCGGGCACCGCCCCGGCGCCGCTTGCGCTGCTTGGGGGCGGGGTGCTGTTCGGCAGGGGGGTTTGTGGGGTGCTGGAGGGTGGGGTGGTCGGTGGGCGTCGGCTGCCACTGGGCGGAGGGTTCGGCGGGGGCCGACTGTCGCGGGACGTGGACATCGGGGTCGTACGCGGGCTCCGCGGCCCGCTCGGCATCGTGGGTGCGGGCCGCGGAGCGGAAGAAACCGTCGGTGTCCGACCGGGCCCCGCCGCCCGCGCCGGGCCCGGCCCCGACCTCGCGATCGCGGTCGCGCTGCCGCGGCATGCTCAGGTCGGTGGCACGTCGGTCCAGTCGCGCCATCCGGGACCGGAGTTCGGCGCAGCGGCGGGTGGCGCGTTCGTGGTCGTCATGGGCCCAGGCGAGGTCGACACGGAGGGCGTCGGCCTCTTCCTGGGTGGCGGCCGAGGCCAGTGACCGACGCAGCTCCGTCTGCCGGTCGGCGGCGTACCGCTGCTCACGGAGCATGACGTCGAAGCGGTCACCGAGGGCGTCACGGGCCCCGGGACGGGCGTCGTACGCGATGAGCGAGGCGGCGTGCAGGGCACGGGCCCGTTCCGTCTCCGCCGCGGCGACCTGAGGGCCGTACGCCCCCGCGAGGTCCTGCAGCAGTGCCTCCACGACGTCCCACGGGGGCATCTCGCGCCCGTCGAGGCAGGCCCGCATACCGTCGGGGTCGCGCTGCCAGAACACCCCGCACCAGCCGCCGCCCTGGTCGAGGCGCGCCAGCAGACCGTCCAGGTGGTTCACGAACTCCCGCACCTGCCTGGGGAGTTGATCCACAGTCATCGCCCAACTCCCGCCCGACCGGAGCCCTTCCGGTTGGTAGGCAACACCAGCCGTGTTACGGGCGCGCTACGGGAAGTTTTCCGGGACCGTGCAGGAGCCTCATCGCGGGGCCCGGGCCGACGGGCGGCGGCCCGGACCCCGCCCCGCGAACTGCCGGCCGGCGCCTGTCACACCTCCACCGGCACGCACCGCGCCGCCAGGTCGTCCATGGACAGGCCGAGCGCGTGGGCAAGCGCGGCCACTGTGAAGAAGGCCGGCGTCGGGGCTCGCCCGGTCTCGATCTTGCGGAGCGTCTCGGCGGAGATACCGGCGCTCGCGGCGACCTCGGTCATGCTGCGGCCACCGCGCGCCTCGCGCAGCAACCTGCCGAACCGTTCGCCGCGTTCGCGCTCTTCGGGAGTGAGAGGGGTGCGCACCATGCCGTCATTCTAATACCGGTATAGTAATTGGCATGGTGGAACTGAAGACGGACTCATCGATCGATGCCATGTACGAGGCGGGCCAGGTGGTCGGGCGTGCCCTGACGGCCGTACGACAGGCCGCCGACGTGGGTGTCTCGCTGCTGGAGCTGGACGAGCTGGCGCACGAGGTGCTGCGCGGGGCGGGTGCCACCTCACCCTTCCTCGGTTATCGCCCGTCCTTCGCTCCCACCCCCTTCCCGGCCGTCGCCTGCACCTCGGTGAACGACGCGATCGTGCACGGCATCCCGACCGCCTACCGGCTGCGCGACGGCGACCTGGTGTCCGTCGACTTCGGCGCCGAACTGGGCGGCTGGGCAGGTGACTCCGCGATCAGCTTCGTGGTCGGCACGCCGCGCCCGGCCGACCTCCGGCTGATCGAGACCGCCGAGCGGGCCCTCGCGGCCGGCATCGAGGCGGCGGTGGTCGGCAACCGCATCGGCGACATCGCGCACGCGATCGGCACCGTGTGCCGCGCCGGCGGATACGGCATCCCGGACGGCTTCGGCGGCCACGGCATCGGCCGCCACATGCACGAGGACCCCCCGGTCCCGAACGAGGGACGGCCGGGGCGGGGCTTCCGACTGCGACACGGCATGGCCCTCGCCATCGAGCCGATGCTCATCGGCGGCGGTACGGACGGCTACCACGAGGCACCCGACGGCTGGACCCTGCGGACGAACGACGGTTCGCGCGCGGCGCACGTGGAGCACACCGTGGCCATCACGGACTCGGGGCCACGGATCCTGACGGCTCGCTGAGCCCGGCCGTCGCCGCGGGCTGGTCACTCTGCGTCACAGAGCGGGGGCGCCTTCCCCGGCTGCCCTTTGCCACTCCGCCCCCGGTGCCGGTCGACGCCGCTCGGCGCGGCGCGACGCGGCACGGCCCCGTTCGGCGCGTATCGGTGGGGGAACCCCGGGACGGCCGTCCACCGGGGGCCTGCGGAGGTGCCCCCTCCCCTAGTTCGTGCGAGGGTGTTCTACGAAGGCGCGCCCAGGGGTGTAACCGGCTGCCACTCGGGTTACCCGAGTCCGGCACGTCGATCAGCGAGGGCGTCCCGGGCCCTGCCCCAGTTCCAGGGCTTGCCCCGAACCGGGCGGCACCCCCCGTCGGGACGCCGGATGGGAAGGCCATGACCAGCGGCTTCACCGGCTCAGAAGGCTATGACCCCTTCGGAGAATTCCTCGCCCGCTTCTTCGGCGGGCCGCGCCAAGGTCCACGCCAGATCGACATCGGGCGGCTGCTCAGTCAGCCCGCTCGGGAGCTGGTGCGGGGCGCCGCCCAGTACGCCGCCGAGCACGGCAGCAGGGACCTGGACACCCAGCACCTGCTGCGGGCCGCGCTGTCCGCGGAGCCCACCCGGACGCTGCTGAGCCGGGCCGGCGCGGATCCCGACTCGCTCGCCACGGAGATCGACCAGCGCTCCGGACCGGCCCAGCACCCGCCCGGCGAGGTCCCGCCGCCGACCTCGCTGTCCCTGACCCCGGCCGCCAAGCGCGCCCTGCTGGACGCGCACGACCTGGCCCGGACGCGCGGCGCCGGTTACATCGGCCCCGAGCATGTGCTGACCGCCCTCGCCTCGAACCCGGACTCGGCCGCCGGGCACATCCTCAACTCGGCCCACTTCGCGACCTCCGGGCTGCCGCCCGAGCCGGCCCCGGACGGCGGTCAGGCCCGCCGCGAACGGCCGCGCTCCACCGGCACGCCCACGCTGGACAAGTACGGCCGCGACCTCACCGACCTGGCCCGGCAGGGCGGCATCGACCCGGTGATCGGCCGGGAGGAGGAGATCGAGCAGACCATCGAGGTGCTGTCCCGGCGCGGCAAGAACAACCCGGTGCTCATCGGTGACGCCGGTGTCGGCAAGACAGCGATCGTGGAGGGGCTCGCCCAGCGGATCGTCGACGGTGACGTGCCCGATGTGCTCGCCGGACGGCGGGTGTTCGCCCTGGACCTGACGGGTGTGGTCGCGGGCACCCGCTATCGCGGGGACTTCGAGGAGCGGCTGAACGCGATCGTGAGCGAGATCCGCGCCCACTCCGACGAGTTGATCGTCTTCATCGACGAACTGCACACCGTCGTCGGCGCCGGAGGCGGCGGCGAGGGCGGATCCATGGACGCCGGGAACATCCTCAAGCCCGCCCTGGCCCGCGGTGAACTGCACATCGTGGGCGCGACCACGCTGGAGGAGTTCCGCCGGATCGAGAAGGACGCGGCGCTGGCCCGCCGCTTCCAGCCGATCCTGGTAGCCGAGCCCGGCGCCGCGGACGCCATCGAGATCCTGCGCGGTCTGCACGACCGCTACGAGGCGCACCACCAGGTCCGCTACACCGACGAGGCCCTCGTGGCCGCGGTCGAGCTGTCCGACCGGTACCTCACCGACCGCCGTCTGCCCGACAAGGCGATCGACCTCATCGACCAGGCCGGTGCCCGGGTGCGGCTGCGGGCCCGGACCAAGGGCACGGACGTGCGCGCCATGGAGCGCGAGGTCGAACAGCTCACCCGGGACAAGGACCAGGCGGTCGCCGACGAGCAGTACGAGCAGGCCACCCAACTGCGTGACCGGATCGGCGAGTTGAAGCAGCGGATCGGCGAGGCCGACGGCGGCACCGAGGCCGACGAGGGGATGGACCTGAAGGTCACCGCCGAGGCCATCGCCGAAGTCGTGTCGCGGCTGACCGGCATCCCGGTCAGCAGCCTCACCGAGGAGGAGAAGCACCGCCTGCTCGGCCTGGAGCAGCACCTGCACGAGCGGGTCGTCGGCCAGGACGAGGCGGTCCGCGTGGTCGCCGACGCCGTCCTGCGCTCCCGCGCCGGGCTCGCCAGCCCCGACCGCCCGATCGGCAGCTTCCTCTTCCTCGGCCCGACCGGCGTCGGCAAGACGGAGCTGGCGCGGACCCTCGCCGAGGCCCTGTTCGGCAGCGAGGAACGCATGGTCCGCCTGGACATGAGCGAGTACCAGGAGCGGCACACCGTCAGCCGCCTGGTCGGCGCCCCGCCCGGGTACGTCGGCCACGAGGAAGCCGGCCAGCTCACCGAGGTGGTACGCAGGCACCCGTACTCGCTGCTCCTGCTCGACGAGGTGGAGAAGGCGCACCCGGACGTCTTCAACATCCTGCTGCAGGTCCTCGACGACGGACGGCTGACCGACTCCCAGGGCCGCACGGTCGACTTCACCAACACGGTCATCGTGATGACCAGCAACCTCGGTTCCGAGGCGATCACCCGGCGCGGCGCCGGCATCGGCTTCGGCGCGGGTGGCCCGGAGGCGGACGAGGAGGCGCGGCGCGAGCAGATCCTGCGGCCGCTGCGGGAGCACTTCCGGCCCGAGTTCCTCAACCGGATCGACGAGATCGTCGTCTTCCGTCAGCTCACCGGCGGCCAACTGCGGGAGATCACCAACCTGTTGCTGGAGAAGACGCGTCGGCTGCTGCACGCGCAGGGCGTCGCGGTCGAGTTCACCGACCCGGCCGTCGACTGGCTCGCCGAGCGTGGCTACCAGCCGGAGTACGGCGCCCGGCCGCTGCGCCGCACCATCCAGCGGGAGGTGGAGAACCAGCTCTCCCGGTTGCTGCTCGACGGCCGGGTCGCCGAGGGCGGCACGGTGACGGTGGACGTGGCGGACGGGCGGCTGGCGTTCCGTGCCGAGGACCTGCCGCCCGCCCCCGAGTTGTGACCGGCCTTACCGCTTGGTGGGGCGTACCACCATCGCCGAGCCGCCGCCCCGCCGTACCGTCTCGGCGGCGGCCAGCCACTTCCCGTTCGGCAGCCGCTGCACGCCGGTGGCGGCGCCGATCTCGGGGTTCAGCTTGAAGGAGTGCCCGATGGCTTCGAGTCGCGCGCGCAGCTTGCTGTCGTAGAGGCCGGGTTCGAGTTCGGTCTGGGCCGCGTTGCGCTGGCTGGCGCGCGGCGCGGCGATCGCGTCCACGAGCGGGAGTCCCCGGTCGAGGAACTCGGTCAGCGTCTGCAGGACGGTGGTGATGATGGTCGCGCCGCCGGGCGAACCCAGCGCCACCACCGGCTTGTTGTGCCGGTCGAGCACGATGGTCGGGGAGATCGACGAGCGTGGCCGCTTGCCGGGGCCCGGCAGGTTCGGGTCGTGGACGGCCGGGTTGGCCGGGGCGAAGGAGAAGTCCGTCAGCTCGTTGTTCAGGATGAACCCGCGTCCCGGGACGGTGATCGCGCTGCCGCCGGTCTGCTCGATGGTGAGGGTGTAGGAGACGACGTTCCCCCACTTGTCGGCCACCGTCAGATGGGTGGTGTTCTCGCCCTCGTACGTCGTCGGCGCCGCCGTACCCCCTGCCCCGCAGGCGGCCGGGTGGCGCGGGTCGCCGGGTGCGACCGGGCTGGTGAGCACGGCGTCGTCCTTGACGAGGCACGCCCGTGAGTCGGCGTACCGCTGCGACAGCAGCTCCTTCGTCGGTACGTCCTCGAAGGCGGGGTCGCCGACCCAGCGCCCCCGGTCCGCGAACGCGATCCGGCTCGCCTCGATGAAGTGGTGCAGGTACTGGACCTCGCTCGCCTTGGAAAGGTCCGTGTTCTCCAGGATG
The DNA here is from genome assembly GCF_040612855.1 of Streptomyces sp. NPDC006332. Lineage (NCBI taxonomy): Bacteria > Bacillati > Actinomycetota > Actinomycetes > Kitasatosporales > Streptomycetaceae > Streptomyces > Streptomyces sp. NPDC006332. The sequence goes on from NZ_JBEXRA010000020.1 coordinate 137,714, forward strand.
TTGAGGGCCTCACCGACCGTGGTGCCGCCCGAGGAGGAGGGCGCGATCGAGTAGACGCCGAGGCCGCGGTACGAGGTCTTCGTTGGCGCCTGGAGCTTGGCGCGGTAGGCGGCGAGGTCCTTCTCCGAGAGGTCGCCGGGGCGGGCGTTCCAGCCCGAACTCGGGTCCACCGGCGGGTGGTTCACGGTGTCCACGATGTCGTCGCCGAGGTCGCCGTGGTAGATCGCGCCGACGCCCTTCTTGCCCAACTCGGCGTAGGTGCGGGCGAGATCGGGGTTCTTGAAGGTCGAGCCGACGACCGGCAGCCGCCCGCCGGGCAGGAACAGCTTGGCGGTGTCCGGGAAGTAGCGGAACCGGGTCTCGTTGGAGGCGGTCTGCGAGCGGAAGGTGTCGTCGACGACGAATCCGTCCCGGGCGATGCGCTCGGCGGGCTTGAGCACCGTCCCGAGCTTTCTGCTGCCCCACTTGTCGAGCGCCGTCTGCCAGGTGGCCGGCGTGCCCGGTGTGCCGACGCTCAGGCCGCTGCTGACGGCGTCCGCGAAGGCGAGCGGCTTGCCGTTCTCCAGGAAGAGGTCGGGCCCGGCAGTGAGCGGTGCCGTCTCCCGTCCGTCGATGGTGCGCACGGTACGGGACTTGGCGTCGTAGTAGACGAAGTAGCCGCCTCCGCCGACACCCGAGGAGTACGGCTCGGTGACGCCGAGCGCGGCGGCGGTGGCGACGGCCGCGTCGACGGCGTTGCCCCCGTTCTTCAGGACCTCGATGCCGGCCGCGGAGGCGTCCGCGTCGACGCTCGAGACGGCACCGCCGTAGCCGACGGCCACGGGGACTTTCTCGACGGGTGCGCCGGAAGCGGCGGGCGGAGCCGCCGCCCCCACCGACACCACGGCGGCCGAGACCGCCAGCACCGACAGTTTCCGTGCGACAGGGCGACGCATCCGAACCTCCAGCAAGAGACCGTCCGCGCAGCCTATGCGATCGCCATGCCCCCGTCAGGAAGGCACGTCGACCGCTCTGGAAACACGGGTTGGCGTTCGCCGGATAGCATGCCCGCCCATGAATGACGACGTGCGCAACATCGTCCTGGGTGTGGTGGCCGCCGGTATCAGTGCCACGCTCGGCTGGCTGGCCCGGACCTACCTGTGGAAGCGCAAGCTCCGCCGCAAGCAGGCCTTCTTCGGGCTGCCCGACAACTCCGAGTCCCTGCTGGTCGTCAACCGCGACGCGGGCAGCCCCGACCTCGCGGTGCACCGCTTCGACGTGTTCGCGCTCCTGGAGCTTGCCGCGCTCATCAAGGACTGCGGCGCGCACGCCGAGGTGATAACCCAGGACGCCGCCCGGCAGGGCTTCGGCGACCGGACGGAGTTCTGTGTGGGCGGGCCGGGGTCGAATCGGCGCATGGCGGCCCATATGCACGCCATGCTGCCCGGGGTGCGGGTGAACACCGACCCGGATCCGGGCCCGGACCGATCGGCCTTCCAGATCGGCAGCGAGCGCTATCGCATGGAGACCGGCCTGACCGAGTACGTGCTGCTGGCCCGGCTCACGGCGGGAGATCCGGGCCGGACCCGGCCCGTGTTCCTGTTCTGCGGCCAGCGTGCGATCACCAACCAGGCCGCGACCCGCTATCTCGCCCGCAACCACGAGCGGCTGGCCCGCAAGCACGGCCACAACTCCTTCGTGGTGCTTCTGAAGGTGGTCAACTCCTCGGCGTACGGCCCCGATGTGGTCGAACTGGTCGCGGACGTGACACGGGCGGCACAGGCGCCGCTGCCGACCCCGGCGATGGGGCGCAACTCCCACCGGGCCTCCTAGGGCGGGCTCCCCCAGGGTCGTACACATTCCAACTATCGTTACTCCCACGTAACTTACCGACGGGTTACTTGCGGTAAGGAATCGAGGTTACTGTCGGGTCACTTTGCACTGACACGAGTGACCGTACGAGGGAGTGACCCGTGGGACATCGCCACCGCAAGGCCCTGCGCACCGCCGCCGCGGGTGCCGTCTCCGCGACGCTGATCGCCGGCGGCTCCCTGGGGCTCGCCCCCGGCGCCCAGGCGGCGACCGGCATCCGATTCGTCGACATCGCCGGGGACGGCGGCACGGTCCTCAAGGCGAACGTCATCACACCCGCCGACGCCGACGGCACCCGCCGCTACCCGCTGCTCGTCCTGCCCACGAGTTGGGGCCTGCCTCAGGTCGAGTACCTCGCCCAGGCCCAGAAGCTCGCGAACTCCGGCTACATCGTGGTCAGTTACAACGTGCGCGGCTTCTGGCAGTCGGGCGGCGAGATAGAAGTGGCCGGCCCGCCCGACGTGGCGGACGCGTCCGAGGTCATCGACTGGGCGCTCGCCCACACACCGGCAGACCCGCGGAAGGTCGGCATGGCGGGCGTCTCGTACGGCGCCGGCATCAGCCTGCTGGCCGCCGCGCACGACCAGCGCGTCAAGGCGGTCGCCGCCCTCAGTGGCTGGGCCGACCTGGTCGGCTCCATCTACTCCGGCCGCACCCAGCACGTCCAGGCGTCCGCCCTGCTGGACGGCGCGAGCCTGGTCACCGGGCGTCAGAGCCCCGAACTCCGGCAGATCTTCGACGACTTCTACGCCTCGAACCTGGCCGCGGAACCCGAGCTCGTCGCCTGGGGGAAGAAGCGTTCAGCAGTGACCTACGTCGATCAGCTGAACAAGAACGACACCGCGGTCATGATGGCCAACGCCTGGGGCGACACCATTTTCCCGCCCAACCAGTACGCGGACTTCTACGAGAAGCTGACCGGCCCGAAGAGGCTGGAGCTGCGCCCCGGCGACCACGCCACCGCCGAGATCACCGGCCTGTTCGGGCTGCCCAACGACGTCTGGAGCGACACCGAGCGCTGGTTCGACCACTACCTCAAGGGCGCCGACAACGGCGTCGACCGCGAGCAGCCCGTGCGGCTCAAGTCCCGTTCCACGGGCGGCTACGAGGGCTACCCGGACTGGAAGTCGGTCGGCGCGACCCGGAAGAAGATCGCCCTCGCGGGCACGACCACCCTGCACACGAACGTCGACTCGGGCGCGGACGGCGGGGTCGTCTTCCTGTCCAGCATTCTCGACCAGGTGGCCCGGCTGCCCCCCGTCGCCTCGATCCCCCTGCTCCCCCGCCGCTGGGCCGCCGTATGGCAGTCGGAGAAGTACCCGAGCACGCAACGGGTGCGCGGAACGGCCGAGTTGCACACCACTCTCACCCCGACCAAGGAGAGCGGCACCCTCGTCGCGTACCTCTACGACGTGGGGCCGCTCGGCCTCGGCAAGCTGGTCAGCAACGCGCCGTACACCTTCCACGGGCGAACGCCCGGGAAGCCGTTCGACGTCGACCTGGAGCTGTTCTCCACGGCCTACGACGTCCCGGCAGGGCACCGGCTGGCCCTGGTGGTCGACACGGTCGACCCGCTCTACATCGAGCACAACCCGTCCGGCGCACAGCTGACCTTCTCCTCGCCGGTGAACGACCCGTCGTACGTGTCGATCCCGCTGCGCGAGCAGTGATCTCCGGCTGCCGCCGGCCGGGTATGGGCTCTGTGAGCTGCCACCCCCCTACGGTTTCGGGGCCGTGGGGGGACCCCCACCCGGCAGCAGCGTCCCCGGTCCGGCCGCGGTGACCGCCGCGACCTCGGTCCTCTGACCGCGCCGCTCCCGCCGGGACAGCCGGGCGGCGAACCGGAAGAGCAACGCACACATCCCGACGCGGGCCGGCGAGACCGACACCGTGGGCATGAACGGCACATCGTAGTCCAGGTTCGGCGCGCCGGGCCGACCCGCGTCGGGGAACTCTCCGCCGGGGAGGATGCGGCGGGGCGCCGGGGGGAAGGACGCCGTCCGCTCAGTGCTTGAGGATCTTGGACAGGACGCCCCTGGCACGCTCACCGCGCGGGTCGGTGCAGGGCGAGGAGCCTCGACTTCCCCGAACCCGAAGGGCCGATGACAACGACCACCTCCCCCTTGCCGACGGTGAGGTGGATGTCCTGCCGGACACGCGGCCCCCCGTAGTACTTGTAGACGTCACACAGTTCGATCAACGGATCGACGGCCATGCCCAGCCCTACCCACTCTCAGCTGTGTCGTAGGTCCCGCAACTTATCGGGGCAAGATCGACGTAAATGCACGACACGCACTTTTCGGGCATTAGCCGTATTTACGTCGATCTGTGGGCCAGAGATTCACGCTTCAGCGACTTCGGCGTACAGCTGGGAGAGCTCGGGCGCACCGCTCGACGCCCACTCGTGACCGGAGTCGACGATGTCGAACTCACGCCCCGAGGCGAGTCGGATCACGGGCTGACCGTCCGGCCGGAGATCCCAGGAGGCCCCCGGGACGGTCCGTACGATGACCGTTCCGAGATAGAGCCCGGCGTCGTTACCGAGCCAGGGCAGGACCTCCGCGTCGTCCCGCCAGCGCGGCACCAGCTGATCCAGCGCCTCCAACGAGGCCGCGGTGTCGTCGAGTTGGACGCCCTCCCGGGACGCCTGGGAGCGCAGCAGCTCACACTCGGAGAGGAGTTCGGCGATGCCCTCGGGGTCGCGGGCGCCGGGTTTCGCGTGCCTGTTGCCCAGAAAAGGGATCTTCATATGCCCAGCGTGTCATTCACCCTGCCGTACGCACCACAGGCGCGCGGACCCTGGATTCCGGTCGACTTCGCCGCGACTCGACGCATGGCTCGTTGACATGTACCCGGTGTCTCTTTAGTTTCGGTATGCGACTTTTGTTCTACCAGGACTCTCTGTTACCTCCTGTCTCTCCTACCTCTGCCCCTCTCTGCTCTTCTCTGCCAAGGAGACGGCCGTGCGCCGAAGCATCCGGTGGTGGGTGGCCGTTCTCGCCCTGTGCGCGGTCCTCGTGCCCACGAGCTCGATGCCTGCTGCCCCGGCGGGCGCGGCGGGGCCTCTCCCGCTGGAGGAACTGTTCGACACGACGGCGGTCAGTGATGACGCCCGTCCCTGCGAGGCGGACTTCGACGGCCTCGGCGCCTCCCTGTCGGCCCAGGACCTCACGGCCGCCGGCTGGACGCCGGGGCGCCCCCTCACCGTGCTGGGCGCGCGGCTGACCTGGCCGCGGTGGCGGCCGGGCGTACCGGACAACGTGCGGGCCGCCGGGCAGGACGTCCGCCTGCACGGGCACGGCGACGGGCTCGCCTTCCTGGTGGCCGGCACCGGCGGCGCCGACACAGGCGGCACGGGCACGGTCGAGTACGCGGACGGCACCGTCTCCCCGTACCGGCTGACCGCCTCCGACTGGCGCCGGGGACCGCTCGCCACCAAGGCGGTGGCACTGCCGCACGTCAACACACCCGGTGGCCAACTCGTCGAGAAGGCACGGCTGTACGTCGTGACGGTGCCGTTGGTCGCGGGGCGCGAGGTGGTCTCGGTGCAGCTGCCGTACGCGACCGACCTGCATGTGTTCGCGATGTCGGTACGGGCCGCCACACCGGAGTGGACCGGGAGTTGGGCGACCGCGACCACCGGCTACCAGGCCCTCGGCCCGTGGACGGACCGGACACTGCGGCTGGTCGTGCACACCTCCGTGGGCGGGCCACGGCTGCGGCTGCGGTTCGACAACACCTTCGCGACGGCTCCGGTGCGGATCGGTGGCGCCACGGTGGCGGTGCAGGCCTCGGGTGCGACGGCGCGGGGTGCGCCGGAGCGGCTGACCTTCGACGGCGCGGCGGGGGTCGAGATCCCGGCCGGGGCACAGTCGTTCAGTGATCCGCTGGTCTTCGCGGTACCGGCGGACGCCAACCTGCTGGTGAGCTTCCATCTGCCCGGGACGGTGCCGGCGGCGCCCGTGCACCGGCTCGCACGGCAGCGGTCGTACCTGAGCGACGCGGGCGACCATACGGCGGACGGTTCGGCCGCCGCGTACACCTCGACGCTGACCAACTGGCCCCTGCTGACCGGGGTGGACGTGGGCTGCGGGCCGGGGTCGGTGGTGCTGGTCGGGGACTCGATCACCGATGGGGACCGGTCCACCGTGGACGCGAACCGGCGCTGGCCCAATGTGCTGGCCACCCGGCTGCTGGGGCAGAGCGTGGTCCCCCGCTACGGGGTGCTGAACCTGGGGATCTCAGGAAACCGTGTGGTGACCGACCGCTATCCCGGGGACGGGGTCGCCACGGACTCGGCCGGAGTGAGCGCCCTGAACCGGTTCGACCGCGATGTCCACGCCCAGACGTCGGCGCGTACGGCGGTGCTGTTCGAGGGTGTGAACGACGTGCTGGGCGGTGCCTCGGCCCAGCAGGTGATCGCGGGGCTGCGGGAGTTCACGGACCGGGGCCGCGCCCGTGGTCTGCGCACGCTGGCAGCCACGCTCCTGCCGTGCGGGGGCCACACACGGTGCACGGCGGCGGTGGACGCCGAGCGGGTCGCGGTCAACGCCTGGATCCGGGACGCCGGGGTGTTCGACGGCGTGCTGGACTTCGACGGTGTGGTCCGCGACCCCGCCTCCCCCAACCACATGCTGCCCGCCTACGACAGCGGCGACCATCTGCACCCGTCCGATGCGGGGTTGGCCGCGCTCGCGGAGTCGGTGGATCTGCGGCTGCTGTCGGACTACACGTCGAGGTCGACCACGACCGGCGCGTGGTCGGAGGCCCCCTTGCCCTTGCGCTCCTCGCGGTCCACGTAAGCGTCCTTCACCGCCTTGGCGAACGGCTCGTTGCCGTACACCAGGTCGATGCGCATCCCCCGGTTCTTGGGGAAGCAGAGCTGGCGGTAGTCCCAGTACGTGAAGGGGTGCTCGTACTTCAGGGGGCGCGGGACCACGTCGGACAGGCCCGCCTCGCGCAGGGAGGCCAGGGCGGCGCGCTCGGCCGGGGTGACGTGGGTGAGGCCCTCGAAGGCGGCGACGTCATGGACGTCGTCGTCGGTGGGCGCCACGTTGTAGTCGCCCATGACCGCGAAGGGGCGGCCGCCGGCCGCGTCCCCGGCGACGGCCGCCTTCAGGGCCTCCAACCACTGGAGCTTGTAGGCGTAGTGCGGGTGGTCCACCTCACGGCCGTTCGGCACGTACACCGACCAGACGCGGACCGGGCCGCAGGTCGCGGAGAGGGCCCGGGCCTCGGTCGCCCCGTCGTAGCCGGGGTCGCCGGGCAGGCCCTTGACCACGTCCTCGATGCCGACGCGGGAGATCACCGCCACGCCGTTCCACCGGCCGGTGGCGTGTACCGCCGCCTCGTAGCCCAGCTCGCGCAGCTGGTCGAGCGGGAACTGCGCCTCGGCGACCTTGGCCTCCTGGAGGCACAGCACGTCGGTGCCGCTGCTCTCCAGCCAGGCCAGCAGCCTCGGCAGGCGGGCGGTGATCGAGTTCACGTTCCAGGTCGCGATGCGCATGTCTCACAACCTACCGGGCGGGTCTGACAACGCGGTCGGCGCCGGCCGACCGGGCTGGCGGGACCGCCCGTCACACGTCCGTCGATGCGCCCGGCGCCAGCCGCAGGTGTTCGGCGCCGCCGAGGGCGCCGATCTGGTTGTCGTAGATGGGGCGGGCGAGGTCGGTGAGCAGGGCGTCGTGGATGTCGTAGGCGCGCCGCGGCTTGACCTCGCGGACGTAGTCGATGACCTCGGAGATCTTGCTCCAGGGGGCCATGACCGGGAGCATCAGCGTCTCGACGGCGTGGTCGGGGACGGTGAGCGCGTCGCCGGGGTGGAAGACCTTGCCGCCGTCGACGAGGTAGCCGACGTTGGTGATGCGTGGGATGTCCGGGTGGATGACCGCGTGCAGCTCTCCGTGGACCTGGACGTCGAAGCCGGCCGCGGTGAAGGTGTCGCCGTGGCCGACCGTGTGTACGCGGCCGGGGAAAGCGGCGGAGATCTTCTCCGCGACGGACCGGAGGGTCCAGATCTCGGCGGCCGGGTCGGCTTCCAATGCGGCCCGCAGTCGCTCCTCGTCGAAGTGGTCGAGGTGCTCGTGCGTGACGAGGATGGCGTCGGCGCCGAGCGCGGCGTCCCGCTCGCTGAATCCGCCGGGGTCGAGAACGAGTGTCCGGCCGTCCTTCTCGAGGCGGACACAGGCATGGGACTTCTTCGTGAGCTTCATGGTTTCCATCCTGCCTCCGACGTGTCCTGGACTCGCGGCAGGCTCACTCGCTGGGGGTCGTCTCCTCGCGGATGACCTGCTGGGCCACCTTGAAGGCGCTGTTGGCCGCCGGGACGCCGCAGTAGACGGCCGCCTGCATCAGCACCTCCTTGATCTCGATGGGGGTGAGACCGTTGCGCAGGGCGGCGCGGGTGTGGAAGGCGAGCTCGTCGAGGTGGCCGCCCGCGACCAGGGCGGTGAGGGTGACACAGCTGCGTGAGCGCCGGTCCAGACCGGGCCGGTCCCAGATCTCGCCCCAGGCGTAGCGGGTGATGAACTCCTGGAAGTCGCCGGAGAAGTCGTCGGCCTGTGCCAGGGCCCGGTCCACGTGGGCGTCGCCGAGCACCTCGCGGCGCACCTTCAGACCGGCGTCGTACGGGTCGGGGCGGCCCAAGACCTCGGGGCCCGCGACGGCCGCGGCGATCTCGGCGACCGGTGCGGGCTGCGGCGGCGCGGCGGCCAGGACCGGCTTTACCGGGGTGGCCTGGATCGCCGTCATACCGGTGGTGGAGTCGAAGGCGGGCTGCCAGGCGGTGGAGAAGTGTCTGACCAGGAGGTCGGTGACGGCGGTCGGCTGCTCGACCGGCACCAGGTGGGAAGCGCCGGGGACGACGGCCAGCCGGGCGTCCGGGATGCCCGCGACCAGGGTGCGGGCCTCGGCGGGGCCGGTGACCTGGTCGTCCGAACCGACGAGGACCAGGGTGGGCACGCCCACGCGCGCGAGCTCGCCCCGCACGTCGAACGAGGCGAGCGCCTCGCAGGCGGCGATGTAACAGCCGGGGTCGGTGGTACGCACCATCTGCACGGCCCACTCGGTGATCGCGGGCTGCGCCGCTGCGAACCCGCCGGTGAACCAGCGATCGGGGGACATCCGGGCGATCGGGTCGAGCCCGTTCGTCCGTACGATCACGCCGCGCTGGCGGAACTCGTCGGCCGTGCCGAAGCGGGGCGAGGCCGCGATCAGCGCGAGCGAGGCGAGGCGCTCGGGATGGCGCAGGGCCAGCTCCATACCGACGGCGCCGCCGAGCGCGCAGCCCGCGTAGCCGAAGCGGTGCACGCCGAGACCGTCGAGGGTGGCGAGCAGCCGCGCGGTGAGGTCGCCCACCGCGCCCGCCGGGTACGCGGGAGCGCCGCCGTGGCCGGGCAGGTCGAACCGGAAGACCCGCCACTGCTTCGTCAGCTCGGGGACCTGGCGGTCCCACATGTGCCAGGTGGTACCCAGTGAGGGACCGAGGATCAGGACTGGGGCGTCTTCTGGTCCGTCGAATCGGTATTGCAGGGTGTTCGGTGGTGTCTCGCTCACCCGCCTGAGCCTCTCATCTGTCACGAGATGTCACATCGCCGGGGTGAACGTAGCGGGCCTTGCCTCGCTCCGCACTGCCGGACAGCCGACGAGAGCCCAGGTATACGTTCTCCGGCATGTACTCATGGCCGTGTCGGCAGTGGGCCCTCTGGGCACGTACCCTCCTTCAGCCGCTACGGGCAACGCTTTCCTTTTTGATCACGGCCTCCAGGCGGCTCGCGTCGCAGCATCAAGTGTGGTGGCACAGACGAGGCTCGGTGTGACTCACCTCTAAACCTTTCACCCCGACGCAGAACTCCCACACCAACGGCAAGGTCGGCATCCGGTTCGCGTCCGACAACGACGCGTGCAAGGTCACCGGCATGGGCTTCGTCCACCTCGAACGCGCCCCGGTCAACAACGGTGCGGACGCCTTCGACGTGACCGACAACTTCCGACAACTTCCGACAACGGCAAGGACGACCTCTACGGTCTGATCCACCTCGTCGGCGACAACACCGTGATCTCCACCAACCTCATCGACTACAAACCTGGCCCGCCGACTCGGTGAAACTGTTGGGTACCACCTCCAGCCTCACCTGGTCGCCGGCGGCGACGCCACATTCATCTCCACCAATCACTGCGTCACCAACATCGCCACCAAGCACGTCGTCCTCGACGCCGGCATCACGAAGACCAATCCTCGGCAGCGGCACGACCTCGCAGGTCCAGTCCTGCACCGACGACTACACCTTGCGACCCACGCCCTGATCAGTGGTGCCCGCTTGCCGTCCGGACCACAGAGGACTGAACGATACAGAGCGTCATCAGCACGACCGAGTACCAGGCGTGCGCTGCTGACCAGGCGAAACAGCACCAAGAAGCGTCGGGACCAGCTGCCCCGGGTGGCCGGCTGAGACGCGGGTGCTCGGCCGAGAGCTGAGCGGCACCGGCCGCGCCCGGTACGGCAGCAGGGCCCGGACCGCGCGTCGCGGTCCGGGCCCTGCCCCGTGCGGTGCCGCCCTGCGGCGGCGGTGCGTCAGCTCTGTGCGGTGCCGTCGCTCGTCTGCCCGGCGCCCTCGGCTGCGCCTGCCTTCTCGCGCATCTTGCGCACCAGCTCCGCCTTCTGGTCGGCGGCATTTTGGCGGTCGAGGTTGCGGTGCGGACCGTTGTTCTGCCGTTCGGCACGGGACAGCTTCTTGCGCTGGCCGCCGCCCATGCCCACGGGGTTGTTGATGTTCTTGCTCACGGGTTCTCCCGGAAAGAGGTGAAGTGATCTACGGATTCATTGGTGGGGGACAGGCGCGGCGACGTCCAAGGACGTCAGCAAGGGCCCATCACGCTCTCACTCGTGAATCGGCGTCTGGAAGAACATGCCCAAGACGTTACCCGGTTCCGTCGGCCCCGCACACCAGGTTTTTCGCCGTCCCGGCGTCGGCCGGGCCCTCGGCGATCACGGAGCCCCGCCAGATGAAGGCCAGCCAGTGGGGGGTATGCAGCGCCATTCCTGTCACGGATGCCCCTAAGGGGGACTCTGGATACCGTTCTGGCCAGGTTGTGGACTTCTATCGAGCTCCGGTGGAGCGAGGACGAGCGAGTAGAACCCGCACGAGCCGCGTGAGCCGGTTGGCATCCCGCGCGACGGCCCGCGACAGGCAACGGATCATGCCCTCCCGCTCTACGGGTACCGTCAGGGTATGAGTCATCCGCACCCCGAACTTAAAGCCGCCCCTCCCCTTCCCGAAGGAGGGCTGCGAGTCATCGCCCTGGGCGGCCTGGGTGAAGTCGGCCGCAACATGACCGTCTTCGAGCATGCCGGCAAACTGCTCGTCGTCGACTGCGGTGTGCTGTTCCCCGAGGAGACCCAGCCCGGCGTGGACGTGATCCTGCCGGACTTCACCTCGATCCGGGACCGGCTGGACGACATCGTGGCCGTGGTCCTCACCCACGGCCACGAGGACCACATCGGGGGCGTGCCGTACCTGCTGCGCGAGCGGTCCGACATCCCCGTGGTCGGCTCCAAGCTGACACTGGCGTTCCTGGAGGCCAAGCTCAAGGAACACGGCATCCGGCCGCGCACAGTGCGGGTACGGGAGAGCGACCGGCGGCGCTTCGGCCCCTTCGACTGCGAGTTCGTGGCGGTCAACCACTCCATCCCGGACAGCCTCGCGGTCGCGATCCGGACCGAAGCCGGGATGGTGCTGCACACCGGCGACTTCAAGATGGACCAGTTCCCCCTCGACGACCGCATCACCGATCTGCGCGCCTTCGCCCGCCTCGGCGAGGAGGGCGTGGACCTGTTCCTCACCGACTCGACCAACGCCGAAGTGCCCGGCTTCACCACCTCGGAGCGGGAGCTGAACCCGGCGATCGAGCAGGTGATGCGCACCGCTCCGCGCCGCGTCATCGTCTCCAGCTTCGCCAGCCATGTGCACCGCATCCAGCAGGTACTGGACGCCGCCCACCAGCACGGCCGCAAGGTCGCCTTCGTCGGCCGCTCGATGGTCCGCAACATGGGCATCGCCCGTGACCTGGGCTATCTGAAGGTCCCCTCCGGGCTGGTCGTGAGCACCAAGGAGCTGGAGAAGCTCCCGGACCACAAGATCACCCTGGTGTGCACCGGATCCCAGGGCGAGCCGATGGCCGCGCTGTCGCGGATGGCCAACCGCGACCACCTCATCCGCATCGGCAAGGGCGACACCGTCCTGCTCGCCAGCTCCCTCATCCCCGGCAACGAGAACGCCATCTACCGGGTGATCAACGGACTCACCCGGTGGGGCGCCCATGTGGTCCACAAGGGCAACGCCAAGGTGCACGTCTCCGGGCACGCCAGCGCCGGCGAACTCGTCTACTGTTACAACATCGTCAAGCCCCGCAACGTCATGCCCGTGCACGGCGAATGGCGCCATCTGCGGGCCAACGGCGACCTCGCCATCCGTACCGGCGTCGACCCCGAGCGGGTCGTCATCGCCGAGGACGGCGTCGTCGTCGACCTCGTCGACGGGCGCGCGTCCATCACCGGCAAGGTCCCCGCCGGCAACGTCTACGTGGACGGCATGGAAGTCGGCGGCGCCACCGAAGCGTCCCTCAAGGACCGCCTCACCCTCGCGGAGGAAGGCGTGGTCACGGTGGTGGCGATCGTCGACGCGGACACCGGCGCCCTCGCCGAGGCCCCCGACTTCCTGGCCCGGGGCTTCGTCCACGACGACACCACCTTCGAGCCGGTCATCCCCGTCATCGAGAAGACCCTGGCCACCGCGGCCGAGGAAGGCGTCGGGGACGCCCGCCAGCTCGAACAACTCGTCGCCCGCGCAGTGGCGAACTGGGCCTTTCGAACCCACCGCCGCAAGCCCCTCATCATCCCCGTCATCATCGACGCCTGAGTCCGGGGGCCCGGCAGCCGGGTCCCCGGCACCGGTCACGGTCTTGCCGGCGTCGCGGCCCGGCACGGGAGTCAGCAGCCACCCACCTGGACACCGACACCAGCGACCAGGGACGGGCGCTCGGCCGAGACCGCGCACGCCCTGGCTTACATCGTCATCGCAAACCGGTCTCGGGCACCGCGTACCTGCTACCCGTCAACATGGAGGCTCCGGTGCTGCGTTCTCTGGACGGAGAGGGAACCGCCCTGGCCAGGCAGATCCTCTCGGCCGTCGATGAGATGACTCCGCCCCAGCGCGTAGCGGCCGGGTACGTGATCGGTCAAGCCCTCGCCGAGTCCGACCATTTGCCTGACCTCAAGACACAGGTCATCGGCGAGTTGTGGCTCCGAGATCTCGAGCTCACCGCCTGGCGCGTTCTGCATGCGGACCGCAGATGGGACGATCCGGTTGGGCGGCAAGCCTTCCTCGACGCCCGGACGGGCACCTGACCGTCCGCTGCTTCAATCTGCGCGAACAGAGGCGCAGGGCATGCGGCACCCGAACCGGACGACGATCGAAGCAACTGAGGTCAGGAAGTTGAGGCCGAGCTCGCATCCCCCATCCTCCGCCTCAACAGATCAGGGGCCGCGCAGCAATGGCTGCGCGGCCTCTGATCGTGTGCACGCCCGGCACGAGAGCAGGCGCTGCGCCCGGTGGGCGGCAAAGCCCGCACGGGTGGCGCTCACCGGACACAGTGTGCGCGATCCCTCGGGCAGGTTTGCGAGGTCAGACCAGGTTGATGTTCTCGGCCTGCGGACCCTTCTGGCCCTGCGTGACGTCGAACGTCACGGCCTGGCCCTCCTGGAGCTCACGAAAGCCTGTGGAGTTGATCGCGGAGTAGTGCGCGAAGACGTCCGGGCCGCCGCCGTCCTGGGCGATGAAGCCGAAGCCCTTCTCCGCGTTGAACCACTTCACAGTTCCCGTCGCCATGTCTGACGCCTTCCAGTCGATGAACGCCTCCCGCTCCATGCGGAAAGCGGAGGTGGTCGCCCTGGTTCCTGCGGCACAGCACAGCAAAACGCCCACACCAAAGGCGCGGGCAGGGGAATTCCGAACCACGACAGCTGACACAGAACGCTACACGCCCACACGCCGCGTCACACAGGAAACGATCACACCGCACGGCAGACCGTGCGTGCGGTGCCCGCCGACGCGGGCGGGCACGCTCATCTCATGCTGCTGCGGTCGGTTTCGCTGATTCGGTGGCGCGGTGATTTTCGGCGTTGAGGCGCTGGGCTTCCTCGAGCTGGTCTTCGAGGATGATGATGCGGCAGGCGGCCTCAATGGGGGTGCCGTGGTCTACGAGTTCCCGGGCGCGGGCGGCGATACGCAGCTGATAGCGGGAGTAGCGGCGGTGGCCGCCCGCGGAGCGCAGTGGGGTGATGAGGCGGGTGTAGGCGGGGTAGTCGTCGTCATCGAGACGGCCGAATGTGTCGTCTGCTGTCATTGCACCTCTCTGTTCTGTGGCACGCGTTGAGGGGCCCTGGCGCCGTACTGGCACCAGGGCCCCGAAGGAACTGCTACACCATCCGCCGGCCCTGATACTGCGCCGGCCCTGTGTTTCCGCAGACCCGACCGAGACGTTGTCGGGGGCGCGGGGATCGCGGTTGCTCGACCGGAGACCACCTCACTATCGATGTCCTGCGGTACCCGGGTCAAAGACTCCACCCGGGCGATCCTGATGGCGCTCGGCTCCTCCGTTCTTCCCTCTTGATCGACTACTCACTGACGGAAACTGCGAACTGCTGGCACCGCCACTGCGGTGCCGCTTATGGCGGCCCCTGATCACTGCGGGCCACCCGGTCCGGTTGTCAGTCCCGTCGCCGTCCTGCGACCACTCTGGCTTCGGAACTCCACCACCGCACCGTCATGCCAACTGCAACTGCGTACTACTGCCCGGCAGTTCATCTCTGCCGAGCCTCGCTCGATCTCGACTACGAGAGAAACGGTAACTACACCGCCGCCGAATGTCTACTCCAGCGGGTACAGATTTCCGCGCGCTTGAAGATGAGGTAGTCCGCCTCGACCGGCCCCAGGGATGGTTCAAGCAGCTGCGAGGCTCTGTCCGGCGCTCACAGTGACCCGCCACCGTGTGGCAGTCGGGCTGGGCGTGGCGTCGCCGCCTGCACCGCGGCTACCGTCGGCGGCACCGGCCAACACTGCGTCTCGTGAGAACACCACCGACCGGCACGGACGTTGCCAGCCGTGACGCCCCCAGGTCGGCCGTTGACGAGCGTGGCAGAAGGCCCGGCGCCGCCCTCGACGATCCCAGGATGATCGAGCAGCTGGTGGCGAACCGGCACGGCCCCTGACACGGGCTCACGGCAGCAGGTGCCGTCATGCGTCGACTTTGGTCCTCCACCCCCTTCAGGCAAGCACTGGGACTCTGCGGGGTTGGCAGGTGGCGGGGTGGGCCAGAGGGGTTCGGTAGCCAGGGGCACGCGCATGGACGATTCAGAGACCAGGGTGACCGTGATGATCACGGTGATTGCCGTCGCCGCAGCCGTCCGTTCCACCACAGCCCTTGCCGACGCACCCGATAGGGCACGGGCCTGGCCTCCCTCGAAGGTTTGCAGCAGCCGGCTGTGGCTCGTGACGCGGCGGACACTGTGGTCTGCCGTGAGCACCTTCCTTGCCCCGTGGCGTCACCGCTCAAGCAGCCGGATGGCCGGCGAACATGGCCCGCCTCATGCGCAGCCCGACGAGTTGCTGGTTGACGTTGCCGCCCTGGCGAAGTCCGGCCAGAGCAACCAGATGTCCCTGGCCGTGACGACCGGTGGCGCTGTCATCACCGGTCGGCTGGCTGCCGAACGGCGTGGAGGCAGAGGGTGTCGGATGTGCTGAGGGGATTCCGCCCCCTTGGGCGAGTTCACCCGCCGTCTTCGACGCCCCGTGAAGGAGGACGGGCCGCCCAAGCGTCTGCGCTTCGGTGTCACCCGGATCCTGCAGGGCAACGGTGGCGGGAACCCGTTGCACGCGGTGTGGGCCCGGGCCGGGGAACCGGGGGGGCCCCCACCCCGCGCAGGGGGGGGGGCGGGTGTGGCTAACCGGGCAGGCCCCATAGGGAGGGG